>CABWYS010000005.1 GCA_902509555.1 uncultured SAR86 cluster bacterium
TCGGATTATATTGGAGATCAAGATGCAATCGAGTATATGTGCTCAGAAGGACCCAAGGCAGTATTCGAGCTAGAGCATATGGGGTTACCTTTCTCTAGATTTGATAATGGTCGAATATATCAACGTCCTTTTGGCGGACAGTCAAAAGATTTTGGCAAAGGCGGTCAAGCAGCCAGAACATGTGCAGCTGCTGATAGAACAGGGCATGCGCTCCTTCATACACTCTATCAAAACAATATTAAGGAAGGCTCTAATTTTCTAAACGAATGGTTTGCAGTAGATTTGGTTCTTAACCAATCAAAGGAAGTTACAGGTGTTATTGCTTTTTCAATTGAGTCTGGTGAAGTTGCATATTTAAAATCACAAGCAACAGTTATGGCTACAGGTGGCGCTGGAAGAATATATTCCTCAACTACAAACGCTCTTATTAATACAGGAGATGGTTTGGGAATGGCTTTAAGAGCAGGGTTTCCCGCTCAAGATATGGAAATGTGGCAGTTTCATCCAACTGGAATATATGGAGCAGGCTCTTTGGTTACTGAGGGATGTAGAGGAGAGGGAGGCTATTTAGTTAATGCTGAAGGCGAAAGGTTTATGGAAAGATATGCTCCTAATGCAAAAGATCTCGCTGGAAGAGATGTTGTTGCAAGATCAATGGTATTGGAGATTCTAGAAGGTCGAGGGTGTGGTGAAAATAAAGATCATGTATTTTTAAAGCTTGATCATTTAGGCGCAGATGTATTGAATGCAAAACTTCCAGGAATATGTGAACTTTCAAGAACTTTTGCTGGAGTTGATCCAATATATAATCCAATTCCTGTTGTGCCTACATGTCACTATATGATGGGTGGAACACCTACCAATATTCATGGCCAAGCTTACAAACAATCTAATGGTGCAGACGAAATTATTTCTGGTTTGTTCTCGGTTGGTGAGGCCGCATGCGTTTCAGTTCATGGCGCTAATAGACTGGGAGGTAATTCCCTTCTTGATCTAGTAGTTTTTGGGAGGGCGGCTGGTATTCATATTCAAGAAGCATTGAAGACAGGAGGTGGAGTTGCTGATGCAGGTGGGGATGATATTGATCAAGCGCTTGATAGTCTTAATAGAATTAATTCATCAGCTGAGGGGTTTGAAGTTGCTGAGGTCAAGAGAGAACTTCAATCTGTTATGCAGAACTATTTTGGTGTTTTTAGAAGAGGTGACTTCATGGAAAAAGGTGTTTCAGCTCTAAATGAAATTCGAGAAAAGATTTCTAATCTTCATTTACAAGATAAAAGCATGGCTTTTAACACTAGCAGAGTAGAGGCTTTAGAATTGCAAAACTTATTTGAAGTAGCTGAGGCAACAGCAATTGCTTCGTTCCAAAGAACTGAGAGTAGAGGTGCGCATGCAAGAGACGATTATAAGGAGCGTGATGATAAGAATTGGTTATGTCATTCTTTATATGATCCCATCCAAAAAACTTTGAGCAAAAGAGACGTTAATTTTGAACCAGCTCAAGTGGACACTTTTGAGCCAAAGGTAAGAACATATTAATTTTATTTGAGATTAAAAAATGATTGATGTAAATATTTATAGATATAACCCTGAAACAGATAAGTTTCCTTATACCCAAACATACTCAATTAAAAAACCTGAAAAGGACATTATGTTGCTTGAATTATTAAATATTCTTAAAGAGCAAGATTCATCAATCTCATACAGGAGATCTTGTAGAGAAGGAGTATGTGGTTCTGACGGTATGAATATTAATGGAAAGAATGGACTTGCTTGTATAACTCCAATTTCCCAAGCAATTAAAAAGAATAAAATTGAGCTAAGACCATTGCCTGGGTTGCCTGTGATTCGTGATTTGGTCGTTGATATGACAGAGTTCTATGCTCAATACGATAAGATCAAACCTTTTCTCCAAAATGAAACTGAGCCTCCTGCTCAAGAAAGATTACAAACACCTGAAAATAGAGATAAGCTTGATGGTTTATATGAATGTATTTTATGCGCTTGTTGTTCAACAAGTTGTCCATCATTTTGGTGGAACCCAGACAAATTTGTTGGTCCAGCCGCTTTATTGCAGGCTTATAGGTTTATAGCTGATTCAAGAGATACTAAAACTGCTGAGAGGTTAGAGGGATTATCTGATCCATTTAGCGTTTACAGATGCCATGGAATTATGAATTGTGTAAATGTTTGCCCAAAAGACTTAAACCCAAACCATGCAATTGGTGAAATTAAATCCATGCTGCTATCAAACAATAAAAAAGAAAACATTATCGTATCTGATGGGGCGGGCTGACCTTTAAAAATGAATAACATGGAGACATTTTGGTCGACTTCTCATGCAGCAGGCGCTCAAAGCTCATACTTAGAATCTTTATATGAATCATATTTAGATAACCCATCATCAATTCCAGATGACTGGAAAATATACTTTGACTCGCTGCCTCAGACTAATGGTGCGCAAGAAGATGTATCGCATAAAGAAATTATCAATAAGTTTAAAGAAGAGGAAATTAACCCTTCGATACAAACTGCTTCTAATAATGTTAGTTTTAACTCAAAGCAAGTTCAGGTTATCCAACTGATTCAAGCATACAGAAATAGAGGACATCAAAAGGCTAAATTAGACCCTTTAGGATTAAAGTCAATCCGTCACTGCGATGATCTAGATATTAATTTTTATAATTTAGATAACTCGAACCTATCCGATGTTTTTGAAACAGATTCATTAAAAATTGGTAAAAAAACAGCAACTTTATCTGAAATTATTCAAGCTTTAGAGGCAATATATTGCGGTACTTTAGGAGTCGAATATAACTATATTTCAGCATTGTCTGAGAGAGCTTGGTTTCAAAAAAGGTTAGAACCTAATTTAGGAAAACTAAATTTTAGTCATGATGAACAAAAATACATTTTAAAGCGTTTGAGCTCAGCTGAAGGCCTTGCAAAATTTTTAGCATCTAGATATCCAGGCATGAAAAGATTTGGCATAGATGGAGCGGAATCTCTTATTCCTTTGGTTGATAGTTTGATACAAAATTGTGGCATATTTGGTGCAGAACAAATTTGTTTTGGGATGGCGCATAGAGGCAGACTAAATTTATTGGTAAATGTTTTAGGGAAATCCCCCAAAGAGTTATTTGCTGAATTTGAAGAAAATTTTGAGCTAGAGGGAGCAAGCTCAGGGGATGTAAAATATCATCTTGGTTTCTCATCAAATATTTTAACTCCTAATGGAGAAGTGCATGTTTCCCTAGCAAATAATCCTTCGCATCTCGAAATTGTTGATCCTGTGGTTTTAGGATCAGTTCGTGGAAGACAGGACAGATTAAATGATGAAAATAAAGAGCTCGTTGTCCCAATTTTAATCCATGGAGATGCCTCATTTTCGGGTCAAGGAGTTGTCATGGAAACTCTACAAATGTCACAAACTAGAGGCTATGGAGTCGGGGGTACTATACACGTAATAGTAAATAATCAGATCGGATTTACTACATCCAATGAAGAGGATTCTAGATCAACCCAGTATGCAACTGATGTGGCAAAGATGATTGAAGCTCCAATCCTTCATGTTAATGGGGATGATCCAGAAATGGTTGTTTTTGCAGCTAAATTAGCTTGTGAATATAGGTATAATTTTAAAAAGGATATTATTTTAGATCTCTTTTGTTATAGAAGAAGAGGTCATAACGAAGCAGATGAACCATCATCCACCCAGCCAATGATGTACAAAAAAATAGTAAATCATCCATCTGTTAAAACTTCATATCAAGAACAACTTATTTCATTAGGGGTTACGAGCCAATCTGAGTGTGATGCAATAGAAAAGAAGTATAGATCTACTATAGAAAATGGAGACTCTGTTGCTCACAATTTGGCGATGCAGCCAAATGAGTCGATGTGGTTTGATTGGACGCCTTATATCAATCAAAAAGGAGATGCTGAAATTGAATCTACTTTTAATGACAATAGATTTAAAGAGCTCGCTCAAATAGCTTTTACTCCACCGAAGGACTTTGTATTGCAAAAACAGGTAGAAAAAATATTTGCCGATAGAATTCAAATGGCTGAAAAGAAAATTCCTGTGAATTGGGGGTTTGCAGAAAATATGGCATATGCAACTTTATTGGACCAAGGATACCCCATTAGATTTACTGGCCAAGACATCAGAAGGGGAACATTTTCTCATCGCCATGCAGTTGTGTTCAATCAAAAAGATGGTGAGGGCGGAATGCCGTTGGTTAATATTGCAGATAGCGCCAATACAACAATTGATATTTATGATTCTTTGTTATCTGAAGAGGCTGTTCTAGGATTTGAGTATGGTTATTCTGCTACTAGACCATCTGGTCTTGTAGTTTGGGAGGCTCAGTTTGGAGATTTTGTAAATGGAGCTCAGGTAGTTATAGATCAGTTTATCGTCTCTGCTGAGCATAAATGGGATAGGCTTTCAGGACTAGTAATGCTCCTACCTCATGGATATGAAGGTCAGGGTCCAGAGCATAGCAGCGCAAGACTAGAAAGATTTTTGCAGTTGTGTGCAAATAATAATATTCAGGTATGTGTACCAAGTACACCCTCTCAGATTTATCATCTTCTTAGATTGCAAACAATCAGAAAAATGAGAAGACCATTGGTTGTGATTTCTCCAAAAAGCTTATTGAGAAATCCTCAAGCTGTTTCTTCTATCGAAAGTCTCACAGAAGGGTCTTTTGAGTATGTAATAGATGATACACATCCAAATCCTGAGTCGGTCGAGAAAATCGTTATATGTTCTGGAAAGGTATTTTATGACTTAGCATCAAAGAGAGAGGAGCTTGGAATTAAAAATATAGCCTTGTTAAGGATTGAGCAATTGTATCCCTTTCCTTATGACACACTTGAAAAAACTATTCAATCTTATAAGAATGCAAATCGATATATTTGGTGTCAGGAAGAACCCAGAAATCAGGGTGCTTGGTTTAGTCATCGTCATAGATTGCAAATAGTATTAGATAGAATAAATGCTACTGAAATAGAATTAGTAAGCAGAAAAGCATCAGCTGCTCCAGCAGTTGGTCTTAATAAATTACACAATCAACAACAAGAAGCTTTAGTTATTGAGGCTTTAACATCCTAGAGAAATAATTATGTCAATTGAAATTAAATCCCCAACATTCCCAGAATCTGTGGCAGATGGAACCATTGCAAATTGGGTTAAGAAAGAAGGCGAGTCCGTAAAACAAGATGAAGTTATTGCAGAAATCGAAACTGATAAAGTTGTGTTGGAGGTTGTTGCTCCTTTTGATGGAATTATCTCTAAGGTTTTGAAAACTGCTGGTGAGATAGTGTTAAGCGCTGAATTAATAGCAGAGTTTGAAGAAGGAGGACAGCCTGAGAGTGATATCCAATCGCCTGCTGACGATCTTCCTGTGCCTAGTCATGAAATCGAAATAGACACTATTAAGTCCAATGAGATTCATTCTAAGGCAAATGGCCCCGCAGTAAAAAAATTATTAAAAGAACATGAATTGGATGAGAGCAGCATCGATGGTTCAGGAAAAGATGGAAGGATTACCAAGGCAGATATAGTTAATCATCTCGAAGAATCTTCAAAAGATTCGCAGATTAAACAAAGCATTAATGCTCCTTCTCATGCTCCTGTTTCACATCCTGTGATTGCAACCGATAGATTAGAAGAGAGAGTGCCAATGTCTAGGTTACGTTCGACTATAGCTAATAGACTGTTAAGCGTTAAGCAAGAGACAGCAATGTTAACAACATTTAATGAGGTTGATTTAAAGCCGATTAAAGATCTAAGAGCTAAATATGGTGAAGATTTCTATGCTGAACATGGTGTAAAACTTGGTTTTATGGGTTTCTTTGTCCTGGCAGCAGTTCAGGCTCTAAAAAAGTTTCCAGTGGTGAATGCATCTATTGATGGAAGCGATATTGTTTATCATGGCTATCAGGATGTAGGTGTAGCGGTTTCAACTGAAAGAGGATTAGTTGTTCCAGTAATTAGAGATGCTGATAATTTGAGATTAGCAGATGTTGAAAAATCAATTTTAGATTATTCAGATAAAGCCAAGAATGGAAAGCTTTCAATTGCTGAAATGCAGGGCGGTACTTTTACTATCTCAAATGGAGGTGTTTTTGGATCCTTGCTATCTACACCAATTTTAAATGCTCCACAGACTGCCATTCTAGGAATGCACACCATTCAAGATAGACCAGTTGCTATAGATGGTGAAATACTTATAAGGCCTATGATGTATCTTGCTCTTAGTTATGATCATCGCCTTCTAGATGGAAAGGAGGCTGTAGCATTTTTGATTGCTATAAAAGATCAATTAGAGGCTCCTGAAAAACTTCTTTTAAACTTATGAGGCATTAAAATGTATGACGTTATTGTAATTGGAAGTGGTCCAGCAGGTTACGTTGCAGCTATTCGAGCTTCGCAATTAGGATTAAAAACAGCCTGTATTGAGAAATCTTCTGGTGCTGATGGAAGCACGCAATTAGGCGGTACATGCCTAAATGTTGGATGCATTCCTTCTAAAGCATTGCTTGATTCATCTCATAGATACGCAGATGCTATTAATCATTTTTCTGATCACGGCATATCTGTTAGCAAGCCAAAGCTAGATATTTCAAAAATGATGGATAGAAAAAACAAAATTGTTACTCAATTAACCACAGGTATCTCAGGCCTTTTTAAAGCAAATAAAGTTACTCAAGTTTATGGTCATGCAAAAATCATTGACGCAAATCATGTTGAGGTAACTTCTAACGATAATTCAGAAGTTCTTGAAACAAGAAACATTGTTATAGCCTCAGGCTCGTCCCCAATTAATATTCCAGTTGCAGAGATCAATCACAAAGATATTGTTGACAGCACTGGAGCACTAGAATTTGAATCGGTTCCAAAAAAATTAGGAATTATAGGCGCAGGAGTCATTGGATTAGAGCTCGGAAGTGTTTGGTCAAGATTGGGCTCTGAAGTTATGGTACTAGAAGCTTTGGATGAGTTTTTGCCTATGGCAGATAAAAGAATTGCTAAAGATGTATTTAAAGAATTTAACAAGCAGGGATTAAATATTAATTTAGGATGCAAGCTAACTTCTGCAATATCGAATAATAAATCTGTTTCTGTTACTTATGAACATGATGGCAATGTTTCTGAAGCAACATTTGATAAATTGATTGTTGCAGTTGGAAGAAAACCAAATACAGATAATTTGCTTGATAAAAATTGTGGCATATCTGTTGATGAAAAAGGTTTTATTCCAGTAAATGATTTTTGTGAGACTAATGTTGAAAATATTTGGGCTATTGGAGATGTTGTCAGAGGACCAATGTTAGCTCATAAGGCTTCTGAGGAAGGTATCATGGTTGTTGAGAGGATTGCTGGAAAGCATGCAGAGATGGCTTATAACTTAGTTCCTTCCGTTATATACACTCATCCTGAAGTTGCATGGGTTGGACAAACTGAAGAGGATCTTGCGTACGCAAATATAGAATTTAAAACAGGTTCATTTCCTTTTGCAGCAAGTGGAAGAGCATTGGCTTCTGGTGAAAGCACAGGATCTATTAAGGTCATAGCTGATAAAAAAACAGATACAATACTTGGCGTTCATGCATTCGGGCCATCAGCTGCAGATATTGTTCAGCAAGGGGTTGTTGCAATGGAGTTTGGGGCTAGCGCAGAAGATCTTGGATTAACTATTTTCAGCCATCCAACAGTTTCAGAAGCGCTTCATGAAGCAGCAATGGCGGTAAATGGACAAGCAATACATATAGGAAATAGAAAAAAATGAATCTCCACGAGTATCAAGGAAAAGAGCTGTTTGCTAAGTTTGGTTTACCCGTTTCAAAAAATAAGGTTATTACCTCTGCAGATGATGTTGTAAAAGCATGTAGAGAAATAGGTGGCAACAAGTGGGTTGTTAAGGCGCAAGTACATGCAGGCGGCAGAGGCAAAGCTGGAGGTGTCAAACTTGTGAGCTCAACCGAAGAAGGAATAGAATTTGCCAATCATTGGCTTGGTAAAAGACTGATTACATATCAAACAGATTCCAATGGCCAGCTTGTAAATTCAATTTTAGTCGAAGAGTGTACCGATATTGCAAAAGAGCTTTATCTAAGCGCTGTTATTGACAGAGGATCGCAAAGGATAGTTTTTATTGGCTCTAGTGAGGGCGGAGTAAATATTGAAGAGGTGGCTGAAAATACCCCCGAAAAAATTATTTATGAGCCTATTGATCCTCTAACAGGACCTATGGGATTTCAATCAAGAAAAATATCTAAAGTTTTAGGTCTAGAGGGTGAGCAATCAAAGCAATTTACAAAAATGCTTCCGCAGTTAACAGATCTATTTATTACCCATGATCTTAGTTTGCTTGAGATTAATCCATTAGTGATTACTCAGGGGGGGAAGCTTCATTGCTTAGATGCAAAAATCAATATTGATTCAAATGCAATTTATCGACAGCCGGAAATCCAAGCCATGCATGATCCTTCTCAAGAAGATCCTCGTGAATCAGAAGCAGCATTGAATGATTTGAGTTACGTTTCTTTAGACGGAAATATTGGCTGCATGGTTAATGGTGCAGGTTTGGCCATGGGAACTATGGATACAATTAAATATTTTGGTGGGTCTCCAGCAAATTTTCTGGATGTTGGTGGCACTGCAACACAAGAAAGAGTCTCGAAGGCCTTTAAATTAATATTAGCAGATCCAGAGGTGAAGGTAGTTCTAGTAAATATTTTCGGTGGGATTGTTAGATGTGATCTTATTGCAGAGGGAATCCTAGCTGCAATTGAAGAGGTAGGCGTTTCCATTCCAGTGGTCGTAAGATTGGAGGGAAATAATGCAGATATTGGAAGTAACATTCTTGCTGAATCTTCAGCAGAAATTGTTAGTTTAAACAGTCTTGAAGATGCAGCTAAAAAAGCTGTGGAGTTAAGTAAATGAGCATATTAGTAGATAAAAATACACGTCTTTTAGTTCAGGGTTTCACTGGCTCTCAAGCCACCTTACATTCAGAGCAATCCCTTGAATATGGAACAAACATCGTTGGTGGAGTTACTCCAGGCAAAGGAGGGCAAACCCATCTGGGTGTGCCTGTCTTTAATTCAGTGCACGAGGCTGTAGAAGCGGTTCAACCAAATGCTTCAATTATTTTTGTTCCAGCGCAATTTTGCAAAGATTCTATTTTAGAGGCAGCTGATGCTGGAATTAAATTAATAATATGCATCACAGAGGGAGTGCCGACCTTAGACATGCTTATAGTTAAAAAGAGGGTTGATGAGTTGGGCATCACATTAATCGGTCCTAACTGTCCAGGAATCATAACTCCAGGTGAAGCAAAGTTAGGAATTATGCCAGGCAGTATTCATTTGCAAGGCTCAGTTGGTATTATTTCCAGATCTGGTACTTTGACTTATGAGGCTGTGAAGCAAACAAGTGATCTTGGTCTCGGCCAAAGCACATGTGTTGGTATTGGAGGAGATCCAATTCCTGGAACATCCTTTATTGATGTTTTGAAGATGATGGAGTCAGATAATCAAACTAAAGCAATAGTCATGGTTGGTGAAATTGGAGGAACAGCTGAAGAGGAAGCCGCTGAATATATCAAAGATAATATTTCAAAGCCTGTAATTTCATATATTGCAGGACAAACAGCGCCCCCAGGAAAGAGAATGGGACATGCAGGAGCAATTATTGCTGGTGGAAAGGGAACAGCTGCAGACAAAATTAAGAAACTTGAAGAGTGTGGTGTCCATATAGCGGAGAATCTTCTTAAAATTGGTACAAAAACTAAGGAAGTTCTGGGTTAGCTCTAGCTATAAATTTATTCGCAATATAATTCAGTCTTGGAATTATTAGGCATGCAAATGCTGTTAGCCCAGCAATCATTCCAATCCAAATTCCAGCTGGACCAAGAGAATTGCTCGATATCCCATGGTAAGTAAGATAGTATCCACCCGGTAGGGCAATAAACCAGTAAGTCAAAATTAGCATCAGCATTGGAGCAAATGTGTCTTTGTAACCTCTAAGACTGCCCAAGGCCCCCATTTGCATCCCATCAGGAATCTGAAAGATTGCAGCAAAGATGAGAAGATTCATCGCGATAGCGATAACTGCAACATCGGCAGTATAAAGAGAAACAAGAGCCTCCCTAAAGGCAAGAATTATTATTGTATTTGCTACTGCTCCAACTAAACATATTAAAACAGCAACATGAGAAGCATACTTTGCTTTTAGAAGATTTTTTTCCCCTACAAGGTGGCCTATTCTCGTTGCTGCGGCCAGACCGAAAGATAAAGGTAAAATAAAGAAAACACTAGCAATATTTATTGCTACAGTATGAGCGCTTATTACTATTGCGCCAAGCGATCCCAGTATTAATGCCGCACCTGAAAACATACTTAATTCTACAAATACTCCAAACCCAATTGGTACCCCAAGTTTTAAAGCTTCTTTAGTGGTTTTAGAGTTGGGGCCAGAAAATTTTGAGAATAATTTAGTGGGTCCGTATTCCTTCTTTTTTAGAAGTACTAGCATCAAAACAAATAAACCAATAACAATATTAATTGATGTTGCAATTCCACACCCAACTCCTCCCATAGGAGGTATTCCAAAATATCCATATACAAAAATGATATCAAGCGGAATATTTAGCAACATGCCAATAAAAGCAACCCAAAAAACTGGAAGAGTTAGGCCCATGCCCTCGCTGTAGCAACGTAGACAGGTAAAAAGCATGTTGGCAATAAAACCAAATGACATGGCTTTTAAGTATCCGTCTGAAATCTGCGCAATATTATCTTCAATATCAAAGAAAGGAATAAAAATACTTAAATTTCTATAAAGAATAAAACCAATAAAACCCAGGACTAATGCAACCCAAAGAATCTCTCTTACCTTTTGACCAATTTCCTCATATTTCTTTGCCCCAAATAATTGTGCAACTATTGGAGTGACTGCGAACAAACAACCTCCAAGAAGAAAATAAAAGGGCATGGAAAGAGCATTTCCAATGGCTAACCCAGATAAATCAAGAGCACTTGCCCGACCTGCAACAATAGTATCTGTTACTCCCATACCCATATATGAGATTTGCGATCCATAAATTGGAATTCCAATTTTGAGTAATTGCTTTAATTCTTTTATTAAGTTTTTCAAAAAAAATAAGCCCAGAAATTTCTCGGTACTTTATCATACAAGGACTGAAATAAAATTGGAGAGAGAAAATTAGAAAAGATAGTCGCCCATATTGGCTTAAAAAAATATCTTCAAAGTTGACCATTAGATATATCAACAGATTTATTCGTCCCCAATTTAAATCTTTAGGGAAAGGACCCGTATTTTTTAAACCATGGTATGTAAAATTATTTGGTTCTAATATTTCAGTTGGAAATTTTCCAACATTTATATCTGCACCAGATGATTATATTCAAATCACTAGTTGGGATACTGGTGAATGGAATGGGAAGGTAGATATTGGAAATTATGTTCTAATTTCTCCAGGGGTCAGGATTATGGCTGCTGAGAGTGTTTCTATTGGAGATTCATGCATGTTCGGTCACGGTGCATGTATCACGGATGCTGATTGGCATGGCATTTATGACAGAACAAAGGTAGTTGGAGATCCTAGACCAGTAGCGCTGGAAGAAAATGTTTGGATAGGTGAGGACGCGATGATTTGTAAAGGTGTAAAAATTGGAGCAAATAGCATTATTGGAGCGAGGTCAGTCGTCACAAAGGATATTCCTAAAAATACTATTTACGCTGGAAACCCTGCCGTGTTTATCAGAGATTTAGATGAAAATGAATTTATAACGCGGGAAGATTTTTTTCAGGATCCAGCTAAGCTTGCTAAAGACTTTGACTTGCTTGATCGCTATACCCTTGGTCAGAATTCTTTCTTAGGCTGGATAAAAAGCATGATCTTTAGAGATAAATCCCATTGATCAACATAGCTGCAGATTCACAGATCCCTGAAATTGAAAATAGATTAGCTGAGTTTTTCGATGCTGAGTATTCATTTCAGTCATTTGATTCAAACACTGTGTCTTCTGCTGATTTAAAAAATATTGATGCCCTGTTAGTCCGCTCAACTCTTTTTGTTAATCAGGGAATATGTGAGGGTACAAGGATTCGCTATGTTGGTTCTGCAACCGCAGGAATTAATCACTTAGATATAAATTATTTAGATATTCAAAATATTGCTTGGTCTCATGCGCCTGGATGCAATGCTTTTAGTGTTATTCATTATGTCATGGCGGCAATTGGAGAGTTGATAAAAGATGATCTTTTCAATCCAAGCCAAAGTATAGGAATAATTGGTTATGGCAATATTGGAAGACGGTTATATAAAATTCTTCAATCTTTAAACTTTAAAGTTTACGCATGCGACCCATTTCTATCACATTCTGAATTAGTAGATTTAGATAGCGTTCTTGAATGTGATCTGATAACTATTCATGCACCCTTGTCAGAGACAGGCGAACATCCAACAAATAATTTAATTAATGAACCTCATATTAAGAAAGTTTCAAATAAAATCCTCATTAATACATCAAGGGGAGAGATTGTATGCGAGGCTTTAGTATTTAAAGCGAACAACTTAATTTATATTTCTGATGTTTGGAAAAATGAACCTAACCCAAACCTAGAAATAATTAAACAATCCTATATTGCAACACCCCATATCGCAGGCTATAGCTTAGATGCAAAGTTAAATGGAGCTAAAATTATTGCTGAGGAATGCGCAAAAGCATTTAATTGTTTGAAAATTCAATCAGTGAAATCAAAGATCCCTGCAGATTGGCCGCATGGGTTTCATAAAATAATTAAAGACATTCATGAGCTCTCATTCCCAGCCTCCATTTTTCATAAAGAACTTGACTTAAAATTAATTTCAGATGAATTAAAGGCTGTACCGAGAAAAGATTTAGAAAAAGATTTCACATCCCAAAGGGCAAATCATCCTCCAAGACATGATTTTAATTTCTATTCATTTAAAGATATGAAAATCCTAAACGAAGATATAGACCTTAAATTTTTTAATGAATTAAGAAGAACAGGAAATTTCTAAGTTTTTCGCCCAATCTGGCGATCTGCAAGCAAAATGTTCATATTTCTCTAGCTCTTCATAAGGAAAAGTAATTACTTCAATCAATGTTTCAAGAGATGAGTAATCTGAATTTTCAGCTGCTTCTATAACTTCCTGCGCCATATAATTTCTTAGAATATATTTCGGATTATTTGCATTCATGACCAATATTTTTTCAGCAATAGGTTCAGATTCTTTGTTATGGCGCTCTTGATAGGATTTGATCCAAGACATAGCAACATCTGAATTTAGTTCATTTGTTTTCACTTCAGTTACAGCCTGAGCAAGATTTCTAAATGTGTTTGTATAATCTAGTTTTTCAGATTCCATGATATCTAACAGACCTTGAATTAATTGAGCATCCTCATTATGTGAATTTATAAATCCTAGTTTTTTTCGATATAACTCAGCTAACTTATTTTGAAAAATTGATTCATATGTTTTCAAGATTTCATCTTGGCTTTCCTCAGAAATTAGTGAGGATAATGCATGGCCAAGAGCAGAGCAGTTCCACAATCCTATATATGGCTGGTTCTTAAATGCATATCTTCCCTGATGATCAGAGTGATTGCAGACATAACTTGGAAGATAGTCTTCGATAAAACCATATGGACCATAATCAAATGTCTCTCCTAAAATACTCATATTATCAGTATTCATAACTCCATGGCTAAAGCCACAAGCTTGCCACTGAGCTATCATGCATGCTGTTTGCTCAACAACTGATCTAAAGAACTCTTCGTATTTATTTTTTGTTTTTGAAAAGTAAGTAGGATAGTTATGAATGCAAAAGTCCGCTAAAACTTTCACATGCTCTGGTTTGTTGTTGTAATGAAAGTATTCAAAATTACCAAATCTGATGTGTGTTTTGGCTGTTCTTGCCAGCATTGCTGCCGTTTCACTTTTTTCTCTGATGACTATTTCATCACTGCCAATAATCATTAAAGCTCTTGATGTTGGAATTGATAAAGCATGCATTGCTTCTCCACATAAGTATTCTCTTATCACAGACCTTAAAACAGCTCGCCCATCCCCAAATCTAGAGTAGGGAGTTTTACCCGCACCCTTAAGATGAATATCAACTAAGCCTTCAGATGAATCTATCGATCCAAGTAATAATCCTCTGCCATCTCCTAATTGTTCTACATATTGCCCAAACTGATGACCAGAATATGCCATGGATAGGGGTTTGAGATTTTCAATTGATGACGAGCCGTTAAAAATATCTAAAAGTTTTTGCTTCTCAATATTTTCAAGACCTAACTCTTGTTTTAGTTGAGAATTTTCAATAACGAGCAAGGGATTATCAAAGCTGTGACAATTTTGAAGATTATAGAATTCTTGAGGAAGCTCAGCATACGCATGAGGTTTTATAGGGATCATTTATCCTTTTGCAATTTGAATTAAATGACTTACATGCTCATCTTTTGAATGATCAGTGCCTAAATGTTCGATTTCATTCCACATTGCAGCACTGCAAATAGGGCCCAGATCATCCTTCAAACTGTAAGCCACTTCTTCGCCAGTACCACAGAATCCCAGAGTTTCAACCATTTCATCCGTGACCAAGGCAAACATTTCTTCCCATTTTCCTTCTACAGATAACTTATGCAAAGCTTCATTGATATCTCCCCAGCCATGAAAATCTAGAGCCGGTCTATAGGTTCTAGTTGAAGCATAAAAACTTATCCTTGCAGCGACATTTCTCTTAGCTGTTTTAAGATCCTCTTCCGTTTCTCCTGTTGCTATGAATCCGCCCCAAAGTAATTCACATTCTTTAGGATCTCTGTTTGACTTTTTTGCGCCCTCAATTACCGCCGGTAAAATAATATCATTTATATATTTTGGAGAGCACATAGGATGAAGTAATAATCCGTCAGCTACTTCACCAGCGATTCTTGCCATTCCAGGTCCAAGACCAGAAACATAAATTGGAGGCACATCACAATCCATAGGTGGTGGAGTGAACATTGGAGTCATGAGAGTATGGGTATAGTGCTCGCCCTGAAAGTCTAATTTTTTACCTGTTTTCCAAGTGTTCCAAATAGCTTTGACGGCAAGAATATATTCCCGCATTCTTGGTGCTGGTGGAGACCAAGGTACGCTGAATCTTCTTTCATTATGCCCTTTAACTTGAGTTCCTAAACCAAGTTGAAAACGACCATCGCTAAATGACTGTAAGTCCCAGCCCATGTTAGCAACAGTCATAGGGCTTCTTGGAAAAGCTATAGCTAATCCAGTTCTTACAATCATTTTTTTGGAATGTTCCAATCCAAGTAGAACAGGCAGGAAAGGCTCATTATTTAGCTCTCCAGAAACAAGCGCATCATATCCAAGAGATTCAGCATGCTTCACTATTTCGATGGTATTTTTAGATAAACCGGGAATATAAGTCTCTATTCTCATAATTATTTTATGTTTAATTGTGAATTAGCAAATTTTTGTGCCCATTGATAATTAGGCTTACCTGATGGAGCTCTTTCTATCAATTCAGAAAAAACTATTTCTTTTGGCATTTTGTAACTAGCTATATATTTTGAGGCAATATCTTTTATTTCATGGAGCGAGAGTTCAGAGTTTTCCCTCCTTTGAATTACAGCAACAACTTTTTGTCCCCATCTTTCATCTTTAACACCAACTACCAGGCAATCAAATATGTTTGGGTGAGCTTTCAGAGCCATCTCAACTTCTTCTGGGAATATTTTTTCTCCACCTGAATTAATTGAAACACTTCCTCTGCCAAGAAGAGTCATTTGACCATCTTCCTCATATTTAGCCATATCTCCGGGTATTGAATATCTTTCTCTATTAATCTCAATAAAGGTTTTTTTAGATTTTTCCTCGTCCTTATAGTATGCAAGCGGTACATGCCCCTTTCTTGCTAAGTAACCAATAGTTGTCGTGTCATTAGGTTGAATTATTTCTAACGTTTCAAGATTTACAATTTCACTAAAGCTAGGTTTTGTAAATTTTGGACCCCCGCCAGAATCTTTTAATTTTCCATCTTTGGTGTGAATGTTTACACCTGTTGCTCCAGTTTCAGACGATCCCACAGCATCTATTAAAAAAAGATTTGGTAGATATTCCAGGATGGTGTCTTTAATGGAGGCACTAAAAACAGATGCAGTGCTTGCCAAAACAAATAATGATGATAGGTCCAAACCTTTTTCTAATGCAGAGGGGAGTGCGTCACAAAGCGGTCTTCCCATTGCATCGCCTGTGATGGTTAGATTCATCACTTTTTCTTTTGCAATAATTTCCCAAATATAATCTGCGTCAAAGGAAATTTGATCATTAAGAATGAATTTCCAGCCTGAAAAAAAAGCATTAAACGATTGCCATTGGGCAGCGCCATGCATTAGTGGAGCTAATGCAAGAGCAGTTGTTTGGTCTTGCAAGCATTTATCTGCAAATGCCTCAGGGGTAGGATATTTTTCTCCAGTTACTGCATCAATGCCACCTCCTAGTGTCATCAGTACATCTTCCATACGCCAGACAACACCTTTTGGCATACCAGTTGTGCCACCTGTGTAGAGTATGTATTTATCGTCGCCCGATCTTTCAACACTTAGCCTTGAATCATCTTGATTTGAGATAAGAGCTTCGAAATCATAACTCTCTTCAACTACATCATAAGCCCCTGAGTCATCATTTATGCATATGAAATCTTTTAAAAGAGGTAGATCATTTCTGATATTATTGAGTTTTTCACCAAACTGCTTGTGATAAAAGACAGCTTCCATGTCCGCGTTATCAATTAGATATTTAAGCTCCTCTTCTACATATCTATAGTTAATATTTATAGGAATTGCACATAATTTATATGCCCCAAGCATCACCTCTAGCCACTCTATGCAATTGAAAGCATAAATTCCGATATGGCTACCTTTTTTAATACCAAGTTTTTTTAAAGCATTTGCAGCTTTATTAGTTCGTGCATCTAACTCTTGGTAAGTTAGACGAGTAGACCCAAGAACCACTGCTTCTCTATCAGGAATCCTATCTACAACTCCCTCAAAAATATCAGCAGCATTAAACTCCATTAGACGTTTGAAGAATGATTTTCCCAGTAGGGATCTCTGAGCCTTCTTTTGTATAATTTACCATTTTCATCTCTAGGAAGTTTTTCAATAAAATCTATGCTTCTTGGTAGTTTCATTTTTGCAAGATTTTCCTGTGCAAAGTTCATTAGTTCAGCAAGAAGTTCATTAGAAGACTGGTAATCCTTGTTGAGCTCTACAACAGCTTTTACTTCTTCTCCCCACTCATCATTTGGAATTCCAAATACTGCTACATCAGCAACAGCGGGATGCATGAGAAAAGCGCTCTCAATCTCAGCTGGGTATATGTTGGCTCCACCTGAAATAATCATATCTATCTTCCTATCACATAGAAATAAATATCCTTCATCATTTAAATATCCTATGTCACCCACAGTAAAGTAAACCTGATCATCAATAACTAACCGTTCTTTTTTTGTTTTTGCTTGATCACCCTTGTACTCAAATTTTGTTGCTTCACCAAGCTTCATAAAAACCGTACCCTGATTATCTGTTTCAGCTTCGGTTCCATCATCATTGATAATTTTTATTTCGGCTCCTGGCCATGCTTTACCAACTGTTCCAGGAAACTTTGACCATGACTCAGCATCAACAACCGTTCCGCCTCCTTCTGTGGCAGCATAATATTCCCATATAGAATTTCCCCACCATTCAATCATTGCTTGCTTGGTATGAATTGGGCAGGGTGCAGCAGCATGAATCATGGCCCGAGTTGATGAGCAATCATATTTTTTTCTGGTTTCATCAGGCAGCTGCAACAACCTATGAAATTGAGTTGGAACCATATGACTTGTTGTAACTTTATATTTATCAATGAGGTAAAGCATTTGCTCCGCATCAAATTTTTCCATCAGAACAACAGAATGTCCATAATGCAAAGCTGCCGAAGAGTGAACCAAAACCGCAGTGTGATAAAGGGGAGATCCAACGATGTGAACATTATTTTCCTGCGGTTGAATTTCAAAGAAACTAAGTATCATTGCAAACATGCTTAACACATCATCAGGATCGCCAGGAACTAATGCGCGTTTAACACCCTTTGGTTTTCCTGTTGTACCAGAAGTGTAATTCATGACTTGACCAGCAGTTCTTTCTTCTGGATTAGTCGTTGGTTGAGAGCTTATAAAATCATTTAAATGCGTAAATCCACTCATTTGAGTTGTGCTGATGCATCCTTGTTCTGGAAAATTAATTGCTGAAACAGCTTTTTGGCATGCTTCTTCCATGGGGGCGACTTCGCCAGAGGCAATAAATGCTTTCGCTCCTGAATCTTCAAGAATGTATGCTATTTCTGGTCCAGCTAGGTGCCAGTTAATGGGAACCATATAAAAGCCAGATTGTGCACATGCAAGGTAAGCGATATAGTATTCGACTGAGTTAGGCAGCACGGTTGCTACCACATCACCGCTCTTAACTCCAAACTCTCTCAAGGCATGGGTTAACTGATTAGTTTTTGCAAGTAATTCTCCTCTTCTCCATATCTTTTCAGATGGTTCAACGATGGCAATTTCATCAGGGTCTGAATTTGCAATTTTATAAAAACCTAATTCACTCATTTGTCTATTTATATTTATTTAACTAATAATTCTAACTTTGTAATCCATGAATGTAACCTAATAATATAAATTTCTGTGTAATAATGATTGCCAAATGGACAGCCTACTTAGCAATTTAAATCAAGAAACTTTATGGTTATTGGTTGTTTTTTACGATTTATCACTCGCTATTTTTCTGTATAGATTTTTTGGCAAATATGGTTTGTATTGTGCCGTAATCCTCGGAATAGTCCTTGGCAACCTTCAAGGTGGAAAGGTTAGCGAATTAACCCTATTTGGAATACAGTTCAATGTCAGCATGGGCGCAATTCTATACTCAGGAATTTATTTCGCTACCGATCTTTTGAATGAGAAATTTGGTAAAGATGAGGCTAATCGAGCTGTCATGCTTGGATTTGTAGCAAATATAGCTGTAATGCTGACCTTGGTGCTTAGTACAAAGTTTCTGCCCTCTGACTTAACTGGATCGGCTGCAGAGGTCCATGAGGCTATTTCAGTTTTAGCATTTTACTCACCTATTTTTATCATCGGCTCCTTGACAGCATACCTTGTTAGCCAAAGATTTGATGTATGGTTTTTCCATTACTTGAAAAATTTAACGAATGGAAAAAAGTTATGGCTTAGAAATAATCTTTCTACCATGGCATCCCAGCTAATAGATACCCTGATATATCAATTTACTTGGGTTCTTGCCACAGATTTAACATTCACCCAAGCTTTTGCCATCTCCATAGCAAAATACGTCATTAAGGTTTTGATAGCTCTAATAGATACCATTTTTATTTATTGGGTCAGGCATTGGGAAATTAAATCTTAGTATAGAAAACGCTTGTATGGATTATACTTATACCAAAAGAAATTCTATTTAAATTAACATATGTCTAAAAAATCGAAAGGGGGGCTTCAAAAAGAACTTTCACCTGAATCTTATTATGTAACTCAGGAAAGCGGGACAGAGCGACCTTTTACAGGTCAGTATTGGGATCATGTTGAGGATGGGGTATACACTTGTATTTGCTGTGGTGAGATGCTTTTTAAATCTGAAACAAAATTTGATGCAGGCTGTGGATGGCCTAGTTTTTATGAAGCTGCAAATAGCAATAAAATTAATGAATTAGAGGATCATTCCCTATCAAGAGTTAGAACTGAGATTAGATGTTCAAAGTGTGATGCGCATCTTGGTCATGTTTTTACAGATGGCCCACAGCCTACTGGTTTGAGGTATTGTGTCAATTCTGCTGCTTTAGATTTTGAAAAAGAAACATCTTCAAATTAAGTGACCGACAAAACTGCTTCTCATCTAAATTTTTCCTCAACCATTAAGGTAGGTGGTTGGACTTTTATCTCAAGAGTGGCCGGTTTAATTAGGGATATCTTTACAACCAATTTGCTTGGGGCAAGTATTTTTCATGATATTTTTGTGGTTGTACTTAAAATTCCAAATGTTTTTAGAAAGTTCTTTGCTGAAGGAGCATTTAGCCAAGCTTTTATTCCAATATACTCTGAGTATTTAGGTAGCAAAGATGATAAGGGCGGTCAAGATTTTCTAAATGCTTTATTTGGTATTTTGCTCTCAGCACTCTTTATATTTTCAGCCTTAGCTTTATTGTTTGCACCAATATTTATTTTGATATTTGCTCCAGGCTTTTACTTTGATATACAAAAACAGGATTTAGCTGTCAGTCTTTTAAGAATTATGTTTCCTTATCTTGCTTTAATTTCTCTTGTTGCTTTTGCAGCCGGCATTCAAAATTCTCATAATAAATTTTCTATTCCAGCAATAACTCCCTTAATTTTCAATTTGAGTTTAATTGGTTCAGCATGGCTAGTTGCTCCAAAAATAGATATCCCAGTTATGGCTCTTGCTTGGGGAGTACTTCTAGCAGGATTTCTCCAATTACTTTTCCAGATTGCGCCTTTAGCAACGATAAAAAAAATCCCCGTACCAAAAATTGATTTTCAGAACCCCGGCGTTAAAAAATTTTTTATTCTTATTCTTCCGGCTATTGTTGCAGGAGGCATAGCTCAAATAAATTTATTAATTGATACTATCTTTGCATCTTTGTTAATTACAGGTAGTCCAACTTGGCTATATGTTTCAGATAGATTAATACAATTCCCGATGGGAATATTTGCCATTGCTATTGGGACTGTTCTTTTGCCCAGCCTTTCGAAGGCTTATGCTCAAAAAGAAATTCAAGCTTATACAGAACAACTTGAGCATGCGTTTAAGTTAGTTTTTTTTCTAGCTATCCCTTCGTTAATCGGATTGGCTTTATTTGCATCCCCATTGCTATCTACTATTTTTCAAAGAGGAGCTTTTTTGTGGAGTGACGTGCAGCAGGCTAGCTTGAGTTTGATAGGTTTTTCATTTGGATTACCCTTTTTTATGGCCATGAAAGTATTGGTTCCAGCATTTTTTTCTAGGCAAAATACAAAAACTCCTATGTTGATAGCATTTTTAAGTTTATTGATAAATATATTTCTGAACTACCTATTAGCATTTTATTTTGGTTTAGGACATCTTGGCTTAGCAATTGCAAGTTCTATTTCTGCAATAGTAAGCGTAATAATTTTAAGCCTTATTCTAAAAAGAGATGGGTTAATTTCTTTTTCTGGAATTTTAAGTGCTTTCTCCTTAAAAGTGTTAATAGCTAGCATTGCTTTGATATCTTTTTTATTAATTTTTAATCAATATTTTAATTTTGAATTATTGAGTCAAGCTCAAAGGCTTTTGCATCTAGTTACTGCTGTCATTGGCTCATTAATAATTTATTTTGGAGCCAGTTTTTTATTAGGTGTTAGGCCAGCTGATTTTAAATAATGTACTTAATTAGAGGAATAGGAAACATAGAAACTTTTAACAGAAAGTTTCCAAATCAGTCAATGAGTGGAACCATTGGGAATTTTGATGGTTTGCATCTTGGGCATCAAGCAATTCTTAATCAGGTAAAAGATAAGGCTAGAGAGAGCTCAAGTGCGTCTTTGGTATTTTTTACAGAGCCGCATGCATCTGAGTATTTTGCAGCTAAAGATGAAAATTCTTCAGCACCTCCTAGAATTTGCCCTTGGAGAGAAAAAGTAAAGTTGCTAAAAAATTTTGGAATAGACTTTGCATTTTTTCTTCAATTTAATAAATCTTTAAAAACAATGACTCCACAGAGTTTTCTTGATGATGTTCTAGCTCAACTCAACTTAAAACATTTAATCATTGGTGATGATTTTAGATTTGGAGCTGAGCGGGCTGGTGATTTTCAGCTATTAAAAGATTGGGGCAAGAGCAACGGAACAGAAGTAATTGCCAATAAAACAGTCACAAGAGATGGTTTAAGAATAAGCTCCACAAGAATACGAGAGGCCCTGTTGCAGAGCAAGTTTGAGCTGGCAGCACAATTGCTTGGGCGTCCCTATACGTTTTCAGGGAAAGTAGTTTATGGCAAGCAATTAGGTAGAACTATCGGCGTGCCTACTGCAAATCTTTGGATACCAAAACAAAGACTTCCTATAGCTGGCGTTTATGTAGTTAAGTGTTCATTGGCGGGAGAGTCATTCAATGGAATTGCAAATATGGGCATCAGACCCACAGTAGACGGATCTAAACCTGTTCTTGAAATCCATATATTTAATTTCAGTGAGTCTATATATGGTCAAAGATTGACTGTAGAATTCAAAAATAAACTTCGTGATGAGAAGAAATTTGATAACATTGACCTATTAAAAGAACAAATTCTTCAAGACATCTCTCAAGCTAAAGAAATACTGGAATAATTCTCTATGAGCAAAGAATATCGGGATACTTTAAATCTCCCTGAAACTGATTTATCGATGAAAGCTGGTTTGCCCAGAAAAGAGCCAGAAATATTAGAATTTTGGAACTCTATTAACCTCTATCAAAAAATTAGAGAGCAAAATGCTCACAAGGAAAAGTTTATTCTTCATGATGGGCCTCCTTATGCCAATGGAGACATTCATTTAGGCCATGCAGTTAATAAAACTCTTAAAGACATCACAATAAAATTTCAAAGCATGCTTGGAAAAGATGCGCCATATGTTCCTGGTTGGGATTGTCATGGTTTGCCGATCGAATTAAATGTTGAAAAAAAACACGGGAAGGGAAGCGATCTTGTTAGAGATAAAAAATTATTTATCAAAGCTTGCAGAGAATATGCACAATCTCAGGTTGATAAGCAAAGAAAAGATTTTATTCGATTGGGAATACTGGGTGATTGGGAGAATCCATATCTATCATTAAATAAAAGTTTTGAAGCAGACACTGTTCGTGCATTAGGAAGAATCATTGCTAATGGACATCTTGAGCAAGGAGAAAAACCTGTCCATTTTTGCATGGATTGCAGATCAGCTTTAGCCGAGGCTGAAGTAGAGTATCTGGATAAGCAATCTCATTCAATTGATGTCAAGTTTAAAGTGTTACCCCAATCCATTGAGTCGCTTTGCTCAACATTTCAAGTTGATAAAGTTGAAGAAGCATACTTCGTAATTTGGACGACAACTCCATGGACCATCCCATCAAATGTTGCTGTGTGTATTCATGATGAAATTGAGTATATTTTTGTTAGAGGCGATAAAGGTCATTTTATTATTGCAAAAGAACTATTGGATGCATGCTCTGATAGATGGGGTATGGAGTTAGAGATTCTTGGATCAGTTTTAGGAAAAGAAATTACTGAGATCGTCATGGCTCATCCTTTATATGAAAGGGAATCAAAGCTATTGCACGGAGACCATGTCACCACTGAAAGTGGAACGGGTTGTGTGCATACTGCTCCAGCGCACGGGCTGGATGATTATTTTATTTGCATAAAAAATGGTCTTGAATCTGTAAAAGCCTTGGACAATCGCGGCATTTTTAGAGAAGAATTCGGACCATTGAGCGGCTTAAGCACCAAGAAAGGAGATCCAATTGTTATTGAATTATTGCAGGACAATAACGCATTGCTTGCTCATCAACAATACAATCATTCTTATCCACATTGTTGGAGGCATAAGTCACCAGTCATTTTTATGTCAACTCCACAATGGTTTATCTCAATGAATAAATCTGGTCTTAGTGATGGAGCCGTGAATGCAGTAAAAGATGTTAATTGGGAGCCGAGCTGGGGAGAGGAACGCATTCTTTCAATGCTCGAAGATCGCCCTGATTGGTGTATTTCGAGACAAAGAAATTGGGGCGTTCCCATTACCTTAATTATTCACAATGAAACAGGTGAAATTCATCCCAAACAGAATCTACTTTTTAATCAAATCGCAGATGTTATTGAGAAAGAGGGTATCGAGGGTTGGGATAATTTAAGCCTTGATTCCTTGATTGATGATGCCGAGTCCTATTCTAAGGTTTTTGACACCTTGGATGTTTGGTTTGACTCAGGTGTAACTCACATGTGTGTTTTAGATAAATTATATGGTGCAGATGTCGTTGCAGATCTCTATCTCGAGGGATCAGATCAGCATAGGGGATGGTTTCAATCATCCTTACTGACTGGCATTGCAACAAATGGCATGGCTCCTTACCACTCAGTTCTCACTCATGGATTCGTAGTTGATGATGAAGGTAGAAAACAATCTAAGTCTTTAGGTAATACTATTTCACCTCAAAAAATTTGGGATACATTGGGCGCTGATATTTTAAGGCTGTGGATTGCTTCAACTGATTTTAGAAGTGAAATGGTTGCTTCTGATGAGATATTTAAGAGGGTTTCAGACCAATACAGAAGAATCCGAAATACCTTTAGATTTTTATTGGGAAATATCAATGACTTTGATGTAAATAAGGATTCTATTGAGCTTAATAATTTACTTGAACTTGATAAATGGGTTTTGTATGAACTTGCTCTTTTACAAGAGGATGTAAAGGAATTTTATAAAGCATATTCATATCATCAAGTTATCCAAAGAATACATAATTTTTGTGTCAATCAATTGGGTGGCATTTATCTAGATATCATCAAAGATAGGCAATACACCACTCAACAAGATTCTGAGATAAGAAGATCTGCTCAAACTGCAATGCAATTAATCGTTCATCAGCTTGTCGTATTAATCTCGCCTGTCTTATCTTTTACAGCTGAGGAGATCTGGCAAGGCAACGATGTTCTTTTGGCAGAGGCAGACTCAGTATTTTTAACAACCTTAAAAGATTTAGAAAGTTTTAACAGTGATCTTTCAAATGCAGATTGGAGGAGAATGCTTGAGATCAAAGAAGATGTTAATCAAAGCATTGAAGAGTCCAGAGCTGGTGGAGTAATTAAGGGCTCATTGGATGCTTCAATTGAGTTAATTCTTAATTCCGATGATTTTAACTTAGTGAATAATCTTGCATCAGAAATGCATTTCTTTTTAATAGTGTCAGAGTGCACCATTCTTCAAGGAGATTCTTTAAAAATATCTGTATCTAAATCATCTGCAGAAAAATGTGTGAGATGTTGGCATAGAAATAAATCAGTTGGTTCTAGTAACAAGCATCCAGAATTATGTAATAGGTGTTTAGAGAACCTAGATGGTCCAGGAGAGGATAGAAGATTTGCTTAGTATTAAACAAGGCTATCTTGCTATATTTTTCTTAATTGTAATTGACTTAGTATCAAAATTTGTTGCTGAAGAAAACTTAGTCTTTGGAGAGGCAATCCCGATGATACCAATATTAGATTTATTACTGGTATTCAACTCAGGCATAGCTTTTAGTATTTTTGATTTTAATAATAATGTATTTAGTTTTGGTTTATCTCTCTTTGGATTAATGATTGTTGCTTATCTTCATTCATTATATAAAAGTGAAGGATCTTCTATTAATCGTATTTCTTTGATCTTGATTATTGCTGGAGCGCTTGGAAATATTCTTGATAGATTTCCAGATGGGGTGGTAACTGATTTTTTATTTTTTCATATTGGCAATACTTCATTTTTTATTTTTAATTTCGCTGATGCTTTTATTTCAATTGGCGCTGCTGTATTTTTCTTGACAGAGTTTAAAAAATTTCTTCAAAATAGATCTCGATGAAGACCAAAGTTTTATTGGCGAACCCAAGAGGATTTTGCGCAGGAGTAGATCGAGCTATTGATATCGTTAACCAAGCTTTAAAAAAATTTGGGCCACCTATCTATGTTCGCCATGAAGTTGTTCATAATAAGACTGTGGTAGACGAATTAAAGTCAAAAGGTGTCATATTTGTTGATGAACTTAGCGAAGTCCCCCAATCATCTCATGTTATTTTTAGTGCTCATGGGGTATCTGAAAAGGTTGAAAAAGAAGCTGAAGAATTTAACTTACTCTCTTTCGATGCTACATGCCCTCTAGTAACCAAGGTTCATAGTGAGGTTCAACGCCATGTCAGGGCCGGCAGAGATATTATTTTAATTGGCCATGAGGGACACCCTGAAGTAGAGGGAACACTTGGAAGACACAATCCCATCGACTCAAATAGCAAAATTTATCTAGTTCAAGATGAGGAAGAAGCCAGATCATTAACGGTTTCTCAGTCTGAAAATCTTGCATATGTTACACAAACGACCCTCAGTCTCGATGATACTATCGCTATAGTAAAAATCTTATATGAACTATTTCCTAAAATTCTAAAACCAAAAAGCGATGATATTTGTTATGCAACTCAAAATAGACAAGATGCAGTTAAGCAACTTGCTCTAGAGAGTGAGTTTATTGTTGTTATTGGCTCAAGAAATAGCTCTAACTCCAACCGCTTAAAAGAGCTAGCTGAGAAGTGTGGCGCTAGTTCTGTCTTGATAGATGGCGCTGAGGAGCTAGATTTTAAATCTTTGTCTCAATATAAAAGTATTGGTATAACAGCTGGAGCATCCGCACCAGAATCAATTGTTCAGAGTGTGGTGAAAGCAATTAGCCTTGAGTTAAATACTGTTGCCGAAGAGCTAGGCGAAAATAATGAAAATATATATTTTAGACTGCCTCCTGAATTACGCTGATTCAAAAGATAAAAAAATTTTATGTCTTAAATATCATCCATTACACTGTTTATATGTCTAGAGGAAAAATATGATCTCGCATGATGGCATTATTGATGTTGCAGAATTTTGCCCATCTCCTAATTTTGATGAAAGACCAAATAATGTTGCAATTGATTTAATCGTGATACACGCAATTAGCCTTCCAGTTGGAAGTTATAACACTCAATTAATTAAAGATTTATTTTTAAACTGCTTAGATCCAGGTAAAGATAAGTTTTTAGGATCGATCAAGGATCTCAAAGTTTCTTCCCATTTTTTAATTACGCGCAAAGGAGCATTAATTCAGTTTGTATCTACTGATAAGAGAGCTTGGCATGCTGGTATTTCTAATTATCAAGGCAGGGAGTACTGCAATGACTTCTCAATTGGTATTGAGTTAGAAGGCTGCGATGAAGAGGAGTTTGAGCAGAGTCAATATCACTCTTTATCTAGACTTATTAATTTTTTATCCATCGATTTGCAAATTAACAAAACAAATATTGTGGGTCATGCAGACATAGCTCCAGGTAGAAAAACAGATCCAGGACCATTTTTTGATTGGACTTTATTGCAATCAATGCTATGAGAAGAAAATTAATAGGTATCTTGTTGCTTGGCTTTGCTTCAGGCCTTCCTTATATGCTTGTTTTTTCAACGCTAACAGCTTGGCTGAGAGATGTTGGTATTTCTTTAACTGAAATTGGTTTTTTTGCATGGCTAGTCCTTACGTACTCATTAAAATTTTTATGGGCACCATTTATCGATAGATATTCAGTTCTAGGATTTAAAGTTTTTGGAAAAAGAAGGGGGTGGATTCTTTTTTCTCAATCGGTAATATTTCTGTCATTAATTAGCATGAGTTTGATAGACCCCCTTCAAAATATTCAATTGTTAGCATTGTTTGCATTTTTTGCTGCCTTTTTTGGTTCGATTCAAGATGTTGCTGTAGACGCCTTAAGAATTGAGATTGGTGAGGCAAAAGAGCAAGGTGATTTAGCAGCGAGTTATCAGCTAGGATACCGAGTTGCAATTCTTGTCGCTACATCTATGGCATTAATTTTTGCTGATTTATACAGTTGGGCTTATGTATATCAATTAATGGGTATTCTGATGTTGATAGGATCAGCAGGAGCATTGATTTGTTATGAGCCAAACAATCAGGAAATTGCTATTTTAAGATTTGATGAAGCGCTTTTGGGGGCTTTCAAAGACTTTTTTAATCGCTTTGGTTTATGGTCAGCAGCCTTGCTTTTGTTAATAATTTCAACATATAGGCTAACCGACATTGTCATGGGGCCTATGGCAATGCCTTTCTATTTAGATTTAGGATTTTCAAAAACCGAAATAGGAGCTCTTGTTAAAACTATAGCTCTTTTTGGATCAGTGATAGGTTTTTTTATTGGCGGTTTATTAATAAAAAGAATTTCTTTATTTAATGCGCTGTTATTTGGAGGTTTATGTGTCTTATTTACTAATTTATTTTTTGCCTATGTTGCGAGCGCCCAAGCAAATATCTCTCTTTTATCTTTAATTGTTGGTTTAGATAGTTTTGCAGCTGGTTTGGTCGGAACAGTGAATATTGCTTTTTTAACTAGCTTGGTTTCAAAAAAATTTACTGCTGTTCAATATGCTATGTTGACATCATTCATGATGCTTCCTGGAAAATTTTTTAGCGGTTTTTCAGGTATTTTGGCTGATTATTATGTATCAATTTCATCATTAGAGACTGGTTGGGCGTACTTTTTTTATACTACTTCGGCTATGTCTATTCCCGCATTGTTATTAATTATGATTTATAAAAAAAATTATGCTGCTAATTCAGCATAGCTTTAGGTTCATTTTAGGAATTTCTATAGTATTAATATCAATTCTTTCTATTCAAGAGATTGAGTTCGAACCCTCAATTAATCTTGGTGATAAACTTATCCACTTTTCATGTTTTTTGTATCTAACCATTATTAGCTGGCTGGGCAGAATTATTTACAAGGAATTATGGCTTTATGTTATAGTCCTCGCCTACGGAATTTTGATTGAGATAGTGCAGATATATATACCTTATCGATCTTTTGAATTTTTAGATATTTTTGCTGATTTCTTAGGAATTTTAGCAGGTAGCTTCTTTATAAATTTCTTTAAAGATTTATATCCAAAGTATTGAATTAATTTTTTTAAGCCATAAATAACCCTTAGCCTTTAGTTATAAGGATTATTGTTATTTTTAAAGTAGGAGATTTGCAATGAAATTGAAACCTTTACACGATAAAGTTTTAGTTAAAAGAACAGACGAAGAACAAACCACGCCTGGTGGAATTGTTCTACCTGGCTCAGCCACAGAAAAGCCTTCTCAGGGAGAAGTAGTTGCTGTAGGACCTGGAAAGATGCAGGACAATGGAGAGGTTTCTCCAATGGGCGTTAAAGTTGGTGACTTAGTAATATTTGGTCAGTATGGCGGAAACGAGGTAAAAATAGATGGTGATGAATATCTTATGCTCAGTGAGAGCGATATTTACGGCATTTTCAGTTAAACAATTTAATCAATAATTAGGAGAATATAGATATGTCAGCTAAAGATGTAAAATTTGGAGATTCCGCAAGAGTTAAAATGCTTCAGGGCGTTAATATTCTTGCAGATGCAGTTAAAGTTACCTTAGGCCCTAAGGGAAGAAATGTAGTCTTAGATAAATCTTTTGGAGCACCAACTGTTACTAAAGATGGTGTTTCAGTAGCAAAAGAGATTGAGTTAGAAGATAAGTTTGAGAATATGGGTGCTCAGATGGTTAAGCAGGTATCTTCGCAAACCTCTGATGAAGCTGGAGATGGGACAACGACAGCTACAGTTCTTGCTCAATCAATAGTGAATGAAGGCCACAAATCTGTTGCGGCAGGCATGAATCCTATGGATTTAAAGAGAGGCATCGATAAAGCTATTTCAACAGCAGTTCAGTTCGTTGAGAAGCTAAGTGTGCCGTGCTCTGACGACAATACCATTGCACAAGTTGGAACCATTTCTGCAAATGGTGATCAAGATGTCGGTGGAATCATTGCCGAAGCAATGGAAAAAGTTGGTAAAGAGGGTGTTATTACTGTTGAAGAAGGGAATGGTATTGATAACGAGCTAGATGTAGTTGAGGGAATGCAATTTGATAGAGGGTATCTATCTCCATATTTTGTTACTAACCAAGACAATATGACATCTGAACTTGAGAATCCTTTCATTCTTTTACATGATAAGAAAATTTCCAATATTAGAGATATGTTACCTCTATTGGAATCAGTTGCTAAGGCAGGGAGACCACTGTTAATTATTGCTGAAGATATTGAAGGCGAAGCTCTTGCGACGCTTGTGGTAAATAATCTAAGAGGAACAGTTAAAGCAGCAGCATGTAAGGCTCCAGGGTTTGGAGACAGAAGAAAAGCTATGCTTGAAGACATTGCAATCCTAACTGGCGGCACAGTTATTTCTGAAGAAGTTGGACTTTCTCTTGAAGGTGCAACCATTGAAGACTTGGGGACTGCAAAAAGAGTCTCATTAGATAAAGACAATACAACTATTGTGGATGGTGCTGGTGATCAAAAAGCTATAGTGGCTAGAGTGAATCAAATTAGAACTCAAATAGAGGATACTTCTTCTGATTACGATAGAGAGAAGCTGCAAGAAAGAGTTGCAAAATTAGCTGGCGGAGTTGCTGTCATTAAAGTTGGAGCTGGTTCTGAAATAGAGATGAAAGAAAAGAAAGCAAGGGTTGAAGATGCCTTGCATTCAACACGAGCTGCAGTCAAAGAAGGCATTGTTCCTGGCGGAGGAGTTGCTTTGGTGAGAGCTTTAGAGTCGCTGACAAAGCTTAAAGGTGATAATGATGATCAAAATGTTGGCATTAACATTGTCAGAAAAGCTTTTGAAGCTCCCTTGAGACAAATTGCTGCAAATGCAGGTGAAGAGTCATCTGTTATTGTTGCCAATGTTATTGATGGTGAGGGTTCATATGGTTTTAATGCAGCAAATGGTGAATATGGCGATATGATAGAAATGGGTATTCTTGATCCAGCTAAAGTAACTAGAACTGCACTTCAAGCAGCTGGTTCAGTTGCTGGAATGATGATTACCACGGAAGCTATGGTTACCGACATGCCTCAAGATGATGCTGCGGCTCCTGCAATGCCTGATATGGGCGGTATGGGCGGTATGGGCGGAATGCCTGGCATGATGTAAGCCATTTTCTGAAATATAAAAAAAACGGGGTTTCTTCCCCGTTTTTTTTTGCAAGATATATAATTATTTAATCACAACTTTAATTTTAGGAGTTTAAATATGGAAGCGTATCTTGGAGCAGTGCTAATCAGATTTGCTCATATTCTTTTTGGAGTACTTTGGATTGGGTTACTTTATTATTTTAATTTTGTTCAAACAGAATATTTTAAAGAGTCAGAAGCCTCCGCAAAGTCAGATGTGGTCCAGAAATTAGTACCAAATGCTTTATGGTATTTTAGATGGGCAGCAGCGTTTACATTTTTTACCGGTTTATATTTGCTTTATTGGTTAAGTATTACAGTTAACATAGGTATTGTATTGGGCGCAGTAATGGCTTCATTCATGGCCGCAAATGTATGGTTTGTAATTTGGCCAAATCAAAAGAAAGTTATTGCTGGCGCTCCTGATGCGGCAGATGCTGGCGCAAAAGCAGGATTGGCTTCACGTACTAATACTTTATTTTCATTGCCAATGCTTTACTTAATGGTCTATTCTGCACACGGTGGAGCTCTACCAATGATTGCTGAAACTAGTATGAATGGTCTTTGGATTGGTTTAGCAATTATTTTGCTAATTGAGGCAAATGCGTTATTTGGTAAAATGAATGCAATGATTAATTCGGTAAAAGCAGTTATTCACTCAGGTGTTTTACTTACAGTAGTATTTGGGCTTTTGGTTCATTACCTGTAATTCTTGAAGGTTTTTTTACAAAGGAGAGCCTAGCTCTCCTTTTTTTTAATCTTTACTTTCTCAATTGAATTATCTTCTATATTTAATATTTCTATTCTGTAGTTACCAATTTCTAGGCAGACATTCTCTTGAGGAATTTGATCTAAGAAATCGGTAATTGTTCCATTGATAGTTTTTGAGCCATCTTCATCAATATCCCAATTCATAAAGCTATTTAATTCTCTGATTTTTGAATTGCCATCCGCTATAACAGTTCCATCTTTCTTTATCAGAAACTCTTTCTCTAGTTCTGCTTTAGCAGCACCAAACTTTCCTACTATTTCTGTAAAAATATCCTCCATAGTTAAAAGGCCTTGGATTTCACCATACTCATCAACCACCAAAGAAAGGTTGCTATCTTTTTTTTGGAATTGACTTAACTGTGTCGAAATAGTTGTAGATTGAGATATAAATGTTGTATCAAAGAGAATGCTTTTAATATCATATCCAGCCTCTAATGCTTCTATGAATTGGTGAGAGTCTTTAAGATGAAGCATGCCTATAACGTGATCAATAGATTTTTTGTAAACCGGTAACCTACTGTAATAAGATGAACCAATAATTGTTTGCGCAGCCTCAATGCTTTGTGAGATATCGATGCCAATAATTTCAGCATGAGGAGTCATAATATCCTCGACTGTTAATTCTTCCATACCCAAGATTGATGAGAGCATTTCTCGGGATTGATTTGGGATTAAATCACCATGTTCATCGAGTAATGTTCTTAATTCATCTGAGTTTAAATTATCATTAGTGGCTGACTGCATTGGATCAACATTGAATATTTTAAGTATTCTTGAGCTAAGAATATTTGTAAGCCAGACAAGTGGCTTAAAAATAATTACTAATAATTTTAGGAGCCATGAAGATTTGGTAGCAAATTTTTCTGGGTATACGCTTGCAATAGTTTTTGGAGTGATTTCAGAAAAAATTAGGATAATAAGAGTCAGAATGATTGAGCCAAGCAACACATTCCCATCAAAATAATCGATCATTATTATAGTAACTATTGCTGAAGCTAGAATATTGGCAAAATTATTGCCAATTAATATTGATGCAAGTAATACATCTGGTCTTTGAAGCAATTTTAAAGCCCTCATAGCACCTTTGGAGCGCTTGGATATGTTTCTTAATTTAACTTTGTTTGAAGCCATCATCCCAGTCTCAGAACCAGATGAAAACGCTGAAAAAATTAACAGTACAATTAGTACTAGAAATAAAAAAGAAATTGAATTAGTGCTCAAGAAGAATTTATAAGTAATTTATTAAAATAATGGAATTTCCAAAATATGCCAAAAGGACCATAGCAAAAGAGAGAATAGTTCCCCTAACTGCATAGCGCACTTTTAAGTTTGCGTATTTTACCCCTAAAAATGTAAGCATATAAATTATTAAAGCAAATATAGTAAAAATAATTTTAAAAATTAACTCTATATCTATTTCGCCAATTACCATAAACCCAGAAACTAGCGACAATATTATTCCTCCCAGGCCAAATCCAATCAATACAAATATTTCGTTATATTCTCTTTCTACAGATTTATCATTAGAACCTATTTCACCCTTTTTTATTTTTGTAATATGCCTTTCAAGTAATGTGGTTTCAAAAAAAGTCACAATTAATATAACGATGCTAAAGCTTGTAGCAGAAACATGTAACCCCAAAATTGAGATACCTTTTAGGTATGTCATAAGCCCAACTATTATTAGCAATGCAAAAGATAGACCCGCATAGACTTGTTTTGATGACTTCAATATAGCTCTAGAAATGAAATAGCTTATCAAAGCTATTAATGTAATTATTGGAAATGACACAATCTTATTTTTTTTGTAATCTTTATATATTAACACTATCAAATTCGTCAAGGTTAACCTAAAATACACACCTTTTTATTAATACAAAATAATTTTTAATATGGTAGTAGTTAGACTTGCAAAAAGTGGAGCAAAAAAGAACCCTTATTATTTTATAACGGTTGCTGATTCCAGAAAACCAAGAGATGGAGCATTTATTGAGCGCTTGGGTTTTTTTAATCCCTCAGCAAAGGGATCTGAAGAAAGAATGAGATTTAACCTAGAAAGGTTAGATCATTGGATTTCTCAAGGTGCGCAGCTTTCAGATAAAATTAAAGAATTAGCAAATGATGCAAGAATGACTCCAGATGAACTTCAAGCAAAGCTTCATGCAAAAAAAGATAAAAGAGCTCAAAAGAGAGAGGCCATAAAAGCAAAGAAGGTGGCTGAATTAGAAGCTAAAGCTAAAGAAGCAGCTGAAGAAGAGGCTTCTTTAGAGGAAGGTGCAATCGAAGATGCCGTTGATGCAGCCAAAGACGTTGTCGAAGATGTGGTAGAGGCCGCAGAAGATGCCGTTGATGCAGCCAAAGACGTTGTCGAAGATGTGGTAGAAACTGTATCAGATGCTGTGGAAGATTTAGTGGATATGATCACTCCTGATAAACAAAACTCTGAAGGTGAATCTTCAGATAATGAGAAAAAATAACTTAGTAGATCTATCATTATTTCTTCTGATTGCCAAGATTGGCAAGACAAGAGGCTTAAAAGGCGAATTTTTTCTTAGATCATTCGTCGAAAATCCAGAAAACCTTTTTTCATTTAAAAAATTCTATGCTCTTTCATCATCCACTATGGAGGAAGTGCATTTTGAATATATGAAACAAAGCAATTCAAATATTATTGCGAAACTCAAATTTTTTAATGATATTGATGAAGTTAAATCATTTGGCCAAAAGGATATATATATACTCAAATCAGAGCTCCCAGAATTGAGCTCTAATGAAGCCTATTGGTTTGAACTAGAAGGAATGGAGATCATAAATCTTGAAGGCCAACATCTCGGTCTTGTTCATGAGGTCAGTAATTTTGGAGCTAATGATGTTCTTGTTGTAAAGCCTGCTAAAAAACAATTGAAAAATATTTTGATACCGTTCATAAAGAACAGAGTGATAATTTCAATTGAAAAATCAAAAAATTCTATATTAGTTGACTGGCAGGAGGATTATTAAGCCTGATGAATATAAATATCATCACTTTATTCCCTGAAATATTTGAAGCATTAAACTATGGTTTACTTGGTCAAGCCATAGAAAGGGAAGATATCAAAATTAATATATTTAATTTACGAGAACACCAAATTAATAAACATGGCCAAGTTGATGATAAGCCATATGGAGGAGGGCAAGGCATGGTTCTGATGGCTGAGCCTCTTGAGAAATCACTTAATGATGTTCCCACTAATGTATTAGGCAGAGTAATCAATCTTTCTCCACAAGGAAGCCTTTTAAATCATCAAAAAGCTAAAGAATTATCTTCTTTATCAAGTATCACTATTATCTCAGGGAGATATGAAGGAATTGATGAAAGATTTATTTCACAATATGTTGATGAAGAAATTTCAATTGGTGATTTTGTTTTAAGTGGAGGAGAATTTGCTGCCTTGAGTCTCATAGACTCTTTATCAAGATTTATTCCAGGGGTTATTGGCAATAAAATATCTGTTGAACAGGATTCATTAAGTCAAGGTATTCTAAAAGGACCTGCGTTTACTAGGCCAGAAAATTTTAACTCAGAACTAGTCCCAGAGGTATTATTGTCTGGAGATCATAAAAAAATACAAGAATGGAAGGATAATCAAGCTTTGGAAAGAACATTCAAAAGAAGACCTGAATTATTAAAAAGTGCAAAATTAACAAAAAAACAAAAAAAACTCTTGGAAGAATTGGCATCTAAGGATATCCTGTAGCACATTTCGGGCTATAAGTTATGAGTGATAATAAAGAAACAAAGAAAAAAGGTTTTTTTTCAAAGTTATTTGGTGGATCAGATAATGCTGATGCATCAAATGAACTAGAAAAGAACGCAGTTATAGAAGATTCTATGTCTTTGCCCCAAGCGGAGGAAACTTCATCAGCCTCTGGAACTGATGATGCGACAAATACAATCACAGAACCATCTAAAAATAAAGTTAATACTCTCTCTAAGTCAGCCTTAAGCAAGATGAAAAAAGCTGATATTGTTTTAGCTGCATCGGAATTAGGCCTTGAATTAGATATAAAGCTGACAAAGGTAAAATTATTAGAATCATGGAATGAGCACTTTAATCAACACGAAATTGCAGAAGAACCAAAAGCTGAAGCAGTCGCAGAAGAGCCAGTAGAAGAAATTGCAGAAGAACCAAAAGCTGAAGCAGTCGCAGAAGAGCCAGTAGAAGAAATTGCAGAAGAACCAAAAGCTGAAGCAGTCGCAGAAGAGCCAGCAGAAGAAACTCAATCAAAATCTATAAAGATTGATGAGCAGTCCCCAGCTGAGATTATTAAAACATTTGAATCTAAACAATTAAAAGATGATATTCCCTCATTTAGACCTGGTGATACGGTTGTAGTATCTGTAAAAGTTAGAGAAGGAGACAGAACCAGACTTCAAGCCTTTGAAGGAGTGGTCATGAATATTAAAAATGCTGGCTTAAATTCTGCTTTTATAGTGAGAAAAATATCTAGCGGCATAGGTGTTGAAAGAACTTTTCAACTTCACAGCCCTATGATTGATTCTATTACCGTTAAAAGAAAAGGAGATGTTAGACAGGCGAAGCTTTATTACCTCCGAGAAAGATCTGGTAGATCAGCAAGAATCAAAGAAAGATTAGACTAATCCATGACAATAGTGTCAAAAGGGAGTGAATATATAAATTCCTTTTTGTCTTATATCAGAATAGAGTTAGGTCTTAGCAGTAACTCCATTGCTTCATATTCAGTTGACTTAAATCAGTTTAAAAAATGGGTAGACAAAAACTTTTTAAATATACATTCTATTGATGAGTCCAATGTAGAGAAATATGTAAGACATCTTGCAAAAGAAAGAAATCTTAAATCCTCCACAGTTAATAGAAAGATAGCTTCAATAAAAGGGTTTTTTTTCTTTTTAAGAAAGAAAAAAATTATTTCAATTAATCCAGCAGCGAGCCTCTCAAGTATAAGGGGCTCTAGCTCCTTGCCCAAGTCTATGTCTCTTAGAGATGTGGAAACTCTATTGAATGCCCCGGACTGCCAGACGTTTATTGGATTGCGCGATAAAACAATGCTTGAACTTATGTATGCCACAGGAGTCAGAGTCAGCGAACTTATTAATTTACAGTATGGGGATATTGATTTAAATAGATCTTTGATAAAGGTAATGGGCAAGGGAGGAAAGGAGAGAATGATTCCTTTTGGAGATGATGCTTTGTCGTCATTAATAGAATACATCGATTTTCGAAGAAAGAATAACTTATCCCTGCGTTCAAGAGATTTCTTTATTTCCCAGCAAGGGAAAAAGATAACTAGAACTGGTTTTTGGGGCAGAATAAAAGCCTATTTAAAAGTAACAGGACTTTCCATGGATATCTCTCCTCATACTCTTAGACATGCATTTGCAACTCATATTTTAAATAATGGTGCTGACCTTAGATCACTTCAAATGTTGCTTGGTCACAGTGACTTATCTACTACTCAAATATATACTCATATTGCAAAACATCAACTTGGCAAGTTGATACAAGATCATCATCCTAGAGGCTAATTTTTGTGAAACTATTTTTTCTTATTTTTATATCAATATTTGCAATTGATGCTAAATCAGATGAATCGATAATTTCATCCAAGATAAATGCAGTTCTCCCAGAAGGCATGTCTGTTAAAAGCGTAAAAGAATCTCAAATAGAAAATTTGTTTATCGTTGATATTGGAGATTTACAGCCTATTTATGCTTCTAAAAATGGAGAATTCTTTTTTTATGGAGAGTTGTATGCAGTTAATGGAAACATGCTTCAAAACACCACTAAAGATGAGATAAATTTAAAACGTAAAAGTATTTTAGACGAAACATTGTCTGAAGATGATTTTATAAGCTTTAAATCTGAGAATGAAAAACATAGAGTTACTATTTTTACAGATGTTGATTGCGGTTACTGTAGAAAGTTTCATAATGAAATTCAAGATTTTAATGATCTTGGTATAACGGTTAATTATGTTGCATTTCCAAGATCAGGATTAGATTCTATTTCATACAATAAAATTGTTACGGCCTGGTGTTCAAATGATCCCAAAAGTGTTCTAACAAAAATGAAGCAAGGCCTAGATGTTCAGCTATCAATGTGCCAAAACCATCCTGTTGAAGCACATTTTCTGCTAGGTCAAAAGATTGGTATTACTGGCACTCCAGCTATAATTAAATCAAATGGAGAGCTGCTTCCAGGGTATCTTCCCCCAGAAGAGCTATTAACTAGATTAAATTAATATGGCTAAATTAAAAATAGGTATTTGTGGTTGGGGAAATGTTGCAACTGGATTATATGAGCAATTAGTTAATGGAGATGAAGCCTATGCTGATTGGGAAATATGTTGCATTGGTGCACGGCGCGATAATCCAAAATGCAATCCTGGCTCAACAAAAATTTTAAGGGATATTTTTGATGTAGTTGAAGAGGATATAGATGTTCTTGTTGAATTAATCGGCGGAGTTGAAACAGCAAAAGATTTAATTTCTAGAGCACTTAACTCAGGTAAACATGTCGTCACTGCAAATAAAGCAGTAATTTTTGAGCATGGTGAAGAGTTAATTAATTTAGCAAAAAAAAATAATGTTGAGTTATTGTTTGAATCTGCTGTCTGTGCAGGCACTCCGGCTATTAAGATGCTTTCAAATGACCTAACAGCAAATAAGATTTCAAAAGTAGCAGGAATGCTTAATGGAACAACAAATTTTATATTAAGCAACATGGAAGAGGGTGCTTCTTATGAGTCTGTTTTGCAGGAAGCGCAAGATAAGGGATATGCAGAGCCTGATCCCAGTTTAGATGTGAATGGAACAGATGCTGCTCATAAAATTGGAATTCTGGCAGCCTTAGCTTTTAATAGCGGCCTTCCTGCCCCAGGTTTTTATGTTGAAGGCATAGAAGATATTAAATCTCAGGATTTTGCATACGCAAATGAATTTCATTTAACCGTCAAGCATTTAGCTGTGGCTAAATTAAATGATGAAGGAATTGAATTAAGGAGTCATCCAGTAATGCTTAGCAAGAACTCAAGTCTGGCAGGATTAAGGGGTGTAAGAAACGGCATTCAATTTGATACAAATCTCCTAGGAGAATTTCATGTTGCAGGGTCTGGTGCCGGACGAGAATCCACAGCATCTGGATTAATTTCCGACATATTTGCACTTTCAAGATCTAATGAATCTTCTTCAATGCGCTATCCAGATTTCTCTCAAAAGCCCAATCTGCTTAACTTTGGTGATTTGATTTTTAAATATTATGTTTATTTGGAGGTTAAAGACGAGCCAGGTGTTTTAGCATTAATTAGTAAAATATTTGCAGATCAAGGCATTAGTTTTGATAAGGTTATTCAAAAAGATCAATTAGATGATGGGAATGTTCCAGTTGTAATTTTTACTGATCCAATTATTGAAAATGAGATGCAAACTGCTTTGACAAGCTTGAAAAATCATCCAGTTATCTCAAATTCTAAAATTATTAGAATTGAGGATCTGTAATGCTTTTTCACTCAACCAGAGGTAAAGATTCTGATAAAGACTTTGCATCAATTTTGATGCAAGGCCTAGCTGATGATGGCGGTCTTTTTATGCCAGATCATTGGCCAGAAGTTGATTTGGATGAAATTAAATCCAAGACATCATTTGTAGATATAGCTAAATGCATTATTCCACTATTTACCACGTCATCTTTCACCCATGATGAAACAACAAGTATCGTTGAATCAGCTTGGCATGATTTTGAACACAAAGATCTCATTGGTATAAGAGAGCTTGATTCAGTATCAATTCTTGAACTTTTTCATGGCCCCACTGCGGCATTTAAAGATTTTGGGCTTCAGCTAGCTGCAGCTTTTTTTAATAAGGTCTTAGAGTCTGAAAATAAAACAGCAATTGTGTTGGGTGCAACATCCGGTGATACAGGCTCAGCTGCAATTGATGCATGCAAAAGCTATGATCGAATTAAAAGCTTTATTATGCTTCCTAATGGAAATATGTCCGAAGTACAAAGAAGGCAAATGAGCACTATTAAGGCTGCAAATGTATTTACCTTAAGGATTAATGGAACATTTGATGATTGCCAGGACTTAGTAAAACTTGCTTTCAAAAAGCGTGATTTTTTGAAAACTGATCAATATTTATTAGCAGTTAATTCAATAAATTGGACTCGTATCGTCGGTCAAATTTGTTATTACTTTTATGCTTATAATCAACTGCATAAAAAAGGCAATCTAAATTTCTCTATCCCAACTGGAAATTTTGGTAACGTATTTGCTTGTTACTCTGCTCACAAAATGGGGTTGCCTATTAACAAAATTTCAGTTGCTGTAAACAATAATGATATTTTGCATAGATTCTTCAGCAGTAATGACTATTCCAAGCAATTGGTTCATGAAACTATATCTCCTAGTATGGATATTAGCGTAGCAAGTAACTTTGAAAGGCTGGTATATGATTTCTTCTTGAGCAGGGATTCATCTAAATGTGCAAAAATGTTTGATAACTTTCCAATTAAACCAATAGAGCTAGACGTGGAAACTTGGCAAAGGAAAGGCAACCTTTTCTCATCAACTAAAGTTGATGATTTGGAAACCACAAACACTATTCAAGAAATATATCAGGCAAATGGTTATATCTTAGATCCACATACCGCTGTTGCAGCTGTTGAGGCTATTAAGAAAAGTGATTCAAGCAACCATTTTGTTGTTTTGTCTACCGCTCATCCAGCAAAGTTCCCAAAAGTGTATGAAGAATTAAACATAGAGATAAATTCACTGCCTGCTGCGTTAAGTGGCCTCTTTAAAAAAGAAGAGCATTTGCACTCTTTTGATGCGGACTATAATCAAGTTACTAATTTTATTAAACTTAATAATTAAATATTTTTTATGAATACTCCAAAGATAATCCAAGCATCAGTCGTTGATTTGCATAAAGTTAAGGGAGTTTTAACGCTTGGCTTTGCCTCTGATGCACTATTGAGATGGGTTTTTCCTGATGCATCCTCATATCTGAAGAGTTTTGCTATATGGATGGAAGAATTTTCAAAAATTTCTTTTGAAAATAATATTGTTTACTCAGAAGAGAATTTTTATGGATCAGCTCTATGGCATCCTCCTGGAGTTGAGTTTGATAATTCAGCATTAGAGCCAACTTTTGACTTTATTCCATCAGATCGGATCGAGGTAGTTATAAAGTTTTTTGAAGAATTTGAAAAATATCACCCAGATGATGCATGGTACTTGCCATTCATTGCTGTTGACCCAGCTCAACAAAGAAAAGGTATAGGATCCTTTTTGCTAAAAGAGGCTTTGAAGATGATTGATGAGAGAGGGGATAGGGCTTACCTGGAAGCATCTAATGAGCAGAATAAAGCTTTGTATGAAAGGCATGGATTTGTAGAGATTGGTAGAGTGCAGTTTGAAGACTCACCTCCTGCTTTTCCTATGATTAGAGAAGCGCGATGAATTTATTGTTAATTCTCTAAAATAATTTTTTAAGTAATCATATCTTTATCTCATTAGCTGTTTCATAGACTCGATAAAGATATTAAAATGCAATTCTATGGAAACAGGTGAAATTAAATCAACCCTTAATGATCTCCGAGATCGCATGAATGATCTCCGGGGGCATCTTTGACGTTGCTCAAAAACAAAGTTCTTTAGAAGATATTAATTCAAAACTATCAGATGAGTCGACTTGGTCTAATTTAGAGCTTTCACAGTCTCTAAATAAAGAAAAAGCAGATCTAGAAAAATTTTTAGATCTTTTTTTATCTGTTGATGAAGCAATTAATGATAATCTCGATTTTCTGGATATTGCAATTGAAGAATCAGATGACGCATCTATAAATGAAATTAATGAAGAGGCCAAAGATCTTATTTCAAGTGTAGAAGATCTAGAATTTAATAGAATGTTTTCTAATAAAATGGATCCTAACTCAGCTTTCATAGACATCCAATCAGGTTCAGGTGGTACCGAAGCTCAAGATTGGGCTGATATGCTTCTAAGAATGTATACAAGATGGGCTGAAAAGCATGAATTTTCTGTTTCGGTCATTGAACACTCGCCTGGAGAGGTTGCTGGAATAAAGTCAGTATCTTTACTAATAAAAGGAAGTTATGCATACGGATGGCTAAGAACGGAAACAGGCGTTCATAGGTTGGTTAGAAAATCACCCTTTGATTCGGGAAGTAGAAGGCATACATCCTTTGCATCAGTATTTATTTCGCCAGAAATTGATGAGTCAATTGAGGTTGAATTAAATCCAGCTGATGTCAGAATAGATACATACAGAGCATCTGGAGCTGGCGGTCAGCACGTTAACAAAACAGATTCAGCAGTGCGCTTAACTCATGTTCCAACAGGCACGGTTGTGCAGTGTCAGAATGATCGCTCGCAACACAAAAATAAAGATAATGCCTTCAAGCAACTCAAATCAAAGCTCTATGAGCTTGAATTGCAAAAGCAGAAAGATGAACAGCAGTTATTGGAAGATAGTAAGTCTGATATTGGTTGGGGTAGCCAAATTCGGTCGTATGTTTTAGACCAATCTCGCATTAAAGACTTAAGAACAAACGTTGAAAGTGGTAATATCTCTTCAATCCTAGATGGAGATATAGATATTTTTATTAAAGCTAGTCTAACCCAAGGAGTATAAATGAGTGATTCAAATATTGGTGGTGAGGCCTCTATATTAGAAGAGAGACGAAGGAAGCTTGAGGAGCTTAGAGAGCAGAATATAGCTTATATAAACAATTACACGCCCGCTGATAAAGCTCAAGAATTGCATGGCTTATTCGGTCATTTAAATAAAGAAGAGCTTGAAGAAAAAAAAATTAGTGATTTATCTATTGCCGGCAGAATAGTTCTAAAAAGGGTAATGGGCAATGCAAGCTTTGTGACTATCAGAGATGGTTCTGGCGATATTCAGGCTTACATTAGCAAGAATAATATAGATCCAGATTTATATAAAAACTTTAAATCTTGGGATCTTGGGGACATTATTGGTATTAGCGGTGATTTATTTAAAACTAAAACAGAAGAACTTACAATTGAAGTTCATTCAATTACTCTAATTACAAAATCACTTAGACCTATGCCAGAAAAACATAAGGGCTTGGCTGATATTGAAATTAAATATCGTCAAAGATACTTGGATTTAATGAGCAGTCCAGAATCAAAAGAAGTGTTTGTTAAACGCTCTCAGATTGTTTCATCTGTTAGATCTTCAATGCTTGAGGATGGTTTTCTTGAAGTGGAGACTCCTATGATGCACTCAATCCCTGGTGGAGCTGTTGCAAAACCTTTCATAACACAACATAACGCGCTCGATAGAGAGCTTTTCTTGAGAATTGCACCTGAGCTACATCTAAAAAGGCTCTTAGTCGGAGGTTTTGAAAAGGTTTTTGAGATCAATAGAAGTTTTCGAAATGAAGGCTTGTCAACTAGACATAACCCAGAGTTCACAATGCTCGAGTTTTATGCAGCTTTTGCAACATTTTCTGGCACCATGGAATTTACGAAAACTATTATTCAGTCAGCATCTAAGGCTGTTGGAAATGACAATGAAATCGAGTGGGATGGCGAAAAAATTAATTTATCTAATTTTTCTATAAAAACTATTAATGATTTAGTTCTTGAGCATAACTCAGAATTAAAGTCTGCTGATTTGGATAATTTAGACATGCTTATAAGTTATGCAGAATCAATCAAAGTACCATTTAAGGATTCTTGGGGGCCAGGAAAAATTTTATTAGAGATTTTTGAAAAAACTATAGAAAATAAGCTTATTCAGCCAACTTTTGTAACTGAATATCCTGTAGAAGTGTCACCGCTATCACGAAGAAATAATGATAACCCATCCATCGCTGATAGGTTTGAACTTTTTATAGGCGGAAAAGAGATCGCCAATGGATTCTGTGAGCTGAATGATCCTGATGACCAAGCGGAAAGATTTAAGGAGCAGGTTAAGGCTAAAGCAGATGGCGATGATGAAGCCATGGGCTTTGATGAAGATTATATTATCGCCTTAGAGCATGGTATGCCCCCTGCAGTAGGTGTTGGTGTTGGAATAGATAGATTGGTAATGATGTTAACTAATCAAAGCTCTATCAGGGATGTCATTTTGTTTCCTCAATTAAAGTCATAAGATTTAAATTATGAATCTTACTTTGCTCATTACAGTTGGGGTGCCATTATTTTTTGTTTTTGCAGTAATTTATTCTGATAGATTTAGAGAGCCTACTGATTTAGTAATCAAGACTTTTATTGCTGGAATTGTCATATGTTTTCCTGCTGCAGAGCTTAACAATCTAATAATCCCCTCATATGAATATGCCTATCGAGCCGGACTGACAGAGGAACTATTAAAGTTTTTAGTGCTATATTTCTATATCAGGCCCAAGAGTGCGTTTAATGAGCCCATGGATGCAATTGTCTATGGAGTCACAGTTTCACTTGGTTTCGCAACATTTGAAAATATTACATATGTTTATATGGGAGGTTTTGAAGCCGATTCATTTTCTTTAACAATTATGAGAGCAGTCAGCGCAATCCCATTGCATGCAACATGTGGAATTATTATGGGTTATTTTTTTGGCTTGTATGCCTTTGCAAATTCTAAAAACTATTTGATTAAAAGTTTAGTCTTCCCAGTCGCAATTCATGCTACATATAATTTTTTAACTCTCTATGATTTTTTCTTTCTATATTTCTTAGTGGCTGTAATGGTTTATGCAAGAGGACTGCATACAGAGTTTAGCGAGCTTCAATTAATGAAATCTAGAGAAGATCAAGCCAAATCAATTTAAAGAAATTACCATCTAAATTTTTCAAAATTTTCAGGATTGGCCCAGCCCTCAGGATTATTCCAGCCTCGCTTGTTATTATAAGTTTTTAGATTGTATGAATAGATTCTTGTGTGAGTTATATCAACATCATGTGTGAAGCCTAGTTCCAAAAAATTTTGATGATCACTATCGTCTTTTTTTGCTTTAAAGATTATTATTTTTTGAGATAGAGCATTTTTAATTATGCCGATTTGAGTTTTAGATATCGGCATGTCATCAAAAATTATGCACAAGTCGCTGGACTCAGCATTATTAGAGTCTAGATGAGCTAGATTCATGATGGAAAGACTTTTTAGAGACTCTTCACAGAGCTTTGAAAGGGAGCCTAGATCTTTTTTTGTAATAGCTAAAACTGATGAGACCTCTTCATTCTGGATGACTTCAAGAAGAAAATCATTGAATCCATCTCTGTCCATCTATTTTAACAGGTCCTCAACAGCAGCTCTCTCATCAATGAGTTCACTGGTTGAAATTTTTATCTTTTCTTTTGCAAAGTTAGACAATGTTATGTCTCTTACAATCTCAACTTTTCCATCTGGGGTAGTCATTAAAGGCATGCCACAAATAATACCCTCAGGTAGATCATAACTTCCATCTGAAATTATAGCTGCGCTAAAACAGTCTCCGGACTTAGTAGGTGTCTCACATGCCATAACAGTGTCTAAAGCAGCCTTTGCAGCTGAAGTCGCTGATGAGGCGCCTCGTGAATCAATCACAGCTTTGCCTCGCTGTTGCACAATCGGCAAAAACTCATCTTCCACCCAACCCATGTTGTCGATGAGATCTTTTCCTGATGATCCATTGATCATGATATTTTCAAAATCAGGATACATGGTTGGGCTATGATTGCCCCATATAATCATCTTGCTAATTTCTCTTATTCCAGTGTTAAGTTTTTTAGATAAGACTGATCTAGCTCTGCTTGAATCCAGCATTGTCATTGCCATCCATAATTGAGATTCATTATTAGCTGCATGTCTCCCAATTAATGCATTAGTATTAGCAGGATTGCCTACTACCAAGATTTTTGCATCCGGTTTACCAAATTTACCAATTGCTTGACCCTGCCCAACAAAAATACCACCATTGATTTGCAGTAAGTCTGCACGCTCTTCAATTTTTTTGCCATTGAACACAATCCCCCTGGGAATGCTCCCCACCAAGAGGAACCAGTCTGCATCTTTTGCAGCCTCTTCAAAGTTTGATGTGTAATTTACATTCCCCATATTAGGAAAATTTGAATCTTCTAGTTCCATTACTAGACCCTCTAACTTATCCACTACTTGAGGGATTTCTACTAATTCGAGATCAACAATCTTATCTCTAAAGGTATGTCCATCTACCAATCTAGGTATTAAAGAATAACTGATCTGGCCCGCAGCACCGGTTACGACAACTTTAACTCTATCTTTCATAACAATCCTTAAAAATAATTTTTGTCTATTATATTCCTAAACGTCAAATTAATTCGGGGGCCAATGACTTTTCGTGTCTTTTTTATAGAATGTTGCCAATTTTTTTGAGTTTTACCATCAATCAATATTAAACAGCCATGAGTCTGGGAAATTGGTAGTACCTCTTTGTTAATTTTATTCCTGAATACTAGGTCTCTCTCACTGCCGAATGAAATCGAGGCTATAGTTGGACTAGGACCTAGCTCCCTTTCATCATCAGAATGCCATCCCATTGAATCCTTTCCATCTCTATAATAATTTACAAGAACAGAGTTAAAATTAATATTCAGCTCTTTATAAATTTTCTCTCGAATCATTGTTAAATCTTTGGTCCAATCTTGTCGATTTAATTTTTTACCTGAATATTTATAGCCACACCCTTTATCACCTACCCAACACTGCAATCTAGGGATCGTTATGTCTTTCCCAAACATTTTGATTGCCATTGATTCCCATGGAAGACCAGATATTAGTTTTTTAAGTAATTCATTTGAATCAATCTGATTAAAAAAATCCTTTTCGATTCGAACTTTTAGATCGTTGTGAGCTACAATTTCATTCTTCATTAGAGAGTTAGTATAGATATGTTTTTGTTAAATCCAATCAGTCAATTCCATGAGTAAAGTATTAATTATTGGAGGAGGGCATGCTGGTGCTAATACAGCCTATGCATTGAGAAAAGATGGTTTTGATGGAGAGATAACTATCATAAGTGATGAGAGCTACCTTCCTTATCACAGACCCCCACTTTCTAAAGATTTTTTGAAACAGAATATAGCCACTGAAAAGCTCAGCTTCAAATCTTCCAATTTCTATGAGGAGCAAAATATTTCTATCAATCTTAATACTCGAATTAATGCCATTGATCTAGAATTAAGCCATGCTAAAGCAGAAGATAACTTATTTGATTTTGATTATTTAGTTTTTGCAACTGGAGCATCTCCAAGATTGCTTCCTATGGAAAATGCTGATGCTAAAAACTTATTTTACTTAAGGCAGATAATAGATGTTTTATCTATACATGAATCAATTGGATCAGCTAAAAATATAGTTTTGATTGGTGGAGGGTACATAGGGCTTGAGGTAGCCTCAGCAATGATTGAATTAGGGCTTAACGTAACTATTTTGGAGGCAGAAGAACGTATTCTGCAAAGAGTCACAAGCCCAGAAGTATCAAAGTTTTATAATGATTTTCATAGCAAAAAAGGTGTTGAAATCATTTGCAATGCCAAGATTGCTAGCTTGAATGCTGAAAATAAAATGATCAATGCAGTCTTATTAGAGTCTGAAGAGAGCATTGCAGCGGATATAGTATTAGCTGGCATAGGAGCAATACCTAATACGCAACTTGCAGATTCAATTGGCTTAGACTGCAGCAATGGGATCAAGACTGATCAGTATTGCAGAACTTCTATTCCTAATATCCTTGCAGTAGGTGACTGTACCTCTTCATTTAATGCTCTTTTTAATAAGGAATTAAGGCTTGAAAGTGTGCCAAATGCCTTAGCGCAATCTAAAGTTGCATCCTCCTCAATTGTGGGCAATGAGCTCTTTAATAATGAGATGCCATGGTTTTGGTCTGATCAATATGAGTTGAAATTACAAATGGCCGGTTTATCAAGTGGCTATGATGAATGTCATATTATCGGTGATATTGATTCAGCAGAGTTTATAGCTTGCTATGGCAAAAATGGTTATTTAATTGCGGTTGATAGCGTTAATCAGTCTAAGCAATTTATGCTATTTAAAAAAGCTCTTGGTAATGGCTTTCAGTTAGAAATGAGCCTTATTAAAGATAAAAATTTTCAACCTGAGTCCATTTTTGCAGGCTCAAATTAGTTAAAATAAATACATCAATACGGAGATAAACATGACTATAAGATTTGATGACAAGGTAGTAATAGTAACAGGTGCTGGTGGAGGTTTAGGGAAACAACATGCTCTTGAATTTGCAAGAAGAGGAGCAAAAGTAGCTGTCAATGATCTTGGCGGAGCTGTCGATGGTTCCGGTGGTGCTAGCGATGCAGCTAATGCTGTTGTTGAGGAGATAAAAGCCGAGGGCGGTGAGGCAATTGCAAATGGTTCTAGTGTTGCAGATAAAGAGGGTGTGTCTAAGATGGTTGAAGAAACCATGGATACATGGGGGCGCATAGATGTTCTGGTTAACAATGCTGGTATCTTAAGAGACAAAAGCTTTCATAAGATTACAACTGAGGAGTTCGACCAAGTGATGGATGTTCACTTTCAAGGAAGCTTCTATGCTTCTCATGCAGTCTATCCAATTATGAGAGAGCAAAACTTTGGCAGAATAATTTTTACAACTTCCTCGGGAGGCTTATGTGGAAATTTTGGTCAAGCAAACTATGGTGCAGCAAAAATGGGCATGATTGGCTTGATGAACTGCTTAAAGATTGAGGGGCAAAAATACAATGTATTTTCTAGCGCTGTTGCACCCGTAGCTTTGTCACGGATGACTGATTCATTATTTCCAGAGGGTATTGGAGAGAGATTTATGCCTGAATATGTGACCCCAGCAGTTATATATTTAGCTAGTGAAGAAAGTCAAAATGGCGCAATCATTGGTGCTGGAGCAGGCGTATTTACCAGATTTAGGATTTTAGAAACAATGGGTCTAGCACTTGGAACAGGAGATGAAATGACTCCTGAAAATATAGCTGCTGGGTGGGATTCGGTCTCTGACATGGACGATGCCAGAGAGCTATTCAGTGGGCCAGAGCAGACTATTAAAATTCTTGAGCAAGCTGATAAATCTTAAGCAGAAAAGCTTTCTCGTTGAGATATTAGGTTGGTATGTCTTTGAATTTCAGGATAATCTTCAAGATTTAATTTGTTAAGGCTAATAAAAAAATCTGTGGTTGTTATCATTTGAATATCTGCAAAGGTATATCTTTCTCCGGCAACAAACTCAGACTCTGAAAGAACGCCATTAAAATATTTTAATGATTTAATGCCTATGTTTTTTTGAGTTTCACCATATTCTTTATTTTGAGTTTCTAAGCTCGACATTGCTGGATGTAAATGACGAAACCCCATTGCTAAAGGGATCATTAGCTCGCTGTAAATTCTTGCTTGCCACATCTCAATTGAAGCAATTTCTATTGGGTTTTCACCAAATAAGTTTGGCTCTGGATAGAGAGATTCTAGATATCTGCATATTGCAGTTGATTCCATGATCACCATGCCATCATCTAACTGAAGCGCAGGAATCCTAGCGTTGGGTGCAATCGCACGATATTCGGCTGTCTTATGCTCTCCTGTCATAAGGTCAATCGCAACCATCTCAATATCTTTTATATTCTTTTCAGATATAAACATCCTTACTTTTCTTGGGCTATTGGCCATTTTATTGTCATACAGTTTCATTTTTATTATCTCCAGATTTTTTATTATTGTAATAACCCTTAAAAGCAATGTAAGTTTGAATAAGGTTAGCGATTACAAACGCAGGCAAATCAACAAAAATAAATACCAGGGCACCAGCAAATCTGCTTATGCCTGTCAATATATAGCCATTTAATCTTGTTTCATGTTTTACTGAACTCACTAAGGCCAAACTTAGAATGCTTAAGAGCAAAATTACCCATTGGCCATACTGCAAAAATCCTTCAATCATCATTATCCTCCCTTAGCTAGCTCAAGATTATTTTTCTCAGCAGTCACCCAATCTTTTGGAAGTTTTCGTGCAACAACTAAAAAACTAAGAATTGATGGAATGAATACAAGCGATGTCACCGTCATGGCATATCTAATTGACTCAACTTCACCATTGCTTTCCTTAAATATATCAATCATCCAGCCTGAGATGCTTGGTCCAAGACCTAAACCAATCATGTTTAAAATAAAGAAAAATAGGGCAGTAGACATAGCACGCATGTGAATTGGAGCTAAGGTTTGTGCAATTGCAAAACTTGGCCCTAAATAAATACCCATAAATATCAAAAAGAAAGATGTGAATATTAGATTCATTTCAACTGAAGTGGACCACCAAGCCATGATTCCTAGTGGCAGACAAAGTGAGATCGATATTGCAGGCAGCCAACCGTAGGCTCTGATATCTTTTTTGCCCCAGCTATCAGCAAGCCTTGCTCCAAAAAAAGCACCTCCGGCGTAGGTTGCTCCATTTATAAATCCCAGAATAATAACCAAGGTTTGAAAATCAAAGCTTGGATCGAGAGTCACAAGATATTTAGTGTGAAAAGCAGATTTTGAATACGAAACAAAGGAGCCGAACGCAATGCCAAAACACATTGCCCACCATGCTGGAATTCTTAGAAGAGTTTTTAATGATTCCATAAAGGGAGGTTTCAAAATTTCACTGTGACCGTCAAATTCCATTGCGCCACGAATTGGTTCACGTATTGTTAATTTCACTACCACGGCTAAGAGAATGCCGGTGATGCCAAGGAAGACGAAAATCTCTCTCCAGTTTACATCATCGCTGGAAGCTCCTATAAGAGCAGCTGTAATAAAATAAGCAGCCATAATACCTATAGGTATACCCATAGCATATACTCCAAGAGCACTTGCTCTTTCTTCTTTAGGATACATGTCTGATATAATTGAATGAGAGGGAGGGCTGCCACCTGCTTCACCAACACCTACTCCCATTCTTGCAAGACCAATTTGTACAAAATTAGTTGCTAGGCCAGTAAGGGCTGTAAACCCACTCCATGTTGCCAGGGCTATTGACAGTATATTTATTCTGTTATATCTATCGGCTAACCATGCTATTGGAATTGCAATAGTTGTATAGAATATTGCAAACGCTAAGCCTATTAATAGTCCCAACTCTGTATTGGTAAGGTTTAAATCTGCTTGAATAAAAGGGGCTAGTATTCCTACGATCTGTCGATCAATAAAATTAAAACCATAGACAATTGTTAGCAATATTAAAACAAAAGTACGATAGCCTTTTGTTGGCTGATGCTTATTAGTCATTTGAATTTTTCCCTAGTTTAAGATGCTTTATTATAGCCTAGAGATTTAAATTATACTGATATCAATAACGTAGTTTTATACTACTCCCAGTTTAGCGCGCCACCAGTTTGATATTCGATAACTCTGGTCTCAAAGAAGTTTTTTTCTTTTCTAAGGTCCATTATTTCTGACATCCAAGGAAAAGGATTTGTTGCGCCTTTAAATTCTTCGTCTAATCCAATCTGAGTTAGTCTTCTATTGGCTATGAACTGTAAGTATTCTTCCATCATGGAAGCATTCATTCCCAGAACACCTCTTGGCATGGTATCTCTTGCATACTGAATTTCAAGCTCAGTTCCTTCAAGAATCATCTGCGCTGCCTCATTTTTCATCTCTTCATCCCATAGATGTGGGTTTTCAATCTTAATTTGATTAATAACGTCAATCCCAAAATTTACATGCATGGATTCATCCCTCAAAATGTACTGAAATTGCTCAGCAGTTCCTGTCATTTTATTTCTTCTGCCCATTGATAGGATTTGAGTAAAACCACAATAGAAGAATATGCCTTCAAGCACACAATAAAAAGCTATGAGGTTTCTTAAGAGCTGTTTATCTGTCTCGGTTGTTCCTGTTTGGAAGGTTGGATCAGAAATTTGTTGTGTATATTTCAAACCCCACGCAGCCTTTTTAGCAACGCATGGGATTTCTCTATACATATTAAATATTTCTCCTTCATCCATGCCAAGTGATTCGATGCAGTATTGATATGCATGAGTATGTATGGCTTCTTCTAAGCTTTGTCTCAAAATATATTGTCGGCATTCAGGATTTGTTACCAATCTATAAAGAGCAAGAACAAGATTATTTGCAACTAGGGAGTCTGCAGTTGAAAAGAATCCAAGATTTCTTTTTACTATTGTTCTCTCATCATCAGTTAAACCGTCCTCTGATTTCCAGAGAGCTATATCTGCAGTCATGTTAACTTCTTGCGGCATCCAGTGATTAGCGCTTCCATCGAGATACTTTTGCCAAGCCCAATCATACTTGAATGGAACTAACTGATTAAGGTCTGCCTTGCAGTTGATCATAGCTTTGTCATCAACTTGAACTCTGCCATTGTGCATTTCATCTAGCTCTTTCACACCTTCTGATGCATCAAAGGTCTCCATAGCTTTTCTTGCTGCCTCTGCTCTTGATCCTGCCTCAATAGTTGCAGGAGAGGTTTCAGCTTCTGGCTCCGGTTGAGCTACAGGCTCAACATGTTTAGGTGCCTCTGGTACTGTGTTTTTGATTGCAGGCGCTACCTGAGACTCTTCTTTATTGTATTCATCCCAATTTAACATTTCTCTCTCCTTATTTACTGACAGGCTTCGCAGTCAGGATCATCCAAGGAGCAAGCTTCTGGCACAGGTGCTGGCGCACCAAGTTCATGAGGAACTTCTGGTGCTGATTCAGCCTGAGCGCTTACTGCATTTAAGCTACCTTGGTTGATGGTTGATTTTTCAGTTGTTGTTGCTGCTATAGATCTAAGATAGTAAGTAGTTTTTAAGCCCGAATACCACGCCATTCTGTATGTAAGATCTAGTTTTTTGCCATTGGCATTACCGATATATAGATTTAATGACTGGGCTTGATCTATCCACTTTTGTCTCCTGCTTGCAGATTCAACAATGTATTGAGGTTCCACTTCAAATGCGGTGGAAAAAAGTTTTTTAATATCATCAGGAATTCTTGATATCTCACTTAAGCTGCCCTCAAAGTATTTGAGGTCATTAATCATCACATCATCCCATAAATCTAGTGCCTTGAGTTTTCTAACTAGGTGCGGATTCACAATGGTGAACTCGCCAGAAAGATTCGATTTAACGTATAGGTTTTGATACGTGGGTTCAATTGATTGAGTTACCCCAGTAATGTTAGAAATTGTTGCTGTAGGTGCAATCGCCATTACATTAGAGTTTCTCATACCATCTTTTTTAACTTTTGCGCGTAATTGTTCCCAGTCAAGCGTTTCGGATCTATCAACTTTTATAAATTCACTACCACGATTCTTTTCTAGAATATCTATTGAATCTTTTGGAAAGATTCCCTGACTCCATAGCGAGCCATCATATGATGGGTATGTGCCTCTTTCTCTTGCAAGCTCACTTGATGCATGAATTGCATAGTAACTGATAACTTCCATGCTTCGATCTGCAAACTCAATGGCGGCATCAGAACAGTAGGGTGCATCTTGCATGTAGAGCGCATCCTGGAAGCCCATAAGCCCCATTCCCACTGGACGATGTTTAAGGTTTGAGTTCTTTGCTGTATCTACAGAGTAATAATTTATATCAATAACATTATCCAGCATACGCAGAGCAGTGGTTACTGTGCGTTTTACCTTTTCTTGATCCAAGACCCCATCTTTCATATGTTGAGGAAGGTTCACTGAGCCAAGATTACAAACAGCTATTTCATCATTGCTTGTGTTGAGAGTAATCTCAGTGCATAAGTTAGACGAATGAATTACTCCAATGTGCTGTTGCGGCGAACGTAAATTACATGAGTCTTTAAAAGTTATCCATGGATGACCTGTTTCAAACAGCATAGTAAGCATTTTTCTCCATAGATCTTTGGCTGGAATAGTCTTATGTTGATCCATTTTCCCTTCAGCAGCCAAAGCTTCATATTCTTCATATCTTTTTTCAAATGCAAGGCCAGTAAGATCATGCAAATCTGGAGCTTCGCCAGGAGAAAAAAGAGTCCAATTTTTATCTAACTCCACCCTTTTCATGAATAAATCAGGTACCCAGTTAGCAGTATTCATATCATGAGTTCTTCTTCTATCATCACCAGTATTCTTTCTGAGATCCAAGAATTCCTCTATGTCCAAGTGCCATGTTTCTAGATAAGCACACATAGCCCCCTTTCTTTTGCCGCCTTGATTAACTGCAACAGCTGTATCATTAGCAACTTTTAGGAAGGGAACAACGCCCTGACTTTTACCATTTGTTCCTTTAATGTAAGAACCCAATGCTCTAACAGGTGACCAGTCATTTCCTAATCCTCCTGCCCACTTAGACAGTAATGCATTATCTTTCATTGCTCCAAATATTCCATCAAGGTCATCTGGAATGGTTGTTAGGTAGCATGAGGAGAGCTGAGGACGTAAGGTTCCAGAGTTAAAGAGCGTTGGTGTTGAGCTCATATAATCAAAGCTTGAAAGCAATCTATAGAATTCAATGGCTCTTTCTTCTTTTTGGTCCTCTTCTACGGCTAGACCCATAGCAACTCTCATAAAAAAGATTTGCGGAAGTTCATACCTTGTGTCCTGGTAATGAATAAAATATCTGTCGTAGAGTGTCTGCAGTCCTAGGTATGTGAATTGATAGTCTCGGTCGTGGTCAATAGCTTCCCCTAATTTTTTTAAGTCGAAATCTTTTAAGACTGGGTCTAGCATTTCCAATTCTATGCCTTTTTCAATATATGCTGAGAAAGCTTTTGGATAATAGTCTTGCATTTCAGGATGTGAACTTTCTTCAGCTATGCCCAGAAATGAAAGCGCTTCACTTCTTAGTTCATCCAGTAGAATTCTAGCTGTTACATAACTGTAATTTGGTTCTTGCTCCACTTTAGTCCTGGCTGACATGACAAGGGCTGATTTCATATCGCTAATTGAAACGCCGTCATACAAATTTTTGATGGATTCTTCTAGAATTGCATCAGCGCTGACATCCTCTAAACCCTCGCATGCATGATTAACCACTGAGGCCAATCTTTCAATATCAAGAGGCACCTGTGATCCATCTTTTTTTGTAACAGAAATTTTTGGTGCATCAATATTAGTCTGTGGGGGCGCATCTTTTGTTCTTTCTGCAGCTCTTTCTTCTCTATATAGGATGTATTTTCTGGCCACAACGTACTCTTCATTGCGCATGAGCTGGAGTTCTACTTGGTCCTGTATCTCTTCAATGTGCAAAGTACCACCTGAGGGCATTCTTCGTTTGAAAATCTCTTGCACTTCGGCTGTTATTTCTTCAACTTTTCTGTGAATTCTTTCACTTGCCGCTGCATTTCCAGATTCGTTGGCTAGAAAAGCCTTGGTAACAGCAACTTTAATCTTGTCTTCTTCAAAAGGCACAACTTTTCCATTACGCTTTATTATGCGAAGTTTTCCAGGCGCTGTAATATTTAAGTCTTCTGATGGTATTGCTCCGATTGCTTCTTGCCCAGCACCTTCTTGAGTCTTCCCTAACTCTTGTATTGTCATTTTTATCCTCTATGTTTATTTCTTTCGTTGGCCAATTTACTGAAAATTTACCAATGGGTGGGGTCAAAACGTCTTTTTTCAAATCTCTTTAACCAATGACAATATTCTTACATTGTGGATAAATAATCAAGTGAAAAACACAATATATTGTGAATTCTTTTAAATTTTTCACAATATGCTGTATAAATGGTGTTTATTGATTGTGAGGATAAAGTGAGTAAATTGTGGATAACTTAAAAATATTGGTGCTGATATGTCTATATTAATAGCGATTGATCAAGGCACAACAAGTACCAGAACGGTGGCGTTTGATAAAGATCTAAATATCATCCATTCAAAGCAAAAGGAATATCCTTTAATTTATCCCAATGATGGCTGGGTGGAGATTGCACCTGAGGAATTAATGAGTTCCGTCTATGCAACCATTGATCCTGTGATTGAAGCTTGCTCAGATATATCCGCTATCGGAATAACAAATCAGCGTGAGACAACTTTGGTATGGGATGCGGATTCTGGAGAGCCTATATACAACGCAATTGTTTGGCAGGATAGAAGAACAGTAGAGCAATGCATGCAATTGAAGAAAGCTGGTCATGAAGAAGCAATAAAGAATGCAACTGGCCTGTTGCTTGATCCATATTTCTCATCTACAAAAATATCCTGGATTTTAGATAATGTTGATGGTGCAAGGCAAAGAGCTGAAGCAGGTAAGCTAAGGTTTGGGACAGTGGATACGTATTTGCTGTGGCAACTGACCCATGGTGATATTTATAAGACCGATGTTACCAATGCCTCTAGAACTAATTTATACAACATACACCTCAAGGAGTGGGATTCAGAGCTTCTTAAGATTTTCAATATTCCAAGATCAATGCTTCCTGAGGTGCAGTCATCCGACAGTAATTACGGGACATTGGTGAGAGGTGATAAAACCATTCAAATTACAGGGGTGATCGGAGACCAGCAAAGTGCATTAGTAGGGCAAAGGTGTTTTCAATCAGGTCAAATGAAAGCAACATTTGGAACAGGATGTTTTTTGATGGTGAATACCGGTGATCAATCCCTGCAATCAACTTCAGGCCTTCTAAACACTCTTGGATACGGCCTCTCAGGTAAGGTGTCCTATGCATTAGAAGGAAGTATTTTTTCAGCTGGGACAATCATTCAATGGCTCCGAGATAACATGGAATTTTTTCAAGATTCTGCAGAAAGTATAAATTTACTAGATGCAAGGGGTGAGTCCAATGGTGTTTTGTTTGTTCCTGGTTTTACAGGGATTGGGGCTCCTCACTGGAATGCGGAAATTAGAGCAAGTTTCTATGGCATCACAAGGGACTCAACCAAAAAAGATATGGTTACGGCTGCATTTAAATCGCTAATTTATCAAGTCATGGATATCAAAGAAGCTTTAAAGGTTGATGGTATACAAATTAAAAATTTATCTATTGATGGGGGTATGGCCGCTAATTCAGGTTTTTGTCAGCTATTGGCAGATTTTTTAGGTCAGGAGGTGCAGGTTCCCTCAAGCCTAGAGTCCACAGCCATAGGCGCTGCAATTACTGCGGGATTAGGGGCTCATTTCTTTTCTATTGATGATTTGCAGAATAACCAATTAAGCAATGCAACTATTTATCAACCAAGAGAGAGAGTTTTTGATCCAAATGATCTGATTGAATGGAGAAAATTTCTCAGAGTCCTTCTGGACGCATACAATTAAAAACATACTTACTGCATGTAATACATAAAAAAATTTCTCTAGGATGATTTCTGAGCTTCCTGTACGACATATTTTTAAATTTCTTTAATTAAATAGTTTTAAATGTTTTTGTTTGATATTTATTGTAATAAACTAACCCCACTTTTAATTAAGTCCCCCTGACTGGTAAACATGTTTAATTTTAAAACTTTCAATAATATTGCTGAAGATGGTCTTGATATTCTTCGCAAAAACAAATTTAAAGAAGTATCAGAGAACCCTGATGGGATATTGCTCAGAAGTCATAATCTTTTAAAGGAAGATTTTGAGGACAATCTTTTATGCATAGCTCGAGCAGGAGCAGGCACAAATAATATACCTAAAGATGATGCAACCAAAAAAGGAATTGTTGTTTTTAATACTCCAGGCGCAAATGCAAATGCAGTAAAGGAGCTTGTCATTTGCGGAATGTTGCTTTCTTCCCGAGGTATTGTTGAGGGTATTGAATTTGCAAAGAATCTTGATGTTGAAGACTCTGCAGGTTTAAACCAAGCAATGGAAGCTCAAAAGAAAACATTTGCAGGCAATGAGCTGGCCGGAAAGACGCTTGGAATAGTTGGTCTTGGATCAATTGGATCAATGCTTGCACAAGCAGCTCACACCCTTGGAATGAAATTGGTAGGATATGATCCTTACATTTCCATAGAGGGTGCGTGGAGGCTCCCTCGAGAAGTTAAAAAAGCTGAAACAATGGAAGCTCTTTTGCAGCAATCAGATTATGTCTCACTCCATATTCCGCTTGTTGAGGATACGAAAAATCTTATTAATGAATCAAATTTAAGAAAATTCAAAAAAGGCGCTAGGCTAATCAATCTATCCAGAGGAGGGATAGTTAATACTAATCATGTCATAGCTGAGCTTGAGAATGGAAATTTAGGTAGGTTTGTCACAGATTTTCCAACTCCTGAGCTTATCAAGCGTTCTTCAGAGAAGAATGATGTAGTGCTGCTCCCTCACTTAGGCGCAAGCACAAAAGAAGCCGAGGTAAACTGTGCTGTGATGGCTGCAAATCAAATGGTTAACTATCTACAAGATGGCACAATATTAAATTCAGTAAATTTTCCAAGAATCTCGCTTTCGCGAGGTACTAATCATCGTTTGGTTATTATTAATCACAATGAACCAGGAATGATTAGTAAAATTGCTGATTCAATTGCTGCCTGTGATATCAACATTGCTGAGATGACAAATAAAAGCAGAGATGAGATCGCTATTAATTTGATTGATCTAGAATGTCAGGCAAGTGAGGAATTGATTAATCAACTTCGATCAGTTGAACATGTAATGAGTGTAAGGTCTTTAAATTTAAGTAGTTAGAGCTTTAGACGTAGTTCTCAACAAAGCTTTTATCAAAAGGCACAATTTGGTCCTCTTTCCCATCTTGAACTTTATTAGCCCAATCAGGATCAGATAACAGCGCTCTCCCAACAGCGATTAAATCAAATTCAGACTTATTGAGCTTCTCATGTAGGATCTTTAGATCTGCAGTTTGAGTCTTATGGTCGCCAGAATAAAGTTTAATAAAATCTTTGTCCAAACCAACACTACCAACACTAATAGTGGGAAGTCCAGTTGCCTCTTTTGCAACTCCAGCCAAGTTTAGGCCTTTAGTGTTAAATTCACCTTCCCAAAAACGACGATTACTACAATGGATAAAATCAGCCCCTGCATTTTTCAAGATATTAAAAAATTTATTTAACTCTTTTTCATCAGATGTAATTTTTGCTTCATAGTCCTGTTGCTTCCATTGTGAAACTCTTATTCCAACCTTAAAATTTTCAGAGGTTATCTTTTGTGATGCTTCAAGAATTTCTTTGGCAAGCCTAGATCTATTTTCAATGGAGCCACCATATTCATCAGTCCTTAAATTTATTTGATCCCAAAAAAATTGATCAATTAAATACCCATGCGCTCCATGAATTTCCACTCCATCAAATCCAATCTCCTCACAAATCCTTGCATCTTCAGCATAAACCTCAATCAATTCTTTGATTTCCTCATGCGTCATTTCATGCGCCACTTTCTTTCCAGGAACCACATAACCAGATGGAGTAAATCCTGGAACTTCTGGAATAGGGGCCATTCCTAGCTTTCTAATTCCACCCACATGCCAGAGTTGACAGAAGATAGATGAATTATTTTTATGAACTTCAGAGACGACTTTTTCCCACATTTTTTTTGCTTCATCTGTTTCTAAATTTGGGCAACTTGGATAGCCGCTTGCAGCTCGATGACTTACTTCCACTCCCTCAGTTAGTATCAAACCTACACCACCTTGAGCCCTTCGTGCATAGTAGGTTGGAGCATAATCTTTGGGTATTCCATTTGGTGAAAAATTCCTTGTCATAGGAGCCATGACAACTCTGTTTCTTAGATTTAAACCATTCATGTTGTAGGCAGAAAAAAGAGTGTTTTTTTGATCATTCATATGGATTATTTATGGTTACTATAAAGAGGATGTATTCTAATTTATTTTTTTTTAAAAAAATACTTGCCCACAGAACAAAATAGTGTTATTGACACTTCGTTAATATTCGCCTTAGGATGGGTTTATCTCAACAAAATTTAGTATAAATTACTGATTTAAGGTTATTTTATAATTAATTGATTAGTTTTTGATCAATTTGCATGAAACCTTATTAAATCAGTCTAAAATGTAAGAATATTAAGTTATCCCAAGCTTTATCCACAGTTTCTGTGGATAAAATTTAAGCATTTTTTAGAGAAATTTTTTTGAATATTTTTAACTTTCCTGATACTTGGCTAGAGCCTCTTGGTAAGGGGTTTTGTATAGATTTTTTAGATGAAATGGAGTCAAAATTCTTAAAATTAAACACTAAAGATATAGCTATATTTCCTCCAATTTCATCTATATTTCGGGCTCTAGAATTGGTTCATTTCAATGAAGTTAAAGTATTAATTTTAGGGCAAGATCCATACCATGGTTTCGGACAAGCAAACGGCCTGTCTTTCTCAGTCAATAAAGAAATTATGATTCCACCATCCCTAAAAAATATTTTTCTTGAACTAGAAAATGATTTAAATATTCCTATTTCTCAACACGGCGATTTGATCTCTTGGACTCAACAAAAAATCTTACTATTAAATTCTGTTCTAACTGTGGAGCATGGAAAACCAAACTCACATCGGAAATTAGGCTGGGATAAATTAACGAATAAAATCATTTCTCGGTTAAGTCAAAGAGGAAATATGATTTTTGTTTTATGGGGCAACAGTGCTCAAAAAAAATTACATTTAATTGATGATAAGGAAAATAAAATTTTATCCGCTCCTCACCCATCTCCTCTTTCTGCTTATAGAGGATTTTTTGGATGCAAGCATTTTTCAGAAATTAATAAAATCTTAATAGAGAATGGCTCTAGTGAAATTGATTGGAAGCTTAATTAATTTTATTAGAAAAACTATCTATTTTTCCAAAGCAAGATGAGAAAATTGTTTCCTGGATTTTGTAGCTCTTCCCAATAATTATAAATTCAGAAATCTCTTTTTGATTTGAGTGAACAATTAACCTTGTTTCTTTTTTTAATTTTCCTAGATACTCCATTCTTGCAATTATTTCTTGCCCTCTAAAGCAACCCTTAGTAAAACTAACTCTAGTATTATGCTGCCCTAATTCGTGAGGTCTGTATTTGCCTGTTTCCTCAAGTTCAATTTGATGATCGCCCATAATTTTTCTATTGATAGCCCAGTTCTCTTTGCTGAGAATATCTAAATTATCTTGAGATTCATTATTTTTATCAATTGATAGAGATAAATATGCAATATCTGAGCTTAAAACTAGATGTTCATTTGGAAGCATTACTTGACCGTTTTTTCTTGTAAAACCTATCACTTTGGAGCTTAGGAGCTCAGCCGAGACTTTATAAAAAGGTAAAAATTTAGTTATTTCGTTTAAAAAAACATCTTTAAGGCCATTTTCAATGATAATTAACCACTTGTTTTGATCAAAAATAACCTCAAAGTTGCATAAAATAAAACCTTTTTCGTTGCACAAAGAAGAGATTTGACCTAATTGTTCATTGATCAGAGTGCAATCTGACGTTACCAGTCCTTGTAAAAGACTCAAGACAGAGTCAAAATCACCATTTAAATGAATTGCTGTTCTATCCTCAAGATTTACAGCTCCATATTTTATAAATTCAGAATTTAACAATTTATTTAATTAACAATTTCAATAAAGATACTATATTAGATTAATAAATGAATACAGACATTAATAAAACAAAATGGAAGTGCAGAAGAGGTCTGAGAGAGCTAGATTTGCTGTTTGCAAGGTACAGTGAAGATAATCTGGATTCTCTTTCCCAAGAAGATTTTGAGATGTTTAATAGTATTTTGGATCTAGAAGATCAGCCTTTATATGATTTTATATTTAAGAATGAATCTTTAAATAGCCCAGAGAAAGAAAACTTCATTTTAAATAACATAAAAAACTTCACAGATAAGTGAAACTATTTCATTTCATCTTTGTCCAAATGATCGAGGAAACATATGGGGATTAGTAAAGGGGATGAAGTGTTTGTAAATGAAATTAAAGCTGGAAACGTGATGGCATTTGAAGCCATGGTTCTAAAGTATCAACCAAAACTCATGTCTTCTTTGATTGGATATACAAAATCTCGAGATCAAGCAGAGGAGTTATGCCAAAAAACATTTATTAGAGTTTGGCAAAAAATTGACTCTTTCAGGGGAGATAGTGCGCTTTTTACATGGATTTACAGGATAGGAATAAACCTGGCAAAAAATGATTTTGCTAGTAGTTTTTCTAAAGGTTCCAAGATTACTGATTACTTAGATCAAAATGAACACGATGTTCCTCAGTATCTTTCACCAGAAACCGAACTTATAGCACTGGAGTCTGAAAAGAAGATTATGGAATTCATTCAAACCCTTGATACTGAAACTAAGACGGCTTTTACGCTTAGAGAGATTGATGGAAGAACCTATGATGAGATAGCTAAAATACTTAAATGCCCAATTGGCACTGTTAGATCAAGAATATTTAGAGCTAGACAACTTATATTAGAATTTATGAATCAGGAGAATATTTTAAATGGATAAAGACTTAGAAAAACTATCTGCCCTATATGATGGCGAGCTTTCGTCTAAAGAAATTCAAGAGAGTCTTGCTAAGATGAATGCAGATGAAGGTTTGAAAAACACTTTCAAAAAGTTTGGGCTTATCTCAGACATAGTGCAAAGACATTCGGAACAAAAAGCTCCAAAAGTTTCATTTTTAAAAGATTACCTCAGCAAGATTAATCCTGTGATGAGTAATTTGGTAACGGCAGCAGCAACTGTCCTTATCACATTAATAATTTTGTATCAGTTTGATGAAGATCGCTTTCAGGTGGATAGAGGAAGTTCTTTGCAGCTTTCATCCGCACTTTCAAGCGATCAGGCAAAAAATCAATTGCTAAATGCAGATCAAAATATCATGGAGCACATGATTCATATTATGCAATCTAACCAGTCTCATAATTCCCAGCAGGTTTCTAAAAACTGGATCCCAGTAGGCTTTTCAGCCAATCCAAATAACCCCAATCAATATTCAAATGGAAGAAATAATTTATTTTTCCATCTTGAAAATAAACAACTTGGTATTAAAAAGGTAAAATACTTTAAAGCAAATAATAATTGGATTTATTTAATTCCATTGCAAGATGGAAGACTGTTAACTGCTTATGGGGATGTTCCTCCGTCTGTGGCTGATCCTATGATCCAATCAATTTATGAAAGGAAATAAAATGAATCTTTTTAAAAATAAGATCGCTCTTATACTTGTTCTAGGTTTTGCATCTTCTATTAATGCAGCATTGCCTTCCAACATTTCAGAACTAGTGGAAAATTCTGCCCCTGCTGTTGTAAATATCACTTCTCGTAAAGAAGTGAAAATGCAGAACTCAATGAGAGGGTTTGATGAATTTGAGAGATTTTTTGGTATTCCGCGGGGCAGAGGCTTCCCTCAACCTCAACAGCCTGAAACGAGAGAGGCTGTAGCATATGGTTCTGGCTTCATTTTTAAAGATGGCTATTTATTGACAAACTTCCATGTTGTTGATGAGGCTGAAGAAATTACAGTTTCTTTAAATGATAGAAGGGAGTTTTCTGCTGAGGTGGTTGGAATTGACCCTCTATCAGATCTAGCTGTTTTAAAGATTAAGGGTAAAAATTTACCGAAAGTTTCTATTGGTGATAGTGAGAACCTCAAGGTTGGAGATTGGGTTGTTGCAATTGGCTCTCCTTTTTCCTTTGATTTTTCTGTCACCGCAGGGATTGTTAGTGCAAAAGGAAGAAGTATTCAAAATCAAAATATTGGAAATTATGTCCCATTTATT
>CABWYS010000006.1 GCA_902509555.1 uncultured SAR86 cluster bacterium
TTTTTATTTGTTTTATTTTCTTGGAATGTAAGCGCGGAGCTACTTGAATATCAGTTTGAGAATTGGTCTGGCACCGCTTTACCGACCTATGTAGCCAAACCTAGCAAGGTCAATGCAGCTACAAGACTGGTAGTGGTAATGCATGGGAGAAAGAGAAATGCTGAGGAATACAGAGATCAATGGACTCAAGCATCTGAAGAATTAAATCTTTTAGTTGTTGTGCCTGAATTTAGTGAAAATAACTTTCCAGAAGTATGGGGCTTTAATTACGGCAATATTAAAACCAGAAACTTAGAGCCTATTGCAACAGAGTTACATGCATTTAGCGCGATTGAACCTTTAGCCGCTGATGCATTAAAGAGATTTAAATTAAAATCAGGTCAATGGGGTATCTATGGTCACGGTGCTGGAGCACATTTTGTACATCGATTTGTTCTACATTATTCAGATACAACTTATACCCTTGCAATTGCAGCGAATCTAGGTTGGTATCTATCAATGACTGATCAAGAATGGCCCTTTGGGCTTACTAATTCAAATATTGATAATGAAAAACTTAAACAGGCTTTTAGTAAATATTTTTTATTAATGCTTGGAAGAGCTGATACATCAACCAGGCCTAATTCACCTTATGTAGAAGCTCATTGGGATATTATTAATTTACAAGGAGAGCATCGATTGGCTAGAGGAAGAAACTTTTTTAAATCTGCTGTTGTAAAATCTAAAGACGTTAATCAATTTTTTAAATGGGGAATGGTAGAAGTTCCAACTACAAAAGGTCATAGCAACACTGAACAAATGGTTCCTTATGCTGCTGAAATGTTTTATGCGAGATTAAAATAATGCAGGCATATAAAAAAAGAGGTTTTTGGATCGGTTTAGCAGCCTTCTTTTTTGTACTTTTGATGCCTAACCCAGAATCTCTTTCTCCAATAGGCTTGGCTGTTGCTGCAGTTACTCTTTTGATGGCAATCTGGTGGGCAACTGAGGCAGTTCCAGTTGCAGTTACTGCCTTGCTTCCATTGGCATTTTTCCCAATGCTACATGTAGCTGATTTTAAGACTGCTGCTCTACCCTATGCGAATCCAAATATTTACTTATTTATGGGTGGTTTTATTTTAGCTTTAGGAATTGAATCCTCTGGATTGCATAAACGACTGGCATTAAAAATGTTAATAGCTATTGGAAACAGTGGAGCTAAATTAGTTGGCGGTTTTATGCTTGTTTCAGCCTCTATAAGTATGTGGGTCATGAATACATCGACCACTTTGATGCTATTACCAATTGGGTTGGCTGTATGCGCAAGTGTTGCAGAAACTATTCCAAATTTCTCAGCAAAGGAAAGAAAAAACTTTGAGACCTCGCTCTTGCTTGGTATTGCCTATGCCGCTTCAATTGGAGGAATGTCTACTTTGGTTGGAACCGCTCCCAATATAATATTTGTAGGTTTTATACAGGAAACTTATGGAATTGAAATTTCTTTTGTAGATTGGATGAAATTAGGAGTGCCTTTAGCTATTCTTATGCTTGGAGCATCCTGGTATGCAATTACTAAAATTGTGTATCCCGTTAATTTTGTAGCAAGCATTGAAACAAAATTACAACTTCAAAATATGCTAACTGATTTAGGCCCCCTAGGTAGGGATGAAAAAAAAGTTTTAATTATTTTTTCATTAGCTGCTACCGCATGGATGTTTAGAACCCTGCTTGATAATTTTATTCCTTTATCAGGTCTTACTGATGCAGGAATTGCCATATTTGCAGCATTAAGTTTTTTCTTTATTCCTTCTGAAAACAATAAAACAGATTTACTTACTTGGGAGCAAGCCAATAAACTACCATGGGGCTTGCTTGTCTTATTCGGCGGAGGATTATCTTTAGCTGCATCAATTGGCTCTTCAGGTCTTGGAAGCTGGATTGGGCAAGGGTTAACTATTCTAGGAAATGTCCCTCCAATTGTATTGATACTCTCAGTAGCAACTTTAATCATTTTCTTAACAGAAATAACCTCGAATGTTGCTACAACCTCAACATTTTTACCAGTGGTTGGAGCCGTTGCTGTGGCTCTGGGTATAGCACCGGTTGCTTTAACAATCCCTGTTGTTTTAGCTGCAAGTTGCGCATTCATGCTTCCAGTTGCGACGCCACCTAATGCGATTGTATTTGGCTCGGGCAAATTAACTATTCCAGATATGATGAAAGCAGGATTTGCATTGAATATTATTGGAGTCTTTTTGGTGACTCTATTTGCCTTCTATTTAGCTCCAATGATATTTTAGAATTTATGACCCATAAAAATATTCTTTTCTCGCTTCTATTTTTGTCCTTAAATTCATGGGCACAAGTGAGCTATATTGATTATCCATCACCCTTTCACCCAACAATTGGAAGTTCTGGAATGGTTGTTTCTCAAAATCAAGCTTCTTCAGATATTGGATTAGAAATTTTAAACATGGGTGGCAATGCTATTGATGCAGCAGTTGCAGTAGGATTCTCTTTGGCAACCACGCTTCCTAGGGCAGGCAATCTAGGGGGTGGAGGCTTTATGCTGGTTTATTTGAGCGATGAGCAAAAAACTATAGCAGTAGATTTTAGAAGCGCTGCACCTAAAAATCTTTCTAATAATGACTTTCTATTCTTAAGGGACAATTATGATCAAAGGAGATATGGCTATAAGGCTTCTGGAGTTCCGGGGACTGTAGCTGGTTTATTGCAAACACATGATCGCTATGGCAAGTTGCCGTTAAAGAAGATCTTACAACCTGTTATCAAGCAAGCCTCAAAAGGAATACTTGTTAGCTATGATCTCAATCAAGCAATTGGAAGTGCTGATCAGATAAATCTCGATAAAGAATCTAAAAATATCTATTATCAAGACGGCAGCCCAGCAAAAGAACATTTTTTAATGAAACGACCTTATTTGGCTTGGACATTTCGTGAAATAGCTAAAGATGGTGAAGAAGCTTTTTACACTGGCTCTATTGCAAAGAAGATTGTTAAAGCTATGAAGCAAAATGGTGGATATATTAATGCCAAAGACCTTAAAGACTATAAGCCTAGGTTCGCAGAGCCCATCCAAACGACTTATAGAAATCATAAGGTACTTGCCCACCCTCCTCCAGCTGGAGGAGCTGCTGTATTACTTGAAGGATTAAATATTCTTGAGAATTTCTCAACTGATGAGCTTACGCCAAACTCAGCAAACTTTCTTCACCTGTTTGCAGAAGCTCTACAACGAGGACACATGGATCGATCTAGATTTATGGGCGATCCCGAGTTTTATGATGTGCCGATAGAAAAAATTATTTCTAAAGAAAGAGCTAAATCTTTAGCTGAGGGAATTAATTACAATAAAGCTACTCCATCCGATGCTCTAAATCCTAATTCATTATTTCAAGAAGGTGAAAATACCACCCATTACTCAATCATTGATATAGATGGAAATGTTGTTTCTAACACATACACATTAGGGTACTCATTTGGTTCAGGAGTAACCATTCCTGGCACAGGAATTCTTCTTGATAATCAAATGAACAATTTTGCTTATCAGTATGGAAACCCCGAAGTCATTGATCGATCTGCAAGTATTGGCAATAGATTTGAGCCAGGCAAAAGACCCATGAGCACTATGACACCAATTATTGTCTTTGATGAAAATAATGCCTTAAAGCTCATCACAGGGTCTCCTGGAGGCGCTTTAATCCCAGCAGCTGTATTAAGAGTTGTAACTGGAATTATAGATTTTAATTTAAATCTTGGTGAAGCAACGATGCTGCCAAGACTTCATAAAGATTGGCCCTACAAAAGTTTGCGTTTAGAAAGAGGTTTTAGCGAAGATACGCTTAAAATTCTTCAATCATATGGTCATGAGCTTGAAGAATCAAAAACCATGGGTTCAACACAAAGCATCTTAATATCCTCAAGAGGCAAAGAAGGTTTTGCAGATCTAAGAAGACCTAACGCAGGTGTGGCTATTCAAATTGATTAAAGCTCTAGCATTTATTCATAAAATGGATGGTTTGTCTGATGCCAATTTTAGAGATTACTATGAAAATAAACATGCTCCATTAGCCTCCTCGCTTCTTCATTTTGAAGGTTATGAACGAAATTACATTAATTCAGAACTTAATCCTTTATATGCATCACTTGGATCAATAAGTATTTTTCAATACCAGTCAATGGAGTCACTAGATATTGTCAGCGATCAAATGTCCTCAAGTGCTGGAGATACTCTACGAAATGATGAGATAAAGTTTATGGATGTTCCAAAAAACTATTTTGTTCTTACTGAATCAAATCAATTAACAAAACAAGAGTTTGATAAAAAGATTTTTTATCCTGCCCATGATTGTGATGACTTAAGCTTATTAGATTCCTATAAAGGTATGAGAAAAATTTCAGATAATCTCATTGTTGAGCCTAATGAGATGGTTGGTATTGCTGAGTATGGGATTACAAAAGAGGTCTCTGTAGATGCTTTAGAAAAATTAACTCAAGAACACCCCAAGGCAATAATCGCATCTTACGTTGCTTAATTTGAATTAGCTAAATATTCTAACGCTGCATCAATTCTATTGTTCACTTCAGCTAAATCAAATAATGAAAGAGTTAAGCCCAAAGAAGGCGATTGAGTCGATCCTGTCATCGCAATTCTTATAGGTTGATTTAGTTTAGGGGTGGGCAAGCTCAATGAAGTTTGAGCTTCGTTCAATGCATGATCAATAGACTCTTCATTCCAAACCTCCAGACTATTTAATTTTCTTTGAACAAATTCTAAAACTGATTCTGATCCACTTAAAAATTTTTTTGCTGCTTTCTCGTCATAAGACTCTACTTTAGAAAAATAGGGTATAAGATCTTTAGCTACACCGAGGAGGGTTGGTTTGGAGCTTCTCATGGCTTGAATGATTTCATCGCTGTTGGTCTTTTGAGTAAAATCAATGTCAATGCTATCAAGAAATGGGATTAACTTTGCTTTGAAATCATCAAAAGATAGTGCTGCTAAATGATGATTATTAATCCAATCAAGTTTTACTGAATCAAAAATAGCGCCAGCCTTTTGAACTTCCTGAATTCTAAAATCTGAAATCAGATCATCTAAATAAAAAATTTCTTTATCGCCTTTAGACCAACCTAAACGAGCAAGCATGTTTATCATAGATGATTCAAGATACCCTTGATTAAAATAATCCTGCAAGCTTGTAACAGCATTTCTCTTGGATAGTCTTTTTTTATCTTGACCAAGCACCATTGGTAGATGAGCATATTCAAGAGAAGGATAATCTAATGCTTGCTGAATATGTATTTGTCTAGGGGTATTGCTTAAGTGATCCTCTCCCCTAACTACTGTCGTAACTTTTTGTTCGTAGTCATCAATGACATTGCATAGATGGTATGTTGGAGATCCATCGCTCCTCAACAGAATCAAATCATCTAGTTCTGAATTTTGAAAAATAACCTCCCCTCTAACTAAATCATGAAAAATTAGCTCACCATCTCGAGGAGTTTTTAGCCTTAGGACTGTTGAAGAATCAGGCTTAAGGTTTAAATTCCTACATTTACCATCATATTGAGGCTTCAGGCCTTTTGATTGTTGCTCAGCCCTCATCTCATCCAATCTTTCTTTGCTGCAATTACAATAATAGGCTTTACCAGACTCTATGATTTGCTCAACAGCTTTTTGATATAGCTCAGATCTTTCAGACTGGCGCACAGGAGGCTCATCGGGATTAATGCCTATATCTGATAATCCTTTAAGGATATTTTCCTCATACTCTCGAGTCGATCTTTCAGCATCCGTATCTTCAACTCTAATTAAAAACTTTCCTTTGTTTTGCTTTGCATATACATAATTAAATAACGCAGTTCTAACTCCACCTATATGCAATGTCCCGGTTGGGCTAGGCGCAAATCTTGTAACTTTTGTCATGATGAATCTCTTTTTGAATTAATTGCTTTAATTCTTTGATCATTTGCCATCATATCCTCTTTGGAGACTGTGATTTTTGGGATGGGAAATTTATTTAAATCGATACTGAGATTACCTGAATCATTTTCAGAGTTATAATTTGTATTTGATGTCATAAATTCAAACTTACTTTGACCCCCTGTTAAATGAATGTATACGTCTGCAAGAATATTGGCATCTAATAAAGCTCCATGAAAACTTCTATCATAACCAGTAATCTCAAATCTATTTGCAAGTGCATCTAAAGAATTACGTTGACCAGGAAATTTATTTCTTGCCATCAACAAAGTGTCCTCAACATCACATATTTCCTCAAGAGCAGGGTACTTTGAAGAAACTCTCTTTAACTCAGCATTTAGAAAGCCTAAATCAAAAGCAGCGTTATGAATTACTAATATGCTTCCTTCTACAAATTCTAAAAAACTCTCTGCTATTTCTGAGAACTCAGGTTCACTGGACAATCTCTCCATTGAAAGACCATGAACTTTTTCAGCCTCCTCATCAATAGACCTTTGAGGGTTCAAATATGAATGAAAGTGTAAATCTGTTCTTTTCCTGTCTGCAAGAGCAACTGCTCCTACCTCAACAATCCGATGACCTTGATCTACCTCAAGCCCAGTCGTTTCAGTATCAAGAACAATGAGTTTTTTTGTCATAAGATTGAATCTATTCCTTTATTCGCCAATAAGTCTGCAGTTTCGTTGCCAGCATCCCCAGAGTGGCCCTTTACCCAATGCCATTGCACTTGATGATAAGAAATTAACTGATCTAATTTTTGCCATAATTCTTTATTTTTCACATCTTTTTTAGCAGTAGTTCTCCAATTATTTTTCTTCCAGTTTTGAATCCATTGAGTGATTCCATCCATAACGTATTTTGAGTCTGTAAAAAGCTCTACGCTGCAGGGTTCTTTTAAAATCGCTAAACCCTCGATTGCTGCCGAAAGTTCCATTTGATTATTAGTTGTATCAGTTTGACCACCGAAGATTTCCTTTTCAGCGCTATCAAACTTAATAAGCGCTCCCCAACCACCTGGGCCTGGGTTACCTCTGCATGCACCATCTGTATAAATAATTACCTGTTTCATGAGTTAAAATATGACCTTAATACTTATGACTATTCAATTTATAAAAGCTTATACTTATAATTATATTTGGTTAATTGTAACTAATGAAGACAATCTTTTATTTACCTCTAGAGAGTTACATCCAATTCAAAAATTATAAAATTTAAACCCATGAAAAAATTCTTATTAATTTTTATATTGCTTGTCACTTCAAGTTGTGAATTACCATCTATTATTCAGGCTGACCAGTATGTTGAACCTATTCCAGTTGAGGCATCTATAGATATTCCAACTTATGAAAATGTCTGGGATCGAATAACAGCTGCTAGCTCAAATGACCAAGAGCACCTAGACGAGAAAACTCTTGTATACATTAATGCATATCTTAGTAACCCCAATCAACTTGATAAGCTGCTTGAGAAAGGAAGGTACTTTATCTATTTTGTTCTTGAAGAATTAGAAAGATATAGACTCCCACCAGAATTGGCACTTCTTCCATACATTGAAAGCAACTATGATCCATTTTCAATTTCAGCATCAGGGGCAATGGGTATATGGCAGTTTATGCCAGCTACAGCAAGGATATATGGCCTTAAAGATACATGGTGGTATGAGCAAAGGCACGCCCCCTTGGCTTCATCAAAAGCTGCTGTAAGGTATTTAGCCTATCTGCATAATCGATTTAATAAAGAAATTACCTATACCCTTGCAGCGTATAATGGCGGGCCAACCCTTCTTGAAAAACAAATAAAGCTAAATAGAAAATTAGGTAAGCCAACTAATTATGAAAATCTCAAGTTGCCAAAACAAACCAAGGAATATGTTCCAAAATTTAAGGCAATACTTGAATTAGTTCTTAATGCTGAAAAGTATGGAATTAATTTACCAAATTTTCCAAACAAAAAAGTTTTAGGCAATATAGAGCTTAATGGTCAAGTTGAAATACTGGCCTTTAGTGAGTTTGCAGGATTGAAGCCTGAATTTGTTTACAAATTAAATGCAGGATATACAAAATGGGCTTCCCCTCCTGGAGATAAAACTACTTTTAATATCCCTATTGAATTAGAAGAAGTACTAAACCTTAAGAAAGACAAGTTCATTAAAACAAATCAAATTAATTGGGTAACTCATAAAGTTTCAAGCGGAGATAGTTTGTGGAAGATAGCTGAAGAGTTTGATACAGAAGTTAATGTTTTAAAGAAAGTTAATTATCTAGCATCTAATGTCTTAAACTTAAATCAAGAGCTATTAATTCCCCTGAGCAACGATCAAAATCAAACATTTATCCCTTATCAAGCTCATATTATTAGCGAAGGAGATACATTATGGAACCTTGGGATTCAGTACAAAATTTCTCCTGCAGAAATAGCAAAAAATAATGGGCTAAGAATGAGTTCCACTTTAACGATTGGAAAAGAGTTAAATATAGGAAATAAAAATATTTATCGAACAATTAACTCAAAAAAAAGAACTATTTTGTATAGCGTCAAACAAGGTGACAGTCTTTATCGTATAGCAGATATCTTTAATATTGAGATCTCAGATATTAAAGATATTAATAAATTGCCAAATAATGAAATCAAGCCTGGGCAGGTAATAAAAATTATTATTAAGGCTTTTTAATTATCAGAAGTTTTTGGATCTAGAGCATCTCTAAGCCCGTCTCCAAAAAAGTTTAATGCAAACAAGGTAATTGTGAATGTTATACCTGGATAAATTAGTAACCAACTATATTCCTCCATTGATTCAACACCGTCTTTAATAAGAGTTCCCCAGCTACTCATTGGAGGTTGGATACCTAGCCCAAGAAAACTTAGAAATCCTTCTAAAAGCATTACTTGGGGGATCGTTAAAGTTGCGTATACAGCAATTGGTCCTAAAATATTAGGTAATAGATGTCTCTTAAACATTGATAGATTTGAAACTCCCATAGCTTGAGCTGCTAAAACAAATTCTTGATTTTTTAAACCAATTACTTGGCCTCTTACTATTCTTGCCATGGTAAGCCATTCAACAGCTCCAATTGCTCCGAATAAGAGCCACAAATTCCTACCAAAAATTACCATCAAAAGAATTATAAAAATAATAAACGGGAGTCCATATAGAACATCAACTATTCTCATCATAATGGAGTCAACTCTTCCTCCTATATATCCGGCAACTATCCCCCAGGAAACTCCAATAACAAGAGCAACACCAGTTGCAACAAATCCAACTAATAATGAAATACGTGCGCCATACAAAATTCTACTTAACAAATCTCTTCCTAAAATATCAGTTCCTAAAAGATGATCTGATGATGGAGGGCTTGCACCCAGATTTAAATCTTGAAATGAATAAGAGTATGGAGCTATCCATGGAGCCAATACCGCACAAATTACAAGCATTATTAAAACAAAGCCACCCAACATAGCAGCTCTATTCCTACTTAATCTATATAAAGCATCAGACCACAAAGAATTATTTTTCATTACGCATCTCTTGATCTTGGATTTAGCCATAAAGCAGCTAGGTCAGATAATAAATTAAAGAAAACTATCATTGCAGAGAAAAATATTGTGGTTCCTAGGATCATTGTGTAGTCTCGATTAAATGCTGCTTCAACATAAAATCTTCCCAGCCCTGGAATTTGAAAGATAGTTTCGACAACAAAAGAGCCTGCAAGCAAACCAGCAATAGCTGGTCCTAAAAATGATACAACAGGAATTAACCCGCCTTGCATAGCATGTTTGATTACAACCATTCTTTCAGTAAGGCCCTTGGCTCTAGCTGTTCTGATAAAGTCCTGATTTAACACTTCTAACATTCCACCTCTACTCAACCTAGCAATGTATGCAGCATATGCGAATCCTAATGTTAGAGATGGTAAAATTTTGTCTCCAGGCAATTGACCCCAGCCAGATACAGGGAGTAATTCAAGATTTATTCCAAAAATTAAAACCAATAAGGGTCCCATAAGGAATGTTGGAACGCATATGCCAATCATTGCAATTGCCATTGGGATAAAATCTAAAAATGTATTTCTTTTTTAATGCTGCAAGTACGCCTAAAAATACACCCATAACCAAAGCAATTAAAATTGCATAGAAAGCTAATTCAAAAGTAACTGGTAATCCAGTAGCAATCATTTCTGTAACAGATCTGCCTGGAAATCTAAATGACGGACCTAAATTACCCTGAACCAACCCAGTCATATAATCAACATATTGCTCCCAATTAGATGCGTCTAAGTTATAAGCTTCATTAAGGTTCTTTAATACTTGAGGAGATACTGCCTTATCTGCATCAAAGGGTCCTCCAGGTGCAATTTTTATTAAAAAAAAGGTGATGCTAGCAACTGCAAATAATACCGGTATAGCAAGTAAAATTCTTTTAAAAAAAATTGTTATCATTAAATATCAATCTCTTTCTAGATAAATAAACTTGGGATGATGATGATCTAAGATGTGTGGATTGTAACCTTTAACATCAGGTGATAATTGATAAGATCGAACATACGTATAAAGAGGAATGATTGGCATATTATCGATAAGAATTCTTTCAGCTTCTTTCAGCAGTTCATATCTTTGGGCTTGGTCGTGAGTTGAGTTTGCTCTTTCAACAATTGAATCATAATTAGCATCTTCCCAGCCCGTCTTATTATTTCCTCTATTAGGTCTCATAAGATCAAGGAAGGTATTTGGATCTTCATAATCTCCTATCCATCCTGCTCGCGAAACCTGAAAATCTCCTACCATCTCTCTACTCAAGTATACTTTCCAATCTTGGTTTACAAGCTCAACTTCGATACCTAGATTCTGCTGCCACATTTGTTGTATCGCTAGAGCTAATTTTCTGTGATCTTCATTAGTATTAAACAAGATTTCAAGTTTAGGAAAAGGATTGCTTTCAGAGTAACCAGCATCATTCAAAAGTTCTTTAGCTAATTCAGGATCGAATGGAATATTAGTATCTGGCTGGTATCCATTCGAACCTGGAGGAGTAAAAGAATATGCTGGAATTTGACCACATTTGGTAACTTTTTCTACTAAAAGTTTCCTATCAATTGAAAATGCTAAAGCTTTTCTTACTCTTACATCCTTTAAAGATGGGTTATCGATATTCAATCGATAGAAATATTGACCCATATATGGATCAATTCTTAAATCAGGATTATTTTCTTCAATATAAATTGGGCATTTTTGAGATGGTAATGTTGAGGTTACATGCAGCTGCCCTGCTCTAAACATCCTATCTTCGGTCATTACATTAGAAACTGGATAAAAATGCATTTCATTCAAACTAACTTTTTCAGCATCCCAGTAATTAGGATTCTTTTCTACAACAATTTTATTATTTAACTCCCAAGATTTTAATTGAAATGGTCCATTACAAACAAAATTACCGGGTCTTGTCCATTGGCCATTTCTATCATCTATTGCACCATGTTTTAAGACGGTGTCTTTGTGGACAGGCCATGTACTGTAATGACTTAACATGCCTATAAAAAATGGAGTTGGATTCTTTAAATTAACTTTTAAAGTATATTTATCAACTGCTTTTACACCGACCTCATCAAAATTACTCGTTACCCCTGTATGATATTCTTCCGCGCCTTCTAAATAATAAAGCATGTCAGGATATTGAGAACCCAGGCTTGCAGTTAATATTCTCATCCAAGACCACACAAAGTCACTAGCAGTTACTGGGTCTCCATTAGACCATTTTGCATTCTTATTTAGATTAAATATGTATTCTTTGCCATCATCACTTACTGTCCATGATTCAGCTGCACCAGGAAGATTTCCACCACTATTTAGATTGGGAATTGTTAAACCTTCACATAGAGAAATTAAAATATGATGTTCAGGTACTCCTGTAACAACATGGGGATCGATTCCTTGAGGCTCTGATCCATTTCCAAAATGGAACACTCCACTTTCAATTGAAGAATCAACTGGTGAAATAGATTTACCACAACCAGCCAAGACAAATGCTAATAAGAGAAAAAAGTGTTTAATTTTCATGACAGTATTATATATAAAAAAAAGGCCGGTAAACCGGCCTTTTAATTAGATTAAGCTCTTTTATAGTGAGATTTTAAATCCACCGTAAACAAAGGCTCCGCCAGGAAGATCCCAAGCAAAGTCAAAGTTCTGAGCAAATGCATCGTATGCTACTGGAGGCTCTTCACCAAATAGGTTTCTAGCTCCAATAAACAGATTGACAGAATCACTATATCTGTAATCAATTTGTAAGTCAGTGTAATACTCAACTTCCATTTGGTTATATCCACCAGGACCATAGTTACTGTCTTCATCTGGGTTAGAGCAATCATCATTTAGACCATAATAATATGACAACCAACAATCATCTTTGTTATCGTCTAAGAATCTAAAGTTTAGAGATGTAGTGAAATCATTGTACTCCCACAATACAGAAGCGTTAGCTCTCCATCTGAAGTCTGCACCACCGTCATACCAACCGAATGACTCGGACGGAGTAGATGTTGTAGCTTGAGCAAACTCATCTTTAGTGTAGTAAACCATATCAAAACCTGTGGTAAATGAACCATAGTTTTCAACATCGAATGAGTAATTAATTACAAAGTCAACACCTGAAACATTTTGAAGAGCAGAGTTAACTTGGGATGTTCTAACTGTTTGAAGGCCACCGTTACCTGTTCTTGTAACGAATGAGCAGAAGTTATCATCTTGTTGAGTAGACTCAACATAACACCTGTTAAGAACTGTTGAAACACCAATTGAATTAAAGATATTTTCTAACTCAATTTCCCAGAAATCAACACTCATGCTTAAGTTATCGATTTGGCTAGGGGTGTATACGATACCAAGGGTAGCATTTTCACCCTCTTCAGGGAGCAAGAATGGGTTACCACCAACAAATGCTCTAATTTGAGTAGTTGGTTGCTCAGCACCACCTGCGGGTACCCCAGCAGCTAAACAATTAGCCTGAGTTCCAGCGCTTTGCGATGAAAATTGATCTGTATTACAAGGATCATTAGCTTGTGGGAAAGACTCACCTCCGCCTCGATACAAGTTTCCTACAGTAGGAGCTCTAAAAGTTTCACCCATAGTCGCTCTAATTAATACATCATCAATTGGTCTCCATCTGATACCAATCTCACTAGTTGATGGGCTTCCTGGATCATTACTATTTGGTGTAAATCCAACCATACCACCAGCAGAGTAATCTGATGTTCTTGCTGAAATTGTTACTTCTAACTCTTGAGCACCAGTTACACCTTCAAGAAGTGGGATATTAATTTCAAGGAAATATTCCTCAACAGAAGTTTTACCTGAAGTAGGCTCTCTATAGTTAGTAGAAGAACCACCTGAGGTAATCAGTGCATCTGGAGTATCAATATAGCCAGATGCTCTTTTTTCATAACCAGCAGCAAAGAAGGCTGTGCCATAAGGCATTTCAAATAAAGGACCAGAGATTTCAGCCCAGTAGTTGTCGCTATCAAAGGCAGCATTTTGCGCTCCGTCATATCCAACATAATCTACCATAGCGTCGTATTCAGCTTGTGAAATTCTGCCAGCAGCAAGACCAAGATCTGGTCCACCAAATATATTAAATGGAACACATTGTTTAATTGGATTTTCTGGAGTTCCACAAGTTAGTGCACCGCTTACTGGATCTCTAAATGAGTCTCCGACTGCATTTCCTAAATGCACTAGATCAACAAAGTTGTATAACTTACTGTCGTATTGAGCATCATTAATTTGCGTACCAACACTCCAATTATATGTGTTTCCACCTAGCTCGACATTACCATCTAATCCAAGTCTTATACCGAAGATATCATAGTCATAACTATAAATCCTTGGACCAATAGCAATAGATCTGAAACCAAATGTTGTATCTTGATTGAAGACATTGAAGTAACCACCAGCTGTAGCAAATCTACCATTGTTCAATTGCCATTGAGGTCCAGCGGATGTTGTAGCCGTCATTGGAACCTGCGCTAACTGATTGTCACGTCTAGATTTTGTGTAGTTGATTTGAACATATGCTTTCAAGTTATCAGAAATATCATAGTCAGAATATCCATATACAGAATATTGATCAATTGGATTTTGTACATGGTTTACTGGTGCATAGTTATAACGTCCAGCATTTGACCATGGAATGAAGTCATCCACTGAAGCACCTGATTTACCAGGCTGCAAGTATCTGTTTAATGTAAAGAATCTACCGTAAGCAGGATATGATGATCCACAAATAAAACTATCACTTGCCGGAGCAAAGTTACCATAACCTGAGTTTTGCTCAGGGCTAGGTCCTAGGTTAGTTGGGGAGTTTTGAGGACCGGTACCACTGTTTGGCACGTTAGTACAACCATAATAAGGCTGATTCGCTCTAGGAATCTGACCGGCCATAATTTCTTCTTGAGCGGCAAATGATAAAGTAAGAATGCTAGAAGATTTTTCTGATGTGCTTCCAAATTGCATGCTGATGGAATCTTGTTTTCCATAACCAGCATCATATTCACCACTAAAAGCTCTCATTTCAAAACCGTCATAGTCCTTCTTGGTAATGATGTTGATAACACCAGCAACTGCGTCAGAACCATAAATTGAAGATGCTCCATCCTTAAGGATTTCTACTCTTTGGATAATAGAAGCAGGAATTGTGCCCATATCAACAGAACCAAAAGCATCTGTTACCCACCTTCTTCCATCAACAAGAACCAACGTTCTTCCAGCTCCAAGATTTCTTAATGAAATTTCGTTAGAACCATCGCCACCGTTTGTAGCAGTTGTAACTGGTCGAATTCCATTACCATCATTAGATGAGATGCTTTGTAAGATATCACCAATGTTGTTAAGACCTGTTCTCTCAATAGCAGCATCAGAGATGATTTCTAAAGGTTTTGAACTATCAAAGACTGATTTCTTAATCTTAGAACCAGTAACGATAACCTCTTCGACATCATCATCAGCTTCTTGAGCGAATGAAGTATTTGGCATTAGGCCTAAAGAAAGCACTGTTACCAAAGAAAATTTAATTATATTAGACATATAAACTCCCTAAAAGTTTTTTAGTTCCCGCAATTGTTGCCATTTTTACGCAATATGTCAAATTTTTAAAGCAATTAAAATTCTAGAGATTTGCATAAAAAAAGGGGTGCAAAAGCACCCCTTTTTAATTTTTTTACCTTTTCTTAGTATTGAAGTGTCAAATTTAAGAAAATGTACTGACCAAAGGCATCAAAGTAACCTGGGAAAGTATTACCATTACCTGGTGCTGTACCAGCATCAGATGTGTAACCAGGCTCTTCATCAAACAGATTATTGATACCAAATGTCACAACTAGATTTTCTGTAGGCATGTGCTGCAGAGTAACATCTATATATGTTGTAGCATCAAAATCAATTTTGTTTGAGTTAAGGTCTGTTGTTTCACCAAGGTATCTTAAGCCAACTGATACGTCAGTATCCCACTCAGTAGATAATGTTGCCTTATATTTACCAGAAGTTTCAGGCAAAGGATTCTTTCCACATGAACCACCCCAGTTTCCAGAGCATGCAATTGGAGATGCGCCTGGGAGCTCAGTTATGTCATATGTATCTAAGAATGTAGTAACACCTTGAACTTCAACTGGTCCGTATGAAGTTTCAAATGAATAATCAAATATAACATCAACACCACTGGTTGTTTCTTCACCAATGTTTGTAAGCTGCTGTGAAATATATCCGCCTGATAACCACAATGAGCCAGTACCAGCCTGTCTGTTGATCAAGCCACAGTACTGAGCACTTCCAGTTGAAATACACTTATCAAGAGCAGTTTTAGCACTTACAGTACCAATTCCATCCTCAACAGTAATATCAAAGTAATCAACTGTTAGAGTTAAACCAGGAACTGATTCAGGAGTAATAACTGCACCAACAGTTAATGACTCTGATTCTTCTGGAGCAACTTTAGGATTACCACCGCCTTTAATGTTGTACTGGTCAGCTGGTGAATTCAAGTCTGTGTTATAGAGGCTAGCTGGTAATCCAGTTAACGCACACTGAGCTTGAGTAGCTGTAGCAGCAGAACCATTCTGCTGAATAGAACAAGGGTCATTGTCTAAGTCAACAAGACCATCGCTTACAGCTGAATAAAGTTCAGAAATATTCGCATGTCTTTGAGCAGTCTGGAAAGAAGCTCTCAATGAAACATTATCATTAACAGTCCAATATGCTCCAATCTTACTGGAGTCAGTTTCAGCGCCTGTTGAGTACTCAGCAGTTCTAAATCCTGCGTCAACACTTAAGTCAGCTGTTACTGGAATACCTAGCTCAAAAAAGAACTCGTCTACGTCATACATACCACCAATAGGTAATGTAGCTCCACCTGAGCCTGATCTATCACCCTGAAGTGTAGGAGTATCTGGTCTAAAGTCAGTGTCTAATTCTTTTGTCTCAAAACCAGCTACTAAGGAGACTGATCCAGGAGCGCCTGGAATAGTGAATCCTGTATCACCAGTAATGTATCCTGAAAGAATTTTTTGCTTTCCATCACCATTGATGAATGTTGATTTAGCAAGGTAATCCTGAGCAGTTTGACCGCCATCAATTACACCTTGGATACCCGCATCAGCTGGTAAACCGCCTTGAAAAAGATTGTATGGAACACAGTTAGCATCAATTCCTTGAAGTTTAGCAACACAAGTAGGAACGCCATTAACTGAAACAACATCAACAGCTCTATTAATAGCAGTTACAGAAAGGTCATTTCGGTATTCATTGGCATAGTTAACAGCTGAGTTTTGATAATAAATGTCATAAGACCAGTCATCGTTAATGTCACCTCTTAAACCAAGAGTTGTGTTATAGCTTTTGTACATTTGAATTCCTTGTCTTGGGTTACCCTCAACATTTCTTTTCAATGAGTATAAAGGTGCTTTATAAGCTAAGATTGATCCATCGCCTACCGCAATATCTAACCCAGAAATATAAGCTAGAGCAGCTGAGCCTGAAGCAAAGTCAGGGGCATGAGAACCACCCATTCCAGTCCAGTCACCACATGCAACTTGATACTGCTGAGCAGAAAGCAAAGCGTTGTAACATGGAAGGTCTGTAATATTTCCAAAAGTTCCTGAATATGCAATCTGAGCATTTGACTCTGATTTCATAGCAGTGAAGTCTAAATAAACCTCAGCTTTATCAGTAATTTCATATTTTCCAAAGAATCCGACGTTTAATCTGTCGTCAGGTCTTTGGAAGAAGTTAGTTGGATTATAGTTATATGTTTGGCCAGCTCTAGGAACAAAATCATTTCCAGAAACTTTAAGATCTAAACGAGTAACTGAAGGATCTATATTAACAAGTCCAGCGCCACCATATCGACCAAAGTCAGCCCATCTTCCTGGAGGAATTGTTGATGAACCACCACATCGAGTTGTACCACCACTTAAGGCACAAGCACTAATATCAAAGTCACCCTGGAGTATAGGTTTTGTATCAGTGTGCTCCATAAATGCAGTAACGTGACCTCTGCCACCATCAATCTCACCACCGAAGGCAATAGAGAACTTACCAGTATCTCCAGTTTGCACATCGCTTGGTGCTTGAGCATAACCATAGCTTTTTACAAGCTCTCTTAAAGAGCTATTATCATTTTCATGATTATAGAAACCATGAGAATAAGCAGCTTTGAAGCCTACAAACTCATCATCCAAAATAAAGTTAACAACACCAGCAACAGCATCAGAACCGTAAACAGAAGATGCTCCACCAGTTAATACTTCAACTTTATCTAAAAGTAATGTTGGAATAGTATTAAGGTCGGCACAGTTTCCACCACCTGTTGTTCCTGGAACCATTCTTCTACCATTCATTAGAACCAATGTTCTTGAACAGCCTAGGTTTCTCAGGTTCACGGTAGCAGTACCATTAGAACCATTAGAATTGGTAATGGATTGGCCAGGAGAAATCTGAGGCATATCATTTAAGTAATCCTCAACCCTAGTCACACCAGCATCAATTATGTCTTGCCCATCAACAACTGAGATTTGGGAAGAGCTAATAATGTTCGGATCAATAATCCTTGATCCAGTTACAATGACTTCTTCAACATCATCATCAGAATCTTGAGCAATTGCTAAAGGTACTGATAAAGAGATTATTGCAAAAGCACTGAATAAATATTTATTTAAGTCAATCATTTCAAAATACTCCTAAGTTTTAAAAAATACACGAGTGTTCACACAACCCATGCGACGAATGATTATATGCCATATTATCCTCAATAAACAAGTAAATTATATAAATCATATTTTCTTTATAATCTTGATTATCTCACTTATTAAAGATTATCGAACTCATATATAATGCTAATGATTAAAAAATATGTATAAGGTAGAAAATAATACAATGTTACAAAATAAAAAAATTCTAATAGCAGGGCTTGCTAATAAACACTCTATAGCCGCTGGCATAGCTCATGCAATGCACGCTCAAGGAGCAGAGCTAGCTTTTACATATCAAAGCGAGAGATTAAAAGGAAACGTAGAAAAGATAGCAGCAGAGCTTGGTTCTGATTTATTGTTTGAATGCGATGTTGCATCTGACGAGAGCATTGCAAACATGTACCAAGAATTATCACAAAAATGGAAATCTTTTGATGGTTTTGTTCACTCTATTGGGTTTGCCCCAGCAAATGAATTAGAAGGCAGCTTTATTGATGCCGCAACTAGAGAAGGCTTTCAGATAGCTCATGATATTAGTTCGTACAGTTTTACTGCTATGGCTAAGGGGGCAAAACCAATGCTGAATGAGAACTCAGCTCTTTTAACTCTGACATATTTGGGGTCCATGCAATCTCTTCCAAATTACAATGTTATGGGTCTTGCTAAGGCAAGCTTAGAAGCAAATACCAGATTTCTTGCTGCTGCAATGGGGCCAGACGGCATAAGAGTCAATGCAATATCAGCTGGACCTATTAAAACCCTTGCAGCAATGGGTGTAAAAAACTTTAGAAAAATGCTAACCAATTATGCAAACAGAGCTCCTTTAAGAAGAGCTGTTACAACTCTAGAGGTAGGCAATGTTGCAGCTTTTTTATGCTCAGATCTTGCTAGTGGAGTCACGGGTGAAATAACCTATGTGGATGGAGGCTTTAATACAGCCGCCATGTCCATAGAAGAGTATGCTGATTAATTCGAGGTAAGATTTTCTAAACGAACTCTTTGCCCTTCTTTAAAAGCTCGATCAATAAATCCTGAAAACTGCTGAGTTAAACTTTCATTATAGAAACCCTGATACTGCTCAACTGACTCTGAAAGGTCTTCAATTTGTGGCACAGACTCATTTGAGGACTTTGCCCAATATCGATCTCCATTAAAAGCTTCATTTGCAACCAGAGAACCTATAGGTGATTCAAATGTTGAATTAATAATCTCCGATGGAAGCAATGAAGAAAATCTTTTAACAGCCTTATAGCTTTCTTGTGAAAAGGCATTTAGATTTGGTAATGTGTTCTTACCATCAATAACACCTTCTGCATCTTTTACAAAATCATTGATAATCATGTTTGCTTTCTCGTTGCGCACTTCTTGAATAGCTAAGTCAGCAACATCAGTAAAAGGTTGAACAGCTGGCTGAAGTACCTGGGTCATCATCACAAAAGCATAGCTTTCATTGCCCTCAAAAATTTCAATTTTATTTGGCAACACAGAAGAATCGAATAATTGTGACGATGTAACATTGGCAAACCCATTCAATTCAATGCTTTCAATATCCTGCAAACCAGTAACTTGAATTGAAGCATCGATGGAATCAGCCAGAGCATTTAAAGTCCCTCCTGCAAGCGCCAATGATTCCAATTCTAGGAAATCATCCTGCATCAGAGCCAACGCTTCAGCGTCAACAAGCTCATTTAATAATTCCTTAGACATTTCTGCTTTAGTTTTAATTTGGGGTTTAATGACTTCGGTTAATTTTAAAATATGCAATGAGTCCTCAAGCTCAATAATTGAACTTATGGAGTTAAGCTGCATTGATAGTATTGCGCTTTCAAACTCTTCGGGGAAAGCATCGCCAGATGATAGGCCTAAATCACCGCCAGTATCTTTTGAGGCTAGATCTTCGCTAGATTTAGATACTGCATCTTCGAATGAGACTTCTTTTGATTGAATGCTTTCATATATAGAGTTAATTTCTTTATAAGCTAGGGATGAACTTTCATAATTAGATTTTTCGATCATTAGATGAGAAATTCGATTTTGTATTTGCCCTTCAACGTTGCTTAGGTAGTCTGCATAAGCCTCGTCAATATAATCTTCAGGAACTTGAACTTGCTCTTTGTATGCATCATAAGTTAGAACAAGATATGAGAAGTCTCTTTGTTCGTTAGAAAGAAATAAAAAAGGGTTGCTATCATAAAATTGTTGTCCCTCTTCTAGGCTAGCTTCTTGTTGACTGACCAGTATATTCTTATCTACTTTGATAAAGTCTATGTCTCTTGAGGTTTCAAGCATCGAGGCTAAGCCTTCTATTTCAGCATCAATTGGAAAAGCAGTGACCCCCATAGCTGAGACCAGTTTATCTAATGATAGGGTCTCCCTTACAAGCTCAATGTACTCTTCGGGAGTCCAACCATTGGCTCTGATAGTAGATTCAAAAAGCATTTGATCAAAACCATTTTCACCTTGAAAAGTATCAATGTTTATTACTTCTTGTTTTGCTGTTTTCTCAGAAACGATCAGACCAAGTTTTCTGGTTTGAGAAAGAAGAGTTTTTTGATTAATAATTTCATTTTTAATTAACCCAAGAGAAACTTCTTCATCTAAATCGTCTAGAGAAAAATCTTCACCATAAATAGATTTAAGTCTTTGGGAGACTTGATTGGTTGCAAGGTTCACATCCATCTGAGATACAGGCTCGCCATTCACAGTTCCAAAAGTTGCAGTAATTGTGCCAAAAGACTGTGAGCCTAGAAATACAAATGGTATTGCAAGAAGAGCTGTAATAACTATAACTCGTTTACCTGACAGAAAGTTTCTAAGTGACTCTAACATTTGAACTTCATCCTCTTTAAAAGCTAACAATCATACATAAAAAAAGGGTGCTTATGCACCCTTTTTTTAAAGACCTTTGTATCTAAAGTTAATTAAGAGTTTTTAACTTTATCTTTTAATCCTTTACCAGCTTTAAAGCCTGGAACTTTTGATGCTGCAATATGCATTGAAGCACCTGTTTGTGGATTTCTTCCTTCTCTAGCAGCTCTATGTCTAACTGAAAAAGTTCCAAAACCTACAAGCGAAACTGAGTCGCCGTTACCTAACGCATCACCGATTGAATCTAAAACCGCATCAACAGCTCTTCCAGCTGAAGCTTTGGTAACGTCTGCTGATGAAGCAACTGCATCTACTAAGTCTGATTTATTCATTGAATTCTCCTCTGGTTAATTAATGTACCTAAGCCTATGAAAAGCTATCACAGAAGAAATGTCAAGCTTTAAAACCTATTCTAATGGGGTTTTCTGGAAGTTGCTCTAGCGCTAGATTGTTTTGGTTTGCTAAGACTTTTAGAACTTCTTCTTTTTTTAATTGGTTTTGGTTCGGAAGTAAGAGCTTGAGTGATGGCTTCATCGACCCATCTCACGGGAAAAATCTCTAATGCATGTGTAATTTGGGATGGTATTTCTCTCAAATCGGCAGCATTATCTTCCGGGATAATAACTCTCTTTATACCTCCGCGTTTAGCGGCTAGTAACTTTTCTTTTAGGCCACCGATTTTTGTTACTTGGCCATGCAATGTAATTTCGCCTGTCATGGCGGTATCTGATCTCACAGGTATTCCTGTGAAAACTGAGATCATTGCTGTACACATTCCAACTCCAGCACTGGGCCCGTCTTTTGGAGTGGCTCCATCAGGAACATGAATATGAACATCAAATTTTTCATAAAAATTAATAGGGATACCTAATTTTTCTGATCTAGATCTCACAACTGTTAAAGCGGCCTGAATGGATTCCTGCATCACGTCGCCCAAAGAACCAGTTTTAATTACCTGCCCTTTTCCAGGCACGTATGACGATTCAATGGTTAACAACTCGCCGCCAACTTCAGTCCATGCCAACCCAGCAACTTTACCCACAATGTCCTCAACATCGGCCTCACCAAATTTAAATTTAGGAACACCGCAATATTTTTCTAAATTCTTTGGAGTAATATTTATTGAAGATTTAATTTTTTTAGGATCTACTAGCACCCTCTCTTTAACTGACTTTCTAAAAATCTTTGCAATCTGTCTTTCGAGGCCTCTCACCCCCGCCTCTCTCGTATAGTAACGCACTATGTCCAATATAGATTTATCACTAAGTTTAACCTCTTTCTCTTCAAGCCCATTTCTTTCAAGCTGCTTAGGAATTAAATATTGTTTTGCTATATTTAATTTTTCATCCTCTATGTAGCCAGGCAACCTAATAATCTCCATGCGATCAAGCAATGGACCAGGTATGTTTAAACTGTTGGCAGTACAAACAAACATTACCTCTGAGAGATCAAAATCTACTTCTAAATAATGATCTGAAAATGTATTATTTTGCTCTGGATCTAAAACCTCTAATAGGGCTGACGCAGGATCGCCTCGGTGATCCATGCCCATTTTATCAATCTCATCTAAAAGAAATAATGGATTTTTTACTTCAACTTTTGAAAGCTTTTGAATAATTTTTCCTGGCATAGATCCAATGTAGGTTCTTCGATGCCCTCTAATTTCTGCCTCGTCCCTAACTCCACCCAATGACATTCTGGCAAATTTTCTATTCGTCGCCCTTGCAATAGATTTTCCAAGAGAAGTTTTTCCAACTCCAGGGGGGCCAACTAAACACAAGACCGGGGCTTTTAATTTTTTAACTCTTTGCTGAACTGCTAAATATTCTAGAATTCTCTCTTTCACTTCGTCTAAGCCAAAGTGATCTTCGTTGAGAATTTCTATTGCTGAATTTAAGTTTGATTTGACTTTGCTTCTTTTCTTCCAAGGAATACCAGTTAACCAATCTAAGTAAGAGCGCACAACTGATGCCTCTGCTGACATAGGAGACATTTGCTTGAACTTGGTAAATTCATTGTTTGCTTTTTTTAATGCCTCTTTTGACATACCAGCCTTGGCAATATCATCTTCTAATTGCGAAATTTCATCGCCCTCTTCACTAATATCTCCTAACTCTTTTTGAGCAGCTTTGATTTGCTCATTTAAATAATACTCTCGTTGAGATTTTTCCATTTGCCCTTTAACTCTATTTCGAATTCTTTTATCGACATCCATTACATCTAATTGAGACTCTATATAAGCTATAAGAATTTCAGCTCTAAGCTGAAAGTCAGCCGTCTCAAGAATTTCTTGCTTTTGCTTAATTTCCATCGGCAAATGGCCGGCTATTGAATCAATAATTCTAGATAAATCATCCAAAGCATCAATTGAAGCGAGAACTTCTGGAGCAATTTTCTTAGTAATTTTTATAAAATCGTGGAACTTAGCCTTGATAAACCTTGCAAGATTTTCTCCATCTTTTGAATCAATCGTAGACTCAGCAATAAGACTTACTCTCACTTTAGAAAATTTTGAATCTGACTCTAATGAGTCCATTTGAGCTCTATGGGAACCCTCAACCAAGACTTTCACAGTTCCATCCGGTAATTTTATTAATTGCAAAATATTAGCAATAGTTGCGACCTTAAATAAATCATCAAACAAGGGGGCATCTAGAGAACCATCTTTTTGCGCAGCTAAAATAATTTTCTTTTCACCAGCCATGGCTGCATTTAAGGCGTTGATAGATTTATTCCTGCCAACAAATAATGTTGAAACTACGCCTGGAAATACTACAACGTCTCTTAGAGGAATAAGTGGAAGATCATATTTAATAGTAGCCATATAAATATAATGAGGGAGAATTAATTAAATTCAACCAGCAGAAGAAGATTTTTTCTTAGGAGATTTATACACCTTAATTGGATCTGTTGAATGCAAAACAGAGTTCTCATCCACGATCACTTTCTCTAAATCTATATTTGGAAGTTCAAACATTGTATCCATTAAGAGTTCTTCCATGATGGATCTTAAACCCCTTGCACCTGTTTTTCTCTTGAGTGCTCTCTTTGCAATCTCAAGCAAGGCTTCAGTTCGAAAATCTAATTCAACCTCATCAATATCAAACAAGTATTTGTATTGGTTGACCAGTGCATTTTTTGGCTCTTGAAGAATTCTTACCAATGCATCCTCGTCAAGCTCGTGAAGGGTTGAAATAACTGGTAATCTGCCAACAAATTCTGGAATCAAACCAAATTTAACTAAATCTTCTGGTTCTAAAGTTTCTACAATGGAAGCAACAGATGTCTGGGTATCTTTAACAGCAGCACCAAACCCAATGCCTGAGTTGTCTGTTCGATGCTTAATAACCTCATCAATACCAGAAAAAGCTCCGCCACATATAAATAATATATTAGAAGTGTCAATCTGAATGAATTCTTGTTGTGGATGCTTTCTTCCTCCTTGAGGGGGAATTGAGGCAACTGTTCCTTCTATTAATTTGAGCAAAGCTTGTTGTACGCCCTCACCAGATACATCTCTGGTAATAGAAGGGTTGTCTGATTTTCGAGCAATCTTATCGATCTCATCGATATAGACAATTCCAAGAGCGGCTTTATCAGGATCGTAATCACATTTTTGCAGAAGCTTCTGAATAATATTCTCAACATCTTCACCAACATATCCAGCTTCAGTTAAGGTCGTTGCATCCGCAATAGTAAATGGAACGTTTAGCACTCTTGCCAAAGTTTGAGCTAAAAGGGTTTTGCCGCTACCGGTTGGTCCAAGTAACAGAACATTACTTTTTTGTAACTCTATCTCATCTTTTTTGGCATTAGATCTTAAGCGTTTATAGTGATTGTAAACAGCAACTGAAAGGGTCTTTTTAGCCTTTTCTTGACCTATTACGTAATCATCAAGCTTCTTAAATATCTCTAGAGGAGATGGCAAAACATCAAGAACCTCTTCATCATCAGCTTTGACCTCCTCTTCTATAATGTCATTGCAAAGGTCGACGCACTCGTCGCAGATGTAAACACTCGGCCCAGCAATAAGCTTACGAACTTCTTCTTGGCCTTTGCCGCAGAAAGTGCAAGATAATTTATTGCTGTCTTTATTTTCCATTTGTAGTTGGCCTGCTCTCTAATATTTCATCGATTATGCCATAGGTCTTAGCTTCTTTAGCATTCAAAAAATTATCTCTATCAGTGTCTTGTTCAACTTTCTTTAAAGTTTTGCCGGTATGCTTGGAAAGTATTTCATTCACTTTTTGTTTAACCAGAAGCATTTCCTTTGCATGTATTTCGAAATCAGAAGCTTGGCCTTGAAACCCACCGAGTGGTTGATGAATCATGATTCGTGAATTTGTTAATGCAAATCTTTTGCCTTGTTCTCCGCCAGCAAGTAAAAGTGATCCCATGCTTGCGGCTTGACCGATACACAATGTTGAAACCTCAGGAGCAATAAATTGCATGGTATCGTAAATGGCTAGTCCTGAGGAAATTACGCCTCCAGGGGAATTTATATAAATGCTAATATCTTTTTCTGGATTTTCTGATTCTAAAAATAGAAGCTGTGCAACAACTAAATTAGAGATGTAGTCATCTATAGGGCCGGATAAAAAAATGATTCTTTCTTTTAAGAGTCGTGAATATATATCAAAGGCACGCTCCCCACGAGGAGTCTGCTCTACAACCATCGGCACCAAGCCAGAATTTATTTTTTCCATAATTTATTTATTTGCTAGTTCTGAAAATTTTATCACCTTTACCTTAGATTTAAGGGCAGAATCTAATTTTTCAATAAGCAGGTTTTCTAAAATTACCATTCTATACTGATCAAGCTGCTGAGGTTGACTCTGAATCCAAGATCTAAATTGCTCAGCATCTTTGTACTTCTCCGCTTCTTCATCGATGAAAGCATTTAAATCATCTTCTTTGACTTCAAGCTCATATTTTTGTATCAAGGCTGAAAACAAGAGATCCAACCTCACTCTTTTTTCAGCATTTTCTTGAAACTCCTCAACTGGAAAAAGATCTTCAGCGGAATTTTCAGCAGTTTGCCCCATTCGCATTAATGAATCCTTTCGCATTAATTCTGCCTGCTCCTTAACCGTAGCATTTGGAACTTTAAAATCATTGCTCTCTAGTAATGTTTCATAAATAGATTCCTTGGTAAGAGATTTCTCTTGTTGCTCTATTTCTCCTTCCATTCGTTTTGAAATCTCTGAGCGGAAACTTTCTTCATCGGTTACATCTTGCATTGCAAGCTTTTCAAAAAGCTCTTTATCAATTTTAGCTTTATGCATCTCTTGCACTTCATGGACAGTAATAAAGAATTCAGCTTCCTTGCCTGCTAAATCTTTTTTAAAATAGTCTTCAGGGAAATTAGTTTTAAATGAAAAACTGTCTCCAGATTTCTTACCAACCAAGTTGTCCTCAAACCCAGGGATCATGGATTTTGAACCGAGAATCAATTTAAAATCTTTAGATTCATTTCCTTCAAAACCCTCGCCATCAATTTTCCCTTCAAAATCAATCACTACTTGGTCTTGGTCTTCAGCGGCCCTCTCAACTTTTTGCCACTCGCAATAGCGTTCCAAAATATCATTAATTGCAAGATCAAGATCTGAGTCATCCATGGTGATTTCAGATTTTTCAAAACTTTTCCACCTTGAAATCTTTGGTTTGATCTCTGGAAAAACTTCGAAAACTGCTGAGTAGGATACAGGCTTAGTAGGCTCTTCACTCTCAATACTAATTGCAGGTGATGACGCAGGTTTAATGCTCTGTTCTTGAAGTTCTTTTGGATAGCTTTCTTGTATAAGTTCATTTAAAACTTCGTAATGAATAGAGTCGCCATAACGCTGCTTTAAAACATCATCGGGTACATTACCTTTCCTAAAACCATCAAGTTTTGCAGTTGATTTTATCTTTGAAAGCTTGCCACCATATTTTTTTTTATAATCCTCAACAGGAATTGAAACAGTAAGCTTGCGTTCTAAATCTTTAAGTTTTTTTATTTTACTACTCATTTTATTTATCTAATTTTAATGGGGCGAGCGATGGGGTTCGAACCCACGGCCTCCGGAGCCACAATCCAGCGCTCTAACCAACTGAGCTACGCCCGCCAAGAAACGAAACATTATAGATGTAAAAAGCATATAATAATATTTTTTTAAGAGGGATATTTTGGTTAATCAAGATTTTTTAAACAGTACAAATAAGCTATTTGATCAAGCCTTAAGCTATACAGAAATTTCTCCTGATTTAGCGGCAAGAATTAGAGTTTGCAATTCAACTTATACGATCAATTTTGGTGTCAAGCTAAGAAATGAAATACATACATTTACTGGATGGCGTTCAGTCCACTCAGAGCATTTTGAACCAGCTAAAGGCGGAATTCGATATGACATCAATGCGTCTCAAGAAGAAGTTGAAGCTCTTGCAGCTCTCATGACTTATAAATGCGCAATTATAGAAGTGCCATATGGAGGCTCTAAGGGAGCCCTGAAAATCAATCCAAAAGATTGGAGTAAAGCTGAGATTGAAAAAATTACCAGAAGATTTGCCCAAGAGCTAATTAAACGCGACTTAATTCATCCCGCTCAAAATGTTCCAGCACCAGATGTGGGAACAAGCGCAAATGAGATGGCCTGGATAGCAGATGAGTATAGGCGCATTTATCCCACTGACATTAATGCATTGGCATGTGTTACAGGGAAACCAACTCAAAAGGGAGGACTTGTAGGTCGATCAGAAGCAACTGGCAGAGGTGTTCAATATATAATTAGGGAATTCTTCCGACACGAGGATGACTATATAAAAGCAGGATTTAAAGGTGGTTTGAAAGATAAAAAGGTCTGCATTCAAGGGCTTGGAAATGTTGGTTATCATGCTGCAAAGTTTTTACAAGAAGATGATGAATGCAGAATAGTTTGCGTCATGGAGCACAATGGAGCAATTCTTAACCCTGATGGTTTAGATGTAGAAAAAATAAAACGGTATCTCTCTGAGCATGGAAGTTTTGAAGGCTGCAGTGAAGGCATGTTTGAAACCAACTCTTCAGATTTCTTATGTATGGAATGTGACATTCTTATTCCTGCTGCAAGAGAGAATGTTATTGATAAGTCCAATGCCCTTGAAATAAAAGCCAAGCTAATTGTTGAAGCGGCAAATGGCCCTATTACATTTGAAGCAGATGAACTTTTAAACGAGCGCAATGTGACTATTATTCCCGATATCATTGCAAATGCTGGAGGGGTTGCAGTGAGCTATTTTGAATGGATACGTAATTTAAGACACATCCGCTTTGGCAGGCTAGAAAAAAGAAGAAATGCTTTTCAGTTCGATACTCTCATTTCAGCCATTGAAACTATGACTGGTAAGGAAATGCCAGAGAAGTTTAAAGAACAATTTATTGAAGGTGTCAATGAGATAGACTTGGTCAGATCTGGGCTTGACGACATTATGAGAGAAGCCTATCAAAAGATTAGAGACAGCATGGTAGAGAATGACATTCCCAATCTTCGCACTGCTGCATACAAAGTAGCATTAGATAGAATTGCTATAAGTTATGATTCAATTGGGCTATGAGAATCTATGGAAAAATATTTCCATTGTTCTTTACAGGATCCCATAAATCATATTTTTGCATGGCTTGAGTAAACAAGTCACTGCTTTCAAAATAATTCAATAAGGCTATTACTTTCGTAAAGTTTTGATCTAAAAACCAATCAGCATTAGCAATCTTGTACTGACGAATAAATGGAAGAATTGAGATATCTAAAAGACTAACTGTACTGCCAAAAATCCATGGACTGGGATCAATCTTAGCCTCTAAGGCTTCAAGAATAACTCTGCATTCTTGTTGATGTTCTTGGGGTTCAACATCATACCGAGATGAATATTTATATCTATCAAGATGATGTTTAAATTTTGTATCAAATAATCGAACCAGTTCTATAGAAAAAATTTCTTCAGCTTCTGAGTAAATGTGCACATTGGAAGGATTAGATTCCATGGCCCAGGAAATTATGTCTAAACTTTCATCCAGAACCTTATTGGAAAATTGCAAAACAGGAACAGTGCCCTTGGAAGAGATTTTTAACATCTGATCAGGTTTATCTTTAAGTAGAATTTCTCTTAACTCGCATTGTTTTGATGTCAAGATTAATGCCATGCGTGCTCGCATAGCGTATGGGCATCTTCGAAAGCTATAGAGTATAGGCAAAGTCATTTTTTTCTTGATTGGAAAGTGGCTCCTATGTGTTTTTCATTTCTTAGCTTGGCTAAATCAACTTGTTTCTGCCTATCTGCATAGCGTTTTTTTTGATCAGGTGTTTTATTATTAAAGCAATTTGGGCAACTCACTCCCCTTTCATACTCTTTTTGCAATTTATCTGCATCTGTAATAGGCATCCTGCAGCCATGACACATATCGTAGGAACCAACTTGTAAATTGTGGTTTAGCGCTACTCGATCATCGAAAACAAAACATTCGCCATTCCATAATGAGTCTTCTTCATCTACTTTCTCCATATAATTTAAAATCCCGCCTTGGAGATGATAAATATTTTTAAACCCATTTACTTTCATTAAAGAAGATGCTTTTTCACAGCGAATGCCGCCAGTACAAAACATTGCTACTTTCTTATTTTTATCAATATCAGAAGATTCAAGCCAATCAGTGAATTCTCTAAAATTTGTGGTCTCAGGTTGGATCGATTCTTTGAAAGTACCAATAGAAAATTCATAAGTATTTCTTGTATCTAAAACCAATACATCATCTTGTGAGATCAAATTATTCCAATCTTCAGGCTGAACATATTCGCCAACAATTTTTGAAGGGTCTGCTAGTTCATTGCCAATGCTAACAATTTCATCTTTTAATTTAACCTTAAGACGAGGGAAAGGATCCTCTGTGCAGCATGAGATTTTATAATTCTGCTGCTCATAAAGATTATTAGATCTAAGAAAATCTTTAAATTTATCAATGCTTGCCTCTTTACCGGCAACCGTTCCATTGATTCCTTCATGAGCTATAAGAACGGTTCCCTTAATACCCTCTTTTAATAAAAATTTATTAAATATCTTTTGCAGTTCCTCTATATTTGATAGATCTGCAAAAGCGTAAAAGGCAGCTATTTTAAAAGAATTTATATTCATTAACTTAATTCAATATATATTATGTTAAAAAATCTTTCATTTATTGATGAGAAAGAAAACAAAAAATAGAATTTACACATTCATAATAAGTTTGTTCATATTTTACTATATGTTCGGCCGATACTTTTAGCTTTAAGTATAGTTTGTATAAGGCGGATATAGATTATAAAAATGGCGCGCCTGAAGAGATTCGAACTCCTGACCCACGGTTTAGAAAACCGTTGCTCTATCCAACTGAGCTACAGGCGCACTGGTCGGGGTAGTAAGATTCGAACTTACGACCACTCGCTCCCAAAGCGAGTGCGCTACCAGACTGCGCTATACCCCGAGACGAGTGATCTTAAAGTTTTAAGGTTAAATAATCAATCTCCATTGCATAAAAATTTAATGATGGGAAAATGCATAAATGCCATCAAAAATCTTAGACGGAAAAGTACTTGCTCAGTTAGCTGAAGAAGATATAAAAGCGAGCGTATCTAAATTAAAAGAAAATGGTATCACGCCAACATTGGCAACCATTTTAGTAGGCGTAGATCCTGCATCAGCAACATATGTAAAAATGAAACAAAATGCTTGTGCGAGACTTGGCATGGATTCTATAGCAGTAGAACTTAGCAAAGAGACCTCAACCGAAGAGTTATTAGAAGCTATAGAAAAACTGAATCAGGATAGCAAAGTTCATGGCATCTTATTGCAACATCCTGTGCCATCACAAATCAATGAGCGCGAATGTTTTGATGCAATTAGTGTTGAGAAAGATGTCGATGGTGTGACTTGTATAGGCTTTGGTCAAATGACCATGGGAGAAGAAGCATTCGGTTCTTGCACCCCTGCAGGCATCATGCGCATCCTTGAACACTATAAAATTGAAATTTCTGGTAAAAATGCAGTCGTGGTTGGTAGAAGCCCTATTCTTGGGAAGCCCATGGCTATGATGTTATTAAACGAAAATGCGACAGTTACAATCTGTCACTCCAGAACAGCAAATCTCCAAGAGTATATTAAAAATGCTGATATATTGGTTGGAGCAGTTGGAGTGCCTCGCCTAATTCAGAGAGATTGGATTAAGAATGGAGCTGTGGTCATCGATGCTGGCTACCACCCTTCAGAAAAATGCGGGGACATAGATCTTCAAGACATTGACTCTGTTGCCTCTGCCCACACTCCTGTTCCTGGAGGGGTTGGCCCCATGACGATTAATACTTTAATTCTTAATACGTTGTTGGCTGCTCAAAAATTAATTTAACATGTCCAACCTCCCATTAATTGTTGGTTACGGTGGAATTAATGCAGCTGGAAGATCAATCTTTGATTTCTCTCACCAAAGAATGTTATTCGATAGCGTTGATAAAGATAAACAAGATGAGGCGCTGCAAAGTCTTGGTCACCTCATGGGAACCAACAACAAAGAAAAAATCTTAAACAAAACTCTGCTAAGAACCATTGATGATGATTTTTTTAATCAGCATAACTTCAGATCTCCAAAATTACCTACCCTAGCAGGAGGGCAACTCCCATCTGGATTTAATCCTGCTAAAACCTACAATTCAAGACAGCATCCTCGTGGTTTGGCAATGACAATTTTTGGATTATCTGATGCAGTCATGAGTCTTGGTTTGCCTTGGGAAGAAATCCTATTAAAAGTGCCTCGACAAAAAATTTCATGTGTCTCTGGGTGTGCTGTTGCGCAAGCAGATAAATATGGCATGGGGGGAATGTTTCAAGCACCCCTAGCAGACTCAAGAATCACAAGCAAACATATGGCCATGTCACTAGGAGAAGGAAGCGCGGATTTTGGCCATTCATACGTTTTAGGAAGTATGGGATCAACAGGAAACTACACAGGAGCATGTGCAACTTTTCAATATAATTTAAAACTTGGAATTTCAATGATTCAATCGGGGGAATCGTTAATAAGTTTTGTAGGCGCAGCAGAATCAGGAATTGTTCCAGAAATTTATGAAGCATTTGCTGCTACCAGAGGTCTTGCAGAAGATAAAAATCTAATAAAGCTTCAAGAACAACTTGGTGAAGATTGTGAAATGCCTAATCATGGGAGAATCTGCAGACCCTTTGGTGAGAATATTGGAATGATATTAGGAGAATCTGCGCAATTTGTAGTCTTAATGCAAGATAGTCTTGCTCTTGAACTGGGATTAAATATTCATGGTGCTGCTTTATCCAGCCACATTCATTCTGATGGCTATAAAAAATCTATTTCTGGTCCAGGAGCTGGGAATTATTTAACGGTTGGCAAAATATTTAATGAAATTAAAAAACATTTTTCTTCAGACGCCTTAAACAAAACTTTTTTTCATGCTCATGGAACCAGCACACCTCAAAACAGAGAAAGTGAATCTCATATAATTTCAAGCATATCCAAGGCCTTTGGAATAAAAGCATTACCAGTCACAGCAATTAAATCTTACCTTGGCCATTCATTGGCAGCTGCGGGAGGTGATCAAATGATAAGTGCTTTAGGGAGCTGGAAAAATAATATAATTCCAGGCATTACCTCTACTCCGGAACTTGCAGAAAACGTACATAAAGAGAATGTAGAATTTTTATTACAAAACAAAAAATTTAAAGATGGTGAGTTTGATTTCGCTGTCTTAAATGCAAAAGGTTTTGGCGGTAACAATGGAACTTCTCTTGTTGCCTCTCCATCTAAAACTATGAAAATGCTCGAATCGAAATATTCAAAAAAAGATATTCAGGCATATCTTATTAAGAAACAAAAAATTGATGATCAGCTAAATCAGCGCAAGCAAGAAATTCTGCAAGGCGATACTAAATCTCGATATATTTTTGGAGAAAATGTTATTGATGGAATGAATGATTTTGCGATAGAAACTGATAAAATTACCAATAAATTTAATAAGGAAATATTCGACTTAAATTCAACTTTGCCTTACAAAGATTATCTTTAGAATGAAAATGATAGGTGAAGATATTATAATATAGAGCGAAAGATTTACTAAATCTAAAATAATAATATCCGCGTTAGGAAGGAGAAAAATTATATGTCGTTTGATAAAACAAAAACTGATCCCACTCTTGGGCAAAAAGTGCATGAACATTTGGCATCAATTGGGGTAGAAACTCCAGTTATTGATAATGGTTTGTCGCGTAAAGAAAAAATTGACAAGATCGAGAATAACTTTAATGAGATAGTTAAAACATTAGGGCTTGATTTAAAAGATGACAGTCTCACAGACACACCAAAGCGTGTAGCAAAAATGTATGTAAATGAAATTTTTTGGGGACTAAATTACGCCGCTTTTCCTAAAGTCACCGTGGTTGAAAACAAAATGCAATACAACGAAATGATTGTAGAAAAAGGTATTTCAGTTCAGTCTTATTGCGAGCATCACTTTGTTAACATTGACGGATTGGCAACAGTTGCATACATCCCAAATAATAAAGTGCTGGGATTATCAAAGATGAATCGTATTGTTGAATATTTTTCTAGAAGACCGCAGATACAAGAACGCCTGACCGAGCAAATATATCATGCACTATCGTTTATCTTAGAAACAGAGAATGTAGCATTAACAATTGATGCAAAACATTTTTGTGTCAAGTCTAGAGGTGTCGAAGATACTGAATGCTCAACAGTTACAAGTAGACTAGGAGGAAACTTCAAAGCGCAGCCTGAAGTCAGAGCAGAATTTTTAGCTTTGCTTAAGTAGTTTGCTCAGGTTGATCGTTACCTAACTCAAGGTCCTCTGACTCACCATCGACAACTTCAACATCTTCGTTTGAGTCTGATGCTTCAGACTTATCATTAAAAGGCCATGGCTTAGAATCGGTATTAAAGCTCAAGAAATTAAGTGAATCACTAAAAAAATCATGGAGCCAATTATTAGCAGATTTGATTTGGTTATTTGTCTTTGATGAGAACAAATAAAATAAGGATTGAAGTATAGCTAGAATGATTAAAATATTAACAACAGCATTAATTGCAAATGAATATATAAACATGAAAAAAAATCTTTTCCACTTTGTTAATTCTAATAGTTCGTCTTTATTTATTTCATTCATAATTTTCCTTGATAGGTAAATTCTACATCAACTTCGTTGGGGTGATCGAGTAAATCCTGAATTAATTGATCTGATGATGCATCAGAATATAGGATTTCGTACAAAGATGTTACAAGCGGCATACTCACATTCATCTTTTGCGCTTCATGGAAAACAACTTCAAGAGTCCTTGCGCCCTCAGCTACTTGCCCTACTTTTTCTTTTGCATCCAACAGAGATAAATCTTCGGCAATTAACTCCCCAAGCTGAAAATTTCTTGATAGCTGTGAAGTACAGGTTGCCATTAAATCACCCATGCCTGCTAAGCCCAAAAAAGTAATTGGATTTGCTCCCTTGGCTACAGCAAACCTACTCATCTCTGCCATACTTCTGGTAATAATAAATCCTAAGGCATTCTCACCAACCAATTTTGCATGAGCAATGCCACAACAAATGGCGTATATATTTTTTAAAGCACCAGCTAATTCAACGCCCTGAGTGTCTTGACTCGAAAAGACTTTGAAAGCACTTGAAGATAACATTGATTTAATTTCAATAGCTAAGTTTTCATTCTCAGATGCAATAACAGTTCCCGCTACTTTTTCTTCAGCGATTTCTTTAGCAAGATTTGGGCCACTTAGGGCTCCTACTTTATTGCCTATAATTTGCCCTAAGTGCTGATTGATAATGTCTGTCATGGTTCTAAAAGGCTCAGGCTTAATTCCTTTGGTGCAAGAGATAACAGCGACAGATGAGCTTATGAAAGACTTTAATCTAGAAATAACTTCCTCAAATATAATACTTGGTGTTGCAACTAACACATATTGGGCATCAGTGACTACTGAGGCTAAATCATCATCAGCAGTAATATTATCTGATAACTTAAGCTCCGGATGATAAGTCGTATTTGCGCCTTCAGAGTTAATCCTTAGAGCCTGATCTGCATCACGGACCCACAAACGAACTTCATAACCATTTGATGCTGCAATATTTGCCAAAACAGTACCGAAGCTCCCACCTCCAAGAACTGCAACTTGTTTATTCGTTGTCATTTATCCTAAATATTTATCTAATTGTCTTAGATATTTAGCTGGATCTTTGGGAGATCCGCCCTCTGCAATGATTGCATAATCAAATAAAAATTCAGCAAAGTTAGAGAATTCTTTACCAGACATGCTACCTAGTTTTTTGATAAGTTTATGTTTTAAATTGACTTCAAAAACAGGCTTGGAATCTTCAAAAGTTTGCCCAGAGGCTTCCAATATTCTTTTCAGTTGAGCGCCAGGCTCATCTTTAGAAAGCACTAAACATGCAGCTGAATCAACAAGACGAGAGCTAGCAATAACATCTGAAACTCTTGCGTCTAAAGATTTTTTTATCTTATCAATAATTTCCTGCTTTTCTTTTGTGACTCTTGGTTTTTTAGCTCCTTCTTCTATTTCTTCTTTAGCAACATTGATCAATGTTTTTCCTTTAAATTGCATGAGGGTAGACATAAGCCACTCATCAATTCTGTCAGTTAAAAGCAAAACTTCTGTTCCATTAGCTTTCAAGTGCTCAATATGAGGAGAGTTAGCAGCGGCTTCATAAGTATCTGCGATTGAGTAGTAAATTTTTTCTTCATCAGCATTCATTCGCTCTATGTATTGATCCATGGTGGTATCAACTTTATTTTCATCAGATGCTGTGCTGGCAAACAAAAAGAGCTCAGCTATAGATTCAGAATTTTCATAATCCTCAGCAGGACCTTCTTTAATAACCAGTCCAAATTCCTTCCAAAATTTTTGATAATCTTCAGGTTGATCTTTTTGCATTTTTTTCAAAGTATCAAGAACCCTCTTACTTAGACCTTTTTTAATAGAATCAACAAGTGGGTGATCTTGGAGTATTTCTCTAGAAACATTAAGAGGTAAGTCACTTGAATCAACCACACCCTTAACAAAACGAAGATACAAAGGAAGAAAGTGAGCAGCATCATCCATGATAAAGACTCGTTGGATAAATAGCTTTATTCCTCTTGGAGTATCTCTATTCCAGAGATCGTATGGAGATTTTTTAGGAATAAAAAGCAAGCTGGAATATTCTTGCTTGCCTTCAACCTTATTGTGCATCCAAGTTAAAGGGTCGTTTGAGTCATAAGATATAAACTTATAAAACTCTTTATACTCATCTGCTTTAACAGACCTCTTTGATTTTAACCAGATAGCTTCTGAATCATTAATAGTTTCTGGCTCCCCTTCTTCTGGGTTTAAAATCAAGGGGAAGTTGATATATTGAGAATATTTTTGTAGTAAAAATTTAACTCTCATCAATTCAGAAAACTCTTTATTTTCGTCATTGAGATAGACTGTGATCTTAGTTCCCCTTTCTTCTTTTGGGATCTTTGAGAGCTGGTATGTGTCCTCTCCAGTGCTCTCCCACATGACTGCTTCATCCGAAGAAACGCTTGCTGATCTAGAGTGGACTGATACTTTTTCAGCTACCATAAATACAGAGTAAAAACCTACCCCAAATTGTCCTATCAAATTAGAGTCTTTTTTCTTATCACCAGTCATTTCAGATAAAAATTGAGCGGTACCAGATTTAGCTATGGTTCCAATATTTTCAATAATTTGATCTTCCGTCATACCGATTCCATTATCTGTGATGGTAACGGTATTATTTTTTGAATTTAAACTAATATTTATTTTTAAATCAGCATCTCCCTCAAGTAACTTTGAGTCTTCAATAGCACTGAATCGAAGCTTATCAAGCGCATCAGAGGAGTTAGACACCAGCTCCCGAAGAAAAATTTCTTTATTTGAATACAATGAATGTATCATCAGCTGCAAAAGCTGCTTAGTTTCAGTTTGAAAAGATTTTGTTTTTGGTCTAGCCATAATTATTTATCTCCTTTGAAAACAATATGGTGTTGAAACTATCAAGTTCAAGCATTAGATCAATTTTTTTTGATTCAGCTTTACACTTTTTGCTGCAAAATTTTATCTCATTCCATGCTCTTTCCCATTTTTTTCTCCAAGCAAATGACCGATTGCACCGTTCGCATAATTTAGTTTCAAGATTTAATTTTTTATGCAAAATAGGGCTCAATCAATTAATAAAAAAAACTGAATGATGCTAAGAGCAAAAATTATGATGGTGCAATAAACGCTAACGCCATGAGAAAATGAAAACACTCTATCCCATCCTCTATCTTTTGCAGCATTTGTTATTGGAATTCCAATCAATCCAACAAATGCATGCAAAGAAAGATTGAATCCTAACCACCAGCTTAATACCGAGTCTTGAAAATAGAGTATAGACAGAGCTGGAAGAGATAATATAAATATAAGCAGATAGTATCGAGGGAAGATTGCGCGTAAAAAACGAGATGCGTCATCTTCCTCAAGAGTTTTAAAAATCACTGGCGTGGTTAAAGCAAGGTGGCTAAATATGACTCCAGAAATCAATAAATTTAGAATTATAAGTACTGTTTGGCTGCTCATATTTTATTTAAATGGCGATCCGGACGAGACTCGAACTCGCAACCTCCGCCGTGACAGGGCGGCGTTCTAACCAGATTGAACTACCGGACCGCGAACGCTTGTGAATGATAGCTTTTTTTAATTTTTCTGCAACTTTTTTTTGTGTACCTTTAAGCAATACTTTTGTCAAATTAAATGAAAAGAAAATAACGATAATTTTACTCAAAACTTTAATTTTTGATATGCTATCTGAACTGTCCATGGGGGAGAGTTAAAAATAATAAAAAATGGAGTTATTATGAAATATTTCTTTGCTCTCATTGGTTTGACCAGTATGCCGACTTTTGCTGCAACTACTGATCTTGCAACCAGTGATCTCACAGGAATTTCTTTCTGGCTTGTAACTGCAGCAATGCTTGCAGCTACAGTATTCTTTTTTGCAGAAAGAGATGTTGTTCAAGGTAAATGGAAAACATCATTGTCAGTAGCTGGATTAGTTACTGGTGTGGCGTTTTGGCACTATTTATATATGAGAGGCGTATGGGTTGATACCGGTACATCTCCAACCGTATATAGGTACATAGATTGGCTAATTACCGTTCCACTTCAAATTATTGAGTTCTATTTGATCCTAAAAGTCTGTACTAATGTTGGCTCAGGCGTTTTCTGGAGACTATTAGGCGCATCACTTGTTATGCTCATAGCTGGATTTATGGGTGAAACAGGTTCTAATGCAATGATTTGTTTTGTAATTGGAATGGCGGCTTGGTTGTATATAATTTATGAGATCTTCTCTGGAGAAGCAGGTAAGTTAAATGCATCAAGCGGTAACGTAGCTGCACAACAGGCATTTAGCACAATTCGTTTGATTGTGACTGTCGGTTGGGCTATATATCCAATTGGTTATTACTTAGGTATGGGAGCAAATCCTGATATGGCAAATGCTAACCTTATCTATAACTTAGCTGACTTCTTAAACAAAATCGCATTCGGTTTAGCAATATATGTTGCTGCCGTTAGTGATAACGACTAAGTTAATAGCTTAAATAAAAAAGCCCAGATTTTTTCTGGGCTTTTTTTTGTCTGATTGGTGGGTGATGACAGGCTCGAACTGCCGACCCTCTCGGTGTAAACAGGATGTTATCTCGACTGAGCTTATAAGCCTATTTGTTTGTATCCGTATGCATACAAA
>CABWYS010000007.1 GCA_902509555.1 uncultured SAR86 cluster bacterium
CTTGCATGCAGAAGATCCGCTTTCAACAATGAATGCCCTCAATCAAATTGGAGCCGGCATTACAGTTGATGAAAATGGCTTGGTTCATTTGTGTAAAAGAAATTATATTTTTCAAAATTGTGATGAGCTACTTAATCTTGGGAATTCTGGGACTGGCCTGCGTCTTATGCTGGGTCTGACTTCTGGAATTGGTTTAAACCTTTCTTTTTGTGGTGATGAGTCTTTGTCTTCTCGACCAATGAGCAGGGTAATAAACCCATTAACCGAAATGGGTGCCAACATTAAATCATCAAGCGGTAAGTTACCCATTTCAATATCGGCAACATCACTTCAAAAGCAATACAGATATGAGTTGCCAGTGGCAAGTGCTCAAGTAAAATCAAGCATCTTATTGGCTGGCCTAGCTTCAGGGGCCGGCGTTGAAATTATTGAACCTATTCAAACAAGAGACCATACAGAAAGAATGCTAAAAAACTTTGGTGCAAATATAGAAATTGCATCTGAGGGAAGTAAGAATATTATTCAATTGGCACCCTCCAATCATTTGCATGCTAAAAATTATAAAGTGGTGGGTGACATTTCTTCGGCTGCTTTTTTAATAGTAGCCGCCTTAATAAGTGATTCACCAGGGCTAGAAATTACAAATGTTGGAATGAACCCCTCAAGAACAGGAGTGTTGCAAGCTTTGCAAAATATGGGTGCAGATATTGAGGTAAGAAATCAAAGACTAGAGTCAGGAGAGCCTTGCGCTGACTTAATAATTAAAAAATCTATATTAAAAGGCGTGGAACTTTCTGGGGATATTATTCCAAATATTATCGATGAAATTCCTATCATTTCTATTGCAGCTGCATTTGCAGAGGGTGAGACAATAATTCGAGATGCAGAAGAGTTAAGAGTCAAGGAATCAGACAGGCTAAAAGCTGTTTCTGATGGTTTCACTAGACTTGGAGTAGCACATAAAAATTTTGAAGATGGGATGAGTATTATGGGAAGCCCAAATACACTTTTAATTGAGCAACATATTTTTATTGAATCTCATGAAGATCATAGGATTGCTATGAGTTTTTTGATTGCCGGTTTGAAATGTTCAAAACCAATTACAGTAAAGGATTGTAAAAATATTTTTACATCATTTCCTGATTTCATAGAGTTAATTTCTTCTATAGGATATAAGCTTGAAAAATAATAATATTATTACTGTTGATGGCCCATCTGCATCTGGCAAAGGATCGCTTGCTAAAGCATTAGCAAAAGAACTCAATTTTATTTTATTAGATAGCGGCTTACTTTATCGAGCATATTCATATTGTTTTGATCAGGGTCAAAATCATTCTTCTGCAAAGAACCTCTTTTCCAATTTAAAAATTGATAGCATTGATCATGAGATGCATGTTTTTGAGGATAATACAGATATTACTTCAACCCTTAGACATGAAAATATAGCTAAATCAGCATCTCAATTGAGCAGTTTAAAAGAAACTAGAGATAACTTAATTAGTTTTCAAAGAGACCTAGCCAGTGACAATGGATTGGTTGCGGATGGCAGGGATATGGGCACTGTTGTATTTCCAGATGCTGGGACTAAAATTTTTTTAGTTGCTGATGCAGAAGTAAGAGCAAAGAGAAGGTTTTTAGAGTTGCAGAATGCGGGTCAAGGCGTTAATATGCGCGATCTAATTGAAGATATTAGATTGCGAGATGAAGCAGATAAGGCAAGAGAAATATCTCCTTTGATGCCAGCGGATGATTCCATTGAAGTGAATTCCTCTGATCTGACTCCTCAAGAAGTATTAGAAATAGTTTTAAAAATTTATAAAGAACATACCAAGGAAGTATAAAAAATATGTCAGAAAGCTTTGCTGCACTATTAGATGAAAGTCTAAGCACACTAGAAATGCAACCCGGCTCCATTGTCACAGGAGTTGTCTTAGATGTTGATAAGGAATGGGTGACAGTCCATGTTGGATTAAAATCAGAGGGAGTCATCTCCTTAGATGAGTTCAGGAATAATGATGGATCTATTCAAATTGAATCTGGCGATGAAGTCCAAGTTGCTTTAGAGGCAGTTGAGGATGGATATGGAGAGACTCGAATCTCCCGTGAAAAGGCAAGAAAAATTGGAACTTGGAAAAAGCTTGAAGAAGCCTTAGAGACCGGAGAATTTGTTGAAGGAAAGGTTCTAACAAGAGTTAAAGGTGGTTTTTCTGTTGAGGTTGATGTTGTTAAAGCATTTCTTCCTGGATCACTTGTAGATATTAGACCTGTCAAGGAAGCCCCAGAGCTTGAGAATACTGTTCAAGAATTTAAAGTTATTAAGTTAGACTACAAAAGGAATAATGTTGTTCTATCAAGAAAAGCTGTTTTAGAGAAAATTAATTCTGCCGAAAAAGTTGAGTTGTTAAAAAATCTTGATGAAGGCCAAATCGTTAAAGGAGTAGTCAAAAACTTAACTGACTATGGTGCCTTTGTTGATCTGGGAGGTCTAGACGGCTTATTGCATATAACTGATATTTCATGGTCAAGGGTTACTAACCCGTCTGAGGTTTTAAGCCTTGGTCAAGAAATTGATGTAAAAATATTAAGTTTTGATAAAGAAAAACTTCGCGTTTCATTAGGGTTGAAGCAGATCCAAAATGATCCATGGGAAACAATTGAAGGCAAATATTCAGTTGGCGGTGTTTATGAGGCTACAGTTTCAAATTTAACAGACTATGGATGCTTTGCTGAGCTTGAACAGGGCGTTGAGGGATTAATACATTTATCAGAGCTAGATTGGACTAATAAAAATATACATCCATCAAAGGTTGTTGATTTAGAAGAAAAAATCAAGGTCATGGTTTTAGAGATTGATCATGATAAGAGAAGAATTTCTCTTGGCTTAAAACAAACAAAAGCTAATCCCTGGACAGAATTTGCTAACAAGTATGGATTGGGTGACTCCGTTGAAGGCAGCATTAAATCCGTAACTGATTTTGGTATTTTTGTAGGTTTAGAGGGCGACATAGATGGCTTGATTCACCTTTCTGATATTACTGAAGATGAAAATCCCGCTAAAGCAATGGAAAATTATAAAAAGGGTGACAAGCTTTCTTGTATCATTTTTGGAATTGATGCTGAAAGAGAAAGGATTTCACTTAAGCTTAGTGCTTAATTTTTTTAGAATACCTAAAGCAAGTAACCTATTGATCGAACAAACTAATTGCCCAGGTGGTGGAATTGGTAGACACAAGGGACTTAAAATCCCTCGAAGGCAACTTCGTGCCGGTTCAAGTCCGGCTCTGGGCACCATCACATCTCATTTTGCATGATCAAATTTCTTAATCTAAATTCTGAAAAACCCTATATTCATTTTCAATCTCTTTATCAGGAAGCCTTAGACAATGATCAAAAGGGTATAGAAGCGATTGCTGTTTCATCATATAACCAGATTAAAAACGAAGTTGAAGCAAGGTATGTAAATCTAAAATATATTGCCAATAATGAGTGGATATTTTTTTCAAATTACCATTCTCCTAAAGCAAGTCAGTTTGAGTCTCACAGCCAAGTTTCAATTCTTATTTACTGGGCAAGCATTAATACTCAAATTAGAATGAAAGCAAAAATCTGCAAAACATCTGCTGAATTATCAGATGAGCATTTCCAAGGCAGGACCAAAGAAAAAAATGCCTTAGCCTTAAGCTCCAATCAATCTCAAACTATTGAATCATTTGATCAAGTTACAAAAAATTTTAATGAGAAGCTAGAGGCTATGACATCTGAAACGACAAGACCAAATTTCTGGGGCGGGTATTCTTTCACTCCTTATTATTTTGAGTTTTGGCAAGGTCATGAAAATAGATTAAATAAAAGGCATGTCTTTGAGCAACAAGACATCGAATGGGTAGAACGATTTCTTCAGCCATAAGAATGTTTTCTTTTCATGAATAATGCTATAAAATCCATCTCAATGTTAAGTCACTTAATAATTCATTTCTCAAATCAAAGATACTTTGATTAATCTCTTTCCTACCATATAAGGTCTCTAGCTATCGCTTTGAAGAAAAAATCAACGACTCCTATAAACCACAAAATCTATGCAAAAGAGGTTATGTTAATTGACTCTGATGGAGAAAAAATTGGATTATTGGCCATTGATGAGGCTTTAGATGAGGCGAATAAAAAAAGTCTTGATCTAGTTCAGGTTTCCCCCTCTGATGCACAGCCAGTAGTATGCAAACTATTGGATTTTGGTAAATTTCAATTTGAAAAGAAAAAAAGTACTGGCGGTTCTAAAAAACCAAAAAAGCAGTCACTAAAAGAGATTAAGTTTCGTCCAACAACTGATACAGGTGATTACAATATTAAATTAAAAAAGATAAAAAGCTTTATTAATGACGGAGATAAGACTAAAATCAGCGTTCGATTTAGAGGTAGGGAGATTTTAAATAGTAATTTAGGTCTTGACCTCTTAAATCGTTTGAGAGAAGACCTCCAAGATATTGCTCAAGTTGATCAAGAGCCATCTCTTGAAGGCAGGCAGTTGTTGATGGTTCTCTCGCAAATAAGAAAGAAATAATTATGGGCTACAAATTAAAAACACATTCAAGTGCAAAAAAGCGTTTCAAGGCTACTGGTAGTGGTTTAAAAAGAAGAAGTGCTTCTCGCGCTCATATCTTGACTAAGCAAACCACTAAAAGAAAACGTCATAATCGCGGCATGATCAAGATGGCTGATGAGACAAAGAAAATAGCGCAAAAACTTCTATATAACATTTAAATATCATGCCAAGAGTAACGAAATCATTAGCTGCAAAAGCAAAACATAAGAAGGTTTTAAAAGCGACCAAGGGACATTATGGCGCAAGAAGCAGGTTATTTAAGACTGCTAAGCAATCTAATGTTAAGGCCTTACAATATGCTTTTAGAGATAGAAGAAATAAAAAGCGTACTTTTCGTTCACTATGGATTTCAAGGATCTCTGCTGCCTTGTTACCTTTAGAAGTTTCTTATAGCAGATTTATTAATCAGCTTTCCAAGGCAGATATAAAACTAGATAGAAAATCTTTAGCTGGAATTGCATTTTCTGATCCTGATACTTTTAAGAAAATCGTAGAAAAAGTCAGGGTATAATGTTCTCATGCAAATCCCTCAGGATTTAATTGAAACAGCCGCGCTCAAATTAAAATCCATTCAATCAAAGGCTGAATTCTTTCAACTAAGAGCTCAATATCTTGGTAAAAAGTCTTTTGTTGTTAACGCATTCTCAAAGCTTAGAGATCTTCAATCAGATCAAAAAGTCATTGCCGCAAAAGAGTTAAATGTTCTTAAGAATAAATTAACTAAATTATTTGAGACCTCTCTTGCAGATATAGAGGGCAAAAGTAACATTAAGAAATTAGATGTCACTCTTCCTGCTGACCCCTTTTTGGTTGGTTCTGAGCACCCAATAACTAAAATTTCACAAAAAATTATTAACTATTTTACTCCATTAAATTATCAAATTTTTTCTGGAAATGAGATAGAAACAGATTTTTACAATTTTGAAGCATTAAATTTTCCAGAAAATCACCCTGCAAGACAAATGCATGACACTTTTTATCTCAGCTCTAATAGCAAGTTAGAATATTTATTAAGAACGCATACCTCAAATACTCAAGTGCATGCAATGCTTTCAGAAGATCTACCCTTATATATGTTGTCTCCTGGCAGAGTATATAGATGTGACTCTGATACAACACATCTACCAATGTTTACTCAAATTGAGGGTTTGGTAGTTGATGAGGACGTAACCTTTGGTGATTTAAAAGGAGTTTTAATCGACTTTTTAGAAGACTTTTTTAATGAAAAAATGGAAGTTAGATTTAGGCCATCATATTTCCCTTTTACAGAACCTTCAGCAGAAGTAGATATAAAATTTGGAAAACAAGGATGGTTAGAGATTCTAGGATGTGGAATGGTTCATCCTAATGTATTAGATGGTTGCAACATAGACACAAAAAAATTTCGTGGTTTTGCCTTTGGTATGGGGGTTGAGCGATTAGCTATGCTTTATTACGGAGTAACAGACATCCGAGAATTTTATTCATCCAATCTAGATTTTTTAAATCAATTTCCATCATGAAAATTCAATATTCATATTTAAAGAATTTTCTTAATACAAAGCTTAGTCAAAAAAAACTTAGCGATGTATTTACACAAGTTGGTTTTGAGTGCGAGATAGAAGGAAATCTAATAGAGTTTGACATCACTCCAAATCGAGGAGATGTGCTATCACTTAAGGGACTGGAAAGAGAATTCTATGCATATCAATCAACAAAACCTAGCCGAAAACTAGAAACTTCATCATTAAAAAAACCGATCCAAGATAAGACAGTTATTAATCAAATTGATTCTTCTGGTTGTGGCAACTATCATTTAATGCTGATTCATGGTTTGCAGAAAATAAATAATCTAGACGCTAAAAAGCAAAGCTTTATAGAGTCTGCCGGAATTCCATTAATCAATCCTTTGGTTGATTTAGGCAACTATGTAATGTTAGAAATTGGTGCGCCTATGCATGTATTTGATATGGCTAAGTTAGATCTACCAATTAATGTTCGCTTTCCTAAAGAAAACAATACTTCAGTAACAGTTATTGGGGGTGATGTTAAAGATGTTCGGGCTTCATCGTTAACAATTCAGGATCAATCTGGGATCCAAGCGATAGCGGGGATTATTGGTAGCGAATCATCTTCAGTATCATCAAATACTTCCAACATAGCTGTTGAAGCTGCATTTTTTAGGCCTGAGGTTATTGTCAATCAAGCTAGAAAGTATGGACTTGCCACTGATGCTTCTCATCGCTTTGAAAGAGGTGTAGATCCTGAGATACAGCAACTTGCATTAGAAAGATACCTATTCCTATTAAATCAAATAGCAGAATACGATTCAGTTGCACTCTATTGCTCTTATTCTCGCAGGACTAAAAAGAAAAATGTGAAATTGGATGTAGAAAGATTTAATAAGTTTTCAGGCCTAGCCTTAAAGGCAAATCAAGTAATTCTTATATTGAAAAATCTAGGTTTTAAGGATATTGATAGAGATAAAAATAATTTTACATTCAATATTCCTAGCCACAGGTTTGATATCTCTCTAGAAGAAGATTTGTACGAGGAAATATTAAGATCGTATGGGTATGACAATATACCTATATCAAAACCTAAGGCAGGACCTATCATCAAAAATAGGCAAGATAATGTATTAGACAGTCTTAGATTTGGCTTTGTCCATTCTGGCTTTAAAGAGTTGATGCATATGCCATTTATTTCAAGAGAGTCCTTCCAACAATTAAATTCTAATGATTGGACGGCTGCTGAACTTCAAAATCCAATAAATGAGAACGAGCCATTACTTAGAGGTAGGCTTTTCAGATCCCTATTCACAGCAGTAAACAGCAATGTAAAAAAAGGATATTCATCGATTAAAGTTTTCGAGGCTGGCAACGTATTTAAAAAAGAAAAAACTGGCTTCACTCAATCAATGCATTTATCAGGGATGATTTATCATCATGAACCTCAACAGAATTGGAGTCAGAAAGAATTGTTATATGACTTTTTTTCACTCAAGGCAGAAATCTCTAAATTATTACAAACCCTAGGCTTGCAAAATATTGAGTTTCAAAAAGCGAGTCCTTTAATGCCATTCAATGAAAATGCATTAGATATATTTATTGGTAAAAATAAGATTGCAGTGATTGGCGAAATAGATCTTTCTGTAACAGATAAGCTAGTTAAGAAACAAGCATATGGATTTGAAATTTATCCTGAAAAAATTTCATTAGTTTCCTCTAATCCAAAAATTAAAAAAACTAGCAAATTCCCCCTTTCAACTCGAGATATTAACATTGTCATAGATAAATCTATTGCTTACAAAGATGTTGAAAACTTTATTTCTAAAGGGGCAATTAAGTTCCTAACCTCATTTAGTCTTATTAATACTTTCGAAGGAAAAGATATCCCCGAAGGCTTTGTTAGCATGACATTAGGATTTACTTTTCAAAGTAATTCCAAATCTTTATTAGAGTCTGAAATCAATGAATCAATGCAAACAATTTTGATGCTTTTAGAAAAAAGATTGAATGCTAAAATAAGGCTATGACTTTGACCAAAAAAGATCTTAGCGCAATATTAAAAAAAGAATTAAAGCTTTCAGTTGATATATCTGATTCTTTCGTGGATGAGTTTTTTCAAGCTATAAAAACAACGCTTAGATCTCAAAAAACTCTAAAACTATCCGGATTTGGCTCTTTTAAAACATTTGCAACAAAAGAAAGAATCGGAAGAAATCCAAAGACCATGGAAAATTACAAGATTCTATCTCAAAATAAAGTTCGTTTTAGCCCCACTTCAAAAGCTAAGTATTTCTTAAATTAAACATGAAGAAGCAGGCACAAAATTTTAATAAATCTGATTTAGCAATTCATCTATCAAGAAAATTTCCATCTTTAAATGATGAAATAATTATCGAAGGAATTGATTTGATGTTGCATGAAATTATTAACACTGTTGCATTAGATGATAAGGTTGAGATAAGAGGCTTTGGTTCATTCTCAAAAAAAACTATAAGACCAAGAAGATTTATTAATCCTAAGACGAAAGAAGAATCTTATTTGGGTGAAACATCCCTTATGCATTTTAAAGCATCCAAGAAACTCCTTAATGCACATGACTGATCCAAGAATAATTGTAGCAATTGATACATTTGACCTCACATTGGCTAATATCATTTTAGATCAACTCGATCCAAATCTATGTAAGATTAAAATCGGCAGTGTTGTTTTTAATGCTCTAGGAAAATCATTTCTGAAGGAAGTATCTTTAAGAGGCTTTAAAATTTTTTTAGATTTAAAATTGCATGACATACCAAATACTGTTTATGAAACAATCGTAGGTTTTCATGATTGTTCTATTGATATGTTGACTGTTCACTTATCTGGTGGTGAAGAGATGCTTAAGAAAGCCATGCTTGCAGGCAAATCCATTAATGCCAAAGTGATTGGAGTGTCGATACTCACAAGTTTGGATGAGGTAGATACATTAGCTTTATTTGATAATGATCTTGACGATCAAATAAGATATTTATTTAAAATAGCTATTAAAGTAAATTTAGATGGAATAGTTTGTTCGCCCCTTGAGCTAGAACTAGCAAATACAATTTTAGGATCTTATTCCATAAAAATTACGCCAGGAATTAGAGATATAAAAGTAGGAGATGATCAAGCAAGAACCATGAGCGCAAATGACGCGATTGAGAATGGAGCGACATTTTTGGTTATAGGCAGACCAATTACCCAAGCTGAAGATATTTCTAAAGCATTACAAAATTTCAATAATTCCATTTGTGAAAAATAGAACTACTAAAAGTATTTTTTCAGATCTAAAGAAACTATCAAAGTCTCAGGATGGCGAAAGAAAATTATCTTTTAAGTTTGAATCAGAATTTTTAGATTATCAGCCTTATCTAAAGGGCTTCTCTTCTGAGCACTATAAATTGTTTGATGAGCTGGGATATAAATTAGATCTTAAGGACTCCATTAATGATCTCTTTGATGGGGAGATTGTAAATAAAACAGAAAATAGACAGGCTTTACATCATCAATATCGCATCAATCAAAAAGCGCAAGAGTTCAATTTTAAAAAAATTACAGAGCCTTATATTAAAAGGATTAAAAATGATGGTTTCAAGAATATTATTACTTTTGGTATTGGCGGTTCGTATGAGGGGCCAAAATTGCTTCAAGAGTTTACAAATAAGCAATCATTAAAATTTAATTACTATTTTGTATCTGGGCCTGATAGGGATGAATTTAATTCAATAATAAAACCATTAAGCGGGCAAAAGAATTTTTATATTTTTTCATCTAAATCACTTTCAACAGATGAGACGCTCTCATGTTTAAAATGGTTGGGCGCAGAAAGAGATTCAAAGAACTCAATAGTAATTACAGCAAACACAGAAAAAGCAAAAACTTTTGGATTTACAGAAAATTGTATTGTCCCATTTCCTGAAACAGTTGGAGGTAGATATTCAATTTGGTCACCTATATCCCTGAGTGCAGCATTAGAGAATGATTTTTCTAAATTTTTAAAGGGCGGCCTTTCTGCTGATAAAATGATTTTAGGCACTGCAAAAAAAGATCGTCAATATCAAAAATTTATTAAAATATTAGCATTTTCAGATTTGTGGTATAGCAATTTGCTAAATAAGAATAATAGAGTAGTGCTTTCTTACAATTGGAAATTGCGATCTTTAGCAAGTTATATTCAGCAACTTGAGATGGAGTCACTTGGAAAGAAGGCAAATCCCAAATCCAAATTTAAAGAAACGGGCCAGACAATATTTGGAGGTTTTGGATCTACTGCTCAGCACTCATATTTTCAATTATTGCATCAGGGAACAGCAGAATTCTGTACCGATATTATTTACTCAACCTCAAGTAATAGCCCATTATCAAGCGCTCAAGCAAAAGGGCAGGCTGCTTTATTGTCTTCAGACTTACAAGGGTCTGTTAATTTACTTGAAAAAACAAACGGCAATTCCCCAGTGAATCTTTTCCATTTAAAGAAGCTCTCACTTGAAGGACTTGGTTTTTTATTAGCAACTTGGGAGCATCGAGTTTTTATAACAGCATGTATGCTTCAAATTAATCCTTTTGATCAATATGGAGTTGCTGCCGGTAAACTAATTACGAAGAAATTTCTTAGTTAATGGCATTAGATTTAAAGCGAGTTCCAAATACTCCTGGAATATATAAATTTTTTTCTAAAAATAAAATTATATATATTGGCAAAGCCAAGGATTTAAGAAAAAGAGTATCTTCATATTTTGGTAGGTCTTTTAAGGATAGAAAAACGCAGCAAATTAAAATTCTTACAGATGATATTGAAACATTTTCAACAAATACTGAGGCTGAGGCCCTCCTATTAGAGCAATCCTTAATCAAGGAGAATTTACCTAGATTTAATATTCTCTTGCGTGATGATAAGACATATCCATATATACATTTTTCAATGGATCATAAATATCCAAGCATCAGCATGAAGAGATCAAAACATGCTGTTTCCAAAAATTTTTTTGGCCCTTTTATTAGCGCTCAAGCCGTTAAATCAACTATTAAAGATTTGCAGAAGATATATCAAATTAGAAATTGTAGTGATGCAACTTTCAATAATAGGTCCAGGCCATGTATTGAACACCAAATGCAAAGATGTTCAGCTCCTTGCGTTAATTTAATTTCTGAGATTAGCTATCAAGGGGACATATTATCTTCACAAAATTATCTATCCTCAGCAGGAAAAAAAACCAAATCTTTAATGATTGCTCAGATGAAAAAACTTGCTGATCAACATGAATTTGAAAGAGCGAATGAAATCAAAAAAAGAATAAAAAGCCTAGATATTTTGTATCAAGAACAGTCCTTTAATAGTTCTTTGATTAGTGTTGATTTTTTTACATGTGTTTCAAAGCTTGATAGAACTGGAATATGCATATTATCAGTCAGGGATGGCAAGATTAGGGGTACTAAAACTCACTATTTAAAAGGAAATCAGCTGCATGACATTGATAACTTGTATCAAAGTTTAATATTTTCTTACTATCAAAATAGCTTCTCTTTGCCTAAGAAAATTTTTTTAAACACCAAGCCTCGCAATATTTCTCTTATTAAACAGGCAATAAAAATGAAATTTGATAGAGGAGTTTCAATTTCTGCAAGTCTTAACTCTCACATCAGAAAAGTTGCCAAATTAGGAAGATTAAATGCAAATCAAGTAATTGAAAATAGGATCAATCAAGCAGACAAATTTTCATTTGCAATAAAGGACCTCATCTCTAAGCTAGCTTTAGCTAACAAAAATTTGACCATAGAAGGTTTTGATGTGAGCCACCATGGTGGCAAGGATGCTGTGGCTTCAGCTGTAAGGTTTTCCTCTCATGGACCTGAAAAAAATATGTATAGGCTTTTTAATATCCCAAAAGAATTATCTGGAAATGACGTGGGTTCAATGAAGCATGTTCTTGAAAGAAGAATTAATAAAGCAGTCATGAATCCATTGCCAGATATTATTCTGATTGATGGGGGCAAGCTTCAATTGGAAGCCGCATTGGGAATTTTTTTAAATCAAGTCAAAAAACCACCAATGATCCTTAGCATTGTAAAGGGATCTAAAAGGGTCAGGTCTACAGAAACAATCCTTTCTAAAGATGGGATTATTGAAATGTCAAAAGATAGCTCAGGATTTTTGCTTCTCCAGCAAATTCGTGATGAGTCTCATAGATTTGCCATATCCAACAATAGAAAGAAAAAAAATAAGTCTATAAAGCAATCATCTCTTGATAATATAAAAGGTCTTGGGCCAAAGAAGAAAAAGGATCTTATGAATTACTTTAAATCTATTCAATCAATTAAGTCTGCTTCAGTAGATGATCTATGTAAGGTTTCAGGAATAAGTATTAAACTAGCTAATGAGATAAATATATTTTATAGATCATGAATTACATAATTCAATTACTAACATATTTTAGAATTTTAATTGCACCAATTATTTTTTTGTTAATTACTTTTTACGATTTATATGGCTGGGCGTTGTCTCTGTTTTTTCTTGCTAGCATTTCTGATTATTGGGATGGTTTCCTTGCAAGAAAGTATCAACTTGAATCCATTATTGGCGCAGTATTAGACCCTATTGCAGATAAAATATTAGTAACATTCCTTATTCTCGCTCTAAGCATCGAATTATCAAGTATATATATTGGGATGATTGGTGGAATTATGCTTGTAAGAGAGTTCTGGGTTGGTGCTTTAAGGGATTTAAATTCTAGACAAGGTAACTCTAATGCTACCACAGTAACTCTTCTGGCGAAGGTCAAAACTTCTATTCAGTTCATCACTTTTTCATTTTATTTACTCGGGTTAGCCATAAATAATTCATTGATACTATTAATTTCTAATTTCTTTTTATTTTTAGCATTAATAATTACACTTCAAACTGGACTTTCATATACAATGGCAACTTTTAAAAAATAGGGCTGGATGGCAGAGTGGTTATGCAGCGGCCTGCAAAGCCGTTTACGCCGGTTCGATTCCGGCTTCAGCCTCCATTTAGAAAAAACTATATATATATTACAATTTAAAACATAAATTAATTTATCCTTCCAATGCTTAATAATAAAACTATCTTAATTACTGGTGGTACAGGCTCTTTTGGGCACTCCTTCATTCCTTTAACACTAGAAAAATATAACCCCAAAAAGGTAATTATTTACTCTAGAGATGAAATGAAGCAATGGGAAATGGCTCAATTATTTGAGGGTGATGAAAGAGTTAGGTTTTTTATCGGAGATGTAAGGGATAAAGATAGGTTACATCGCGCCCTAGATGGGGTTGACTATGTAGTGCATGCAGCTGCAACGAAAATAGTTCCAACTGCTGAATACAATCCATTTGAATGTATCAAGACAAATATTAATGGCGCAATGAATATTATTGACGTTGCAATAGATTCTGAGGTTCAAGGCGTCGTTGCACTATCTACTGATAAAGCAAGCAGCCCCATTAATTTATATGGTGCAACAAAACTAGCTTCAGATAAGCTATTTATAGCTGGCAATTCTTACTCAGGAATAAAACCTACAAAGTTTTCTGTCGTTCGATATGGTAATGTTATGGGCTCAAGAGGATCAATCATCCCCTTTTTTAATTCAATTAAACATGAGGGAATTCTCCCCATTACTGATACCCGCATGACACGATTTATGATTTCTTTGGAACAAGCAGTAGACTTGGTTTGGCATGCTTTTGATGACATGCTTGGGGGAGAGATCTATGTAAAGAAGATTCCATCAATGAATATCGTAGATCTTGCTAACACCCTTGCACCGGATGCTAAACATGAGATTGTTGGAATTAGGCCTGGTGAAAAACTGCATGAGCAAATGATCGGCATTGAGGATGCAATCTCAACTTACTCTTATGAAGATTATTATAAAATTCTCCCATCAATTAACGATTGGGCGCACGATCCTAATAGAATAAAAAATGGTGTTAAGGTTGCGGAAGATTTTGTTTATGAAAGTAGCTCTAATGTTGAATGGATGTCGGAAGATGAGCTGAAAGTTTGGCTCAAAAACAATGAGTCAAAAATAGGAAAAATATAGAGTATTTGAATTTACCGCATGTTCCATTTATACATTCGTTTCAAAAATTTATGAAATTAGCTCTTGGAACTGCACAATTTGGCATGCAATATGGCATTGTAAATAAAAATACCCCAATTGAATGGAATGAGGCTGACTCCATCCTTGGTTTAGCAAAAGAATTTTCTATAGACACTATTGATACAGCATCAATCTATGGAAATAGTGAAAAAATTCTTGGAAAAGCTAATCTTAATTCCTTTAAGGTCAATACGAAATTAAAGGCTATACCCAATTTTCGTATAGATATATTCTCGTGGGTAGAAAAAGAGATTCAATGCTCATTGAATAACCTTAATATTGACAGAATTGATACTCTTTTTATTCATAATCCAATAGATTTACAAGGATCAAATGGCTTTAAACTCTTTGAGGCTGTCAATTTAGCCAAAGAAAAAGGTTTGTTAAAAAAAATTGGTATATCGATTTATTCTCCAGAAGAGTTAAGCTTTCTATTTGATAACTTCTATTTTGATGTTGTTCAAGCTCCATTCAATCTTGTTGATCGAAGAATCCTTCAGTCAGGATGGTTGAAAAAATTATCAGCAATGAATGTAATAGTTCATACTAGATCAGCATTTTTACAGGGCTTATTGCTCACACCATTTTCAGAACTTGATAAAAAATTTAAAAAAGTAGTGGTATTTTCTGCATGGAGAGATTGGCTTCAAAAAAACAATTTAAATCCACTGGATGTTGCTTTAGCTTATCCCTTGTCAATTAATGAAATTGACAGAGTAATTGTTGGAGTTGATAGCCTTTTACAATTTAAGGAAATACTTGATGCCACAACATTTATCTCAGACTACACATTTCCGAAAATTGAATCTTCAGATATAAAATTATTGCATCCAGGAAATTGGCAGAGTTTATGAATGTTTTAGCAGTTATCCAGGCAAGATTAGGCTCCACAAGATTACCTAATAAGGTAATGAAAAGAATAGAAGATCAAACTCTTATTCAGCTACTCGTTTCAAGATTATCAAAATCCAGGCATATTGATCAAATTATTGTTGCAACTTCAAAGGATGCTGAGAACTTGCCTCTTGTTGATCATGTTAAAAAGATGGGAATAGAATGTTTTCAGGGCAGTGAAGAGGATGTGTTGATGAGATATTTTAGTGCGGCTAAAAAATACAATGCAGATACAATTGTTAGGATAACAGGTGACTGCCCATTGATAGATGCTTCTTTGGTAGATAAAGTTATTTCTAAATTTAATTCTTCTGATTGTGATTATGTGTCAAATAATTACCCTCCAACATATCCAGATGGATTAGATGTTGAGGTTTTCTCATTATCATCTCTTGATATTGCAAATCGTTTTGCCATCTCAATATCAGATAGAGAACATGTAACACCATATATTAGAAATTCAGGCAAATTTAAAGTCGATGTTGTATCAAATTCAGAAGATTTTTCTGACAGAAGGTGGACTGTAGATGAGCAAGAAGATTTCTTAGTTATTCAAAAGATATACAAACACTTTTTTCCAAATATTCACTTTAGCTGGAAAGATATTATGAAGCTGGAAGAAGAAAAACCTGATATATTTATTGACAATAAATTCATTAAAAGAAATGAAGGCATGCATATGGGTAAAGGGCAAAAACTTTGGAAAAGAGCAAAAAAGATTATTCCTGGAGGTAATATGCTCTTGTCCAAGAGATCTGAGCAATACTTGCCAGAGTATTGGCCCTCATATTTTAAAGAAGCTTATGGCTGTAAGTTAAAGGACTTAGATGGAAATGAGTATATTGATATGTCAATTATGGGCATTGGAACCAATATTCTTGGATATGGGAATAAATTAGTTGATGAAGAGGTAACCAGGGTAGTTAAACAAGGAAACATGAGTTCTTTAAATTGTCCCGAAGAGGTTTATCTTGCTGAAACATTAATTGATCTTCATCCCTGGGCTGATATGGCCCGATTTGCGCGATCTGGTGGTGAGGCAAATGCTATAGCAATAAGAATTTCTCGTGCTGCTACAGGAAAAGATAATGTTGCAGTATGTGGATATCATGGATGGCATGATTGGTATTTATCTGTAAATCACAATACTCAAAATTCTGAAAATTCAAAAGGCCTTGACGAACATCTGCTACCAGGCTTATCTCCAACTGGAGTTCCTTCAAGCCTTAAAAATACTGTATTCCCATTTTCTTATAATGACTTTGAGCAGCTCTCCGATTTAGTTAAAAATTACAATATTGGTACCATTAAGATGGAGGTCATGAGAAACGAAGAGCCAAAAAATGATTTTCTTCATAAGGTAAGAAAACTATCCTCTGATAATAATATAGTGCTTATATTTGATGAATGCACCTCAGGGTTTAGGGAAACTTTTGGCGGTCTCCATAAAAAATTTGGTGTTGAGCCTGATATGGCTATGTTTGGTAAGGCGCTTGGTAATGGTTATGCAATTACTGCAACTATTGGGAGGAAAGAAATTATGGAAGCAGCTCAAAGTACTTTCATAAGCAGTACTTTTTGGACAGAGCGAATAGGGCCTGTTGCAGCCTTAAAAACTCTAGAGGTTATGAATAATTTAAAGTCCTGGGAAACCATTACAAGCAAAGGAATATTTATAAAAAATTCTTGGGATGAGCTTGCAACTAAACATAATTTAAAAATTAACCACTTTGGAATTCCGGCTTTAGCTGGTTTTAATATTGATAGTAAATTTTCACTGGAATATAAAACTTTTATTACTCAGGAAATGTTAAAAAAAGGATATTTGGCCTCTAATGTAGTTTACTCATGCACAGAGCACACTAAAGAAGTTGTTCAAAATTATCTTGAAGAGCTAGATAAAATTTTTTCTAAAATAAAATCTTGCGAAGAAAAAGATTCTATTGGTTCTCTTCTTGATGGAGAGGTTTGCCACTCTGGATTCGGAAGGTTGAATTAGAGAACGAGAAATGATCATTATTTTTGGCTCAACTGGTTTTTTGGGAAACTACCTTTTAACTTTTCTTAAACAGAAAGGTCTTCCAGTCGAATCTGTTTCAAGGGATCATATCCATAATGAGAGTGGTGTTTGGGATATAAATAAAAAAATAATAAAAAAGATGCAGCATGCTTCAACAGTTATTAATTGTATTGCTCAAACCAATCTATTGGAATGTGAAATTAATTCGTTTGACTCTACGACTGTTAACGCAAATTTCCCGCTTATTCTTTCTAAGATTTTGCCTAATAATGTTAATTTAATTCATATCTCTAGTGACGCTATGTATGAGTCGCAGAATAACTTTTCAAATGAGAACACTGATATTTTGATATCAAACAATTATTCTAATCAGAAATTAAAAGCAGAGGATTGCATTCTTTACCATCCAAATACTTGTGTGTTGAGAACTAGCTTTATTGGCTATAATTATAGAAACCTAGGAATAGTAAATCATTTTATAAGTTCAGTTAATCGGAGCAGAGAAATCTTGGGTTGGAATGATGCGTATACTTCATCATTGCATATTTCCCATGTATGCAAAATTATTGATTATATTGTCTCTAATCCTATGGATGGGATATTTAATATTGGCACTCTTAAACCATACACAAAATTTGAATTCTTGGATTGCCTTGCTCAAAAATTATCGTTACCTATAACAGTTCGATCAATCCCATCTCCATGTGATGAGCAGCTTGTTAGAAATAAGAATCTAGGCATGGATTCCTCAAAGATATTTGATGAGATAAATATGAATGGATGGCTATTGAATGATGTAGTCCAAGAGACATATCATGAAATTAAAGATTTCCTTAAAGTGTAGTTATTCCTTCTTTTTTAATGCGGTAATATACTACGAGTAATATGGATATAACAATTATTGGAACTGGATATGTAGGGCTAGTTGCAGGGGCCTGTTTTTCGAAAGCAGGCCATAATGTTATTTCCTTAGATACAAATGTTGAGAGAATCAATGGCTTAAATAACCTGGAATTACCTATTTTTGAGCCAGGCCTTAAAAACATTATTACCAAATCATTTAAGGAGAAAAGATTAAAGTTTTCAACTTCTTACAAGCAAGCCTGCGTTAACAAAGTTATTTTTATATGTGTTGATACTCCAAGCAAGAAAAATGGTGAGGCTGATCTTACAAATCTTAAAAAGGTTTTAAATTCCCTAGCTGAATTTATTCAGCCGGGTGCTATGTTAATAACAAAATCTACTGTTCCAGTAGGTACAGGTAAATTCATAAAATCTTTTTTTGATAATAAGTTTGCGAATAGAGAAATGAATCTTCGGTTCTGTTCAAATCCTGAATTTCTTAGGGAGGGCTCTGCTGTAAGAGATTTTTTAAAGCCTGAAAGAATAATTATAGGATGTGATTCCCCGCAAGGACGAAAAATTATGGAAGAAATTTATCACCCTATTGATAAAAAAATATTTAATAAAATGATTTATATGTCTGTCTCCTCCGCAGAACTATCCAAGTATGCGGCTAATGCTTTTCTAGCCACAAAAATTAGTTTTGTTAATGAAATAGCAAAACTTTCAGACAAAGTAGGCGCCAATATTCATGAAATTAAATCTGCACTTGGATCAGATTCTAGAATAGGTGATCAATTCCTAAATGCTGGATTAGGTTTTGGTGGATCATGTTTTCCAAAGGATTTAAACGCACTTTATTACTTAGAAAAAAAATTTAAGTTAGAACCAAGTATTGTCAAGACAGTTTTAGCTTTAAACAATTCACAAATAGATTATTTCTATAATAAGATAAAGAAGCATTATGGACGCTCTTTGAAAAATAAAACTATATGTTTTTGGGGGCTATCATTCAAACCAAATACTGATGATGTCCGTGATTCTATGGCTATCAGCCTGATTAACAAATTATCGAAAGAAGTTAAATATCTTAGGCTTTATGATCCAGTAGCAAATAAAAATGCAAAAATGGTATTAAGTTCATTGAGTGATATAGAGTTTTTTGAAAATATGTATGACGCATTACATAGTTCAGATTGCTTAATCATTGCCACTGAATGGGAGCTTTTCTCCAAGCCAGATATCAAAAAATTAAGCTTTCTGAAAGACAAACTAATATTTGATGGCAGAAATATTTTAGATGCCGATCAGCTCAATAAATATAATATAATCTATAATGGTATTGGCTGTTAATACGCTCTAACTGTTATAATGCCTTCAAAATTTATACCCCGAAGTCCTTATTAACTCAAAAATACCCTAAATATATACAAAAGCTTTTGAATGTCAGAAATTAATTTATCAAACCTAAATATAGCAATTATAGGCCTAGGCTATGTGGGTTTGCCACTAGCTTTGGAATTTTCTAAGAAATATTCAGTAGTCGGTTTTGACATTAACGAGAATAGAATAAATGAACTGTCAGATGGTTTAGATGAAACAAATGAGGCAGATAAGAATGAGTTATTATCATCTGATATATTATTTTCATCAGATATATTAGATATCAAAAGTGCGACCTGCTATATAATTACTGTTCCAACACCAATTGACAAAAATAAAGATCCTGATCTTCAGCCACTAGTTGCTGCGAGTGAGTTGGTAGGAAAAGTATTAAAGCAAGATGATATAGTAATATATGAATCGACTGTATATCCTGGAGCAACAGAGGAAGTATGTGTTCCAGTCCTGGCTGAAAAGTCATCTTTGAAATACAACGAGTCTTTTTTTGTGGGCTATTCACCAGAAAGAATCAACCCTGGTGATAAAGAGCACCGGCTGCAAGATATTACCAAGGTAACATCAGGATCAAATCCCAGAATAGCTTCATGGGTTGATGCTCTGTATAGTTCCATTATTTTAGCCGGAACTCATAAAGCATCTTCAATAAAAGTAGCCGAAGCAGCTAAAGTTATTGAAAACACTCAGAGAGATCTCAACATAGCTCTAATTAATGAGCTAGCAATTATTTTTGATAGGCTCAACATAAACACTGTAGATGTTTTAGCAGCAGCAGGTACCAAATGGAACTTTTTACCTTTCAGTCCAGGTCTAGTTGGAGGCCACTGCATAGGAGTTGATCCATACTACCTTACTCACAAAGCTCAAGCTATTGGTTATGAACCTGAAGTAATTTTAGCTGGCAGAAGATTAAATGATAGGATGGCTGACTTTATTGCATCTAAATCAATCAATTTTATTACTCAACAAGATATTGATATAACTCAGGCAAAAATTCTTGTCATGGGGCTCACATTCAAAGAAAACTGCCCAGATATAAGGAATACAAAAGTTATAGATGTTATATCTGCATTGAAAAAACAAAAAACATCTGTAGATATATATGATCCATGGGTTAACAAAGAAATAGCAAAAAAAGAATATAACCTTGATATGTTAGATGACATAAAGCTCAATAGCTATAATATGATAATTGTAGCAGTTGGCCATGATCAATTCCGTGAATTAGGAATAGAGCAAATACGAAAATTTGGAAAGAAGGAATGCGCGATTTATGATTTAAAAAATATCTTTCCTAGTGATCAAGCAGATATGCAACTATAATTTTATGAATCTTAACGCCTATCAGGAAGCTAAAGAATACCTCCTATCCAATCAATTCAAATGGATGATTTCAGGGGTTGGTGGTTTTATAGGGAGTAATTTACTTGAGCAGTTATTAAAACTTAATCAAATCGTTGTTGGCCTTGATAATTTTTCAACTGGTTTCAAAGAGAATATTCAGGCTACAAAAGAAAATGTTACTTCTTCTCAGTGGAAAAGGTTTTCATTTATAGAGGGGGATATTTTGGATGAGCTGTTATGTAAGACTTCCTGTAAAGACATTGACTTTGTTTTGCATCAAGCTGCTCTTGGCTCAGTTCCAAGGAGCATATCAGATCCCATAAATTCGAATAGCAGCAATATAACAGGTTTTTTAAATATGCTGGTTGCAGCTAAAGACATAGGTGTAAAAAGGTTCATTTATGCAGCCAGTAGTTCAACATATGGTGATCATCCTGACCTACCCAAAAAAGAGAGCGTTATAGGGAAACCACTAAGTCCATATGCAGTAACTAAGCTTGTAAATGAAATATATGCAGGAGTTTTCAAACATACCTATAATTTAGATTCCATCGGTTTGCGGTACTTTAATGTTTTTGGGAGAAGGCAAACAGTTAACAGCTCATACGCTGCTGTAATACCTAAATGGGTTGGAGCATTGATAGGTGGAGAAGACGTATTTATTAATGGGGATGGAACCACTAGTAGAGATTTCACTTTTATTGATAATGTTGTTCAGGCAAATATTTTAGCTGCTACTACCCAAAACGCTGATGCTGTAAATCAAATCTATAATATAGCTGCAGGCGAGCAAACAACACTGATTAAGCTTTTTGAATTGATATCTCAAAACCTTCAAATGACTGATTCCACAATATTATTGAGGGAGCCAATATTTAGAGACTTTCGTGAGGGAGATGTAAAACATTCATTAGCAGATATTTCTAAGGCAAGGCTTGCTCTCGGCTATAATCCAACTCATAACGTTGAAAAAGGTATTAAGGAAGCTGTTGCTTGGTACATAGAAAACCTTAATGCCTAAAAATAATTTTTTAAAAAATGCTTCGACTTATTTTGGAGCTAATATTTTAAATGGACTGATACCTTTTTTACTTTTGCCTGTACTCACAAGATTTCTTTCTGTAGAGAGTTATGGTGAGGTTGCAATATTTCAGACTTTATACATGGCATTAAGTGCTTTTGTTGGCATTACTATGGCAGGGGCATCAGATAGAAAATTTTTTGATGGCGAGGCGTCAAATAAATTAGGCAATTTTATTGGGGCATGTTTTCAAATTTGTATTTTGCTTACTGCATTAACCACGGCTATTTTTTTAATATATAGAAATCAAGCATCTGCTCTCCTTGGCGTCTCCTTGGATTATATTTTTTATGCAATATTTGTATCTGTTTCACTTGTTGTTATTCAAATTAGACTTGGGCAATGGCAAGTGAGAGAGCGAGTGTTTGCATATTCTTTTATGCAAATTTCTCAATCTTCATTAGTTGTGATTTTTGCAGTAATTATGGTGGCATTTTTAAACTTTGATGCATTGGGAAGAATTTATGCTCAGGTAATTATTTGTGGGTTCTTGGCAGCAATTTCAATTATTCTTTTAGTAAAAGATAACCTGTTAAATTTTTTTTCTTGGAATCCGCAGCATATAAGAGAAGCACTAAGTTTTGGAATTCCATTAATGCCTCACATAGTAGGGGTTTTTTTATTAACAATGATAGACCGTTTCATCATTGCCGGTGAGCTCGGAATTGGTAAGTCTGGAATTTATATGCTGGCAGCTCAACTCGCTACTTTAGTTGTTTTAGTGCATGAGGCGATCAACAAAGCATTTTGGCCATGGCTTTTTGAAAAACTAAAACTAGATCAAATAGATGATAAGATTCTTATTGTAAAATATACATATATTTGGTTCTTTGTAATAATTCTTACTGCTCCACTTGCCTTTTGGCTGGGTCCAATTTTAGTAAGAATAGTGGCTGGTCCTGATTATGCTGAGGCTGGTATAGTCTTTGGCTGGCTGGCTCTTGGCCACTCAATTGGTGGTATGTATTCAATGCTAAATCCATATATATATTATTCAAAAAAGACGTCTATACTCTCCTGGGTAACAATTGTCTCCGGATGCTTGAACGTAGGCTTATTGCTTATTTTTATTAAACTATATGGTATGCAAGGAGCCGCAATAGCATTTGCCTTATCAATGTTGGTAAGATTCTTGCTGACATGGATAGCAGCTCAATCTAAGCATCCTATGCCTTGGCTATATTTCTTAAAATAGCTAACTAGGATTAGTCAGCTATCTAATATTTTCTTTATGCATGATTCTTTAGCATGAATACCATCAAAAAACTCAAATTTTTTGCATGAATTAAATCGAGGATCAAAAGATCCGACAATTCTTATGCTTAACAGATCTGCTAATTCTTTAAAATCTTTTTCAATTTGAAGTAATTCTGGTTTTTCTTTAAGAAATCTTTTATATAGATCTGGGTGATATGGAGTTAGCATCAAAATTATCTCAGTAGATTTGCTATGAAATGTTATTAGATTCTCTAGCATTTGAAGCATCATGGGTGATCGCTCGTAATTATCAATTGAGTGTGTTAGATATGCATCAAAATCTTTAGAAATTTCATCTGTAGATCGGTTTTGGAATGATAAGTTATATACTCTTGTCCCATCTTTTTTTGTAATATCTTTGAAAGATCTTGAGGCAGATGTTGATGAGCCAAAGTTTCTTAGTAAAAAGAAGGGTTTTAATGCTTTACCATTTTCTTTTAATGACTCTGCTTCAAGATTTCTTTTTATATCTATGGTCTCTAATAGATTCGAATCGCCTGATGATATCTTATTAATTTCTTCATCATACTCAGCCTTCAGTGATTTCCATTGAGTGCGATTAGAATTGCGATTGATGAGCCAAGGATCTAAACCAACCATAATTGTTTGAGGGTTGAAATGTGTTGATGCTAATCCTGTAATTGCTACGCTGTCTTGAAGGGAGGCATTGCTAACGCTTAAATTAAGAGTTTCAAGATTGGTGAGACTCTTGCCCACTTGCATCATTCTTGATGAACCAATTATTATGATATCAGGATTCATGTCTTCCAATACTATTCTATTCTTAATAAATAATCTTTCATCTATATCTGCGCTAACAATCTGCTTACTCCTCATAAGATCATCTGCCATTCTGTATTCAATATTATTAATATTTTTTGCAGCACTTACTCCAAAAATTATAAAAAATGTACTACCGATAATGGAAATAGACCAAATTGCCTTGGAAGAAAATTCAGATCTTCTTCTAAAAGGGTTTTCTATAAATCTCCAAGTCAAGTATGCCAAGCAAAACGTTAAGACAATTAGTAAAAGATTTATACTAAAGCTTAATTCTTGAAAATTCACATTTCTAGTAAAAGCAAATAATGGTACATGCCATAAATAAGCGCTGTAACTTATTAGTCCAATACCTACAAATAGTTTGTTTGAAAGAAATTTTGAGATTGAGTTCTTCTCACGAGCAAACAAAATAATTAATAGCGTTCCAATTGTTGGAACTAATGCATGTAATCCAGGAAATGGAATAGTTTTATCAAATACAACTACTGAAAATGCAATTAAAAATAACCCAAAAGAACCAAGAAAATTTTGAAGGAATTTACTGGGCATCTTAGGATTTGTCCTGAGGTAGAATGTAGCGAAAACTCCAAGAAGCAACTCCCATCCTCTAGTTGGAAGAAGATAAAATGTTGCTGAAGGATGATTATGAGACCCCCAGTAAGACAAAATTAAGCTCAAGCAAAAAATAAGAACAAGAGTTAGGATAAGAGCTCTTTTTCCAAGACCCCAAGTTAAAAAGATAAATAATGGAAAAAGAAGATAGTATTGCTCCTCAACAGCAAGGCTCCAAGTATGAAGCAACGGTTTCAGTTCAGCAGCCTCAGAAAAATAACCCTCCATCCCTAATAAAAAATATATGTTGGAACCAAATATTGATACAGCCGCAAGACTTTCAAAATAATTTATTAGATCACTAGGCACCAAAACCAATAATGCGATTGGGAGTGTCATTAACATTATAAAAAATAAGCTTGGCAATAATCGCCTGGCCCTTCGTTCATAAAAATTTAGTAAACTAAAATTTCCAGTATCAATTTCTTTAAAAATTAATCCTGATATTAAATATCCACTGATAACAAAAAATACATCTACCCCGACAAAGCCGCCACTAAAACTATTGAATCCAGCATGAAAAAATATTACAGGTATTACGGCCAGCGCTCTCAAGCCATCTATTTCTGATCTATAAAACATAAGTAAACATTATTTATTAGATGTAATTCAATGTTAACAACAAAAATTATTTTGAAATAGGTAACTTATCATGAAATATAAAAAACAATTTTAATTTATAAGCTATGATAGCAAGTAAATTTAAGTATTATGGAATCAAAATATCTCAAGTTATATAATTAATTTATAAATCATTTACAAGAGGCAATCATGAAATATAACTCATATTTAGAAATAGAGGGAAAGAAAATTGGCTCGGGCTATCCTACATACTTTATTGCAGATATTGCAGCTAATCATGATGGTGATCTAAATAAAGCAATTGATTTAATACATCTTTGCGCAGAGGCAGGAAGTGATGCTGCCAAATTTCAGCATTTCACAGCTGCAACTATAGTAAGTGATGTTGGATTTAAATCACTTGGCAATCAGCAGTCGCATCAGGCGTCATGGAAAAAATCAGTATTTGAAGTTTATGATGACGCTTCCATTAATCGAGATTGGACACAAACTCTCAGCAAAGAATGCAAAAAAGCTGGAATAAGCTTTTTTACAAGCCCATATTCAAAGGAGCTCGTCGATGAGGTGGATACATTTATGCCAGCTTATAAAATAGGTTCTGGTGATATTTCATGGAAAGAAATAATTCGATACATAGCATCAAAGAATAAGCCATATTTTTTGGCATCAGGTGCATCTTCAATGGATGACGTGGTTGAGGCTGTTGAAGCTGCTTGTGAGATTAATCCTCAATTCTCGTTGATGCAATGCAATACTAATTATACTGGGTCTTTAGAAAATTTTAGACATATTCAACTGAATGTATTAAATAGTTTCAAACAAATGTATCCCGGCATGGTTCTTGGCCTGTCAGATCATACTCCTGGGCATACAACTGTCTTAGGAGCAGTCGCTCTTGGAGCTTCAGCTATAGAGAAGCACTTTACAAGTAATACTAATCAGGATGGCCCTGATCATGGCTTTTCAATGGACCCAGTAACTTGGAAAGAAATGGTAGATAGAACTAGAGAACTTGAGTTAAGTCTTGGGAATGGCGTTAAGCGAGTTGAAGAAAATGAACTGGAAACAGCTGTTCTTCAAAGAAGATCTATTCGTGCAAAAATTGATTTATCAATAGGGGAAAAGATAACAAATGAAAATACAGAGGCGCTGAGACCTTGCCCAAAGGATGCACTAAAGCCAAATGAGCTAGAAAACATTTTAGGAAAAAAAGTTTCCATTGAAATCAAAGCAGGGGAGCATATAAAGTGGAAAGATCTCGAGTAGCATGTATTATACCCGCCTATAATGAAGAGGCATCAATTGAAGAAGTTATTAAATCCGTTTCAAATATTTGCGTCCCAATTGTAGTTGATGATGGATCAACTGATTTAACAAACTCCAAAGCTACTTCCTTAGACGCTCTTGTCATTCAACACTCCACAAATAAAGGATATGAAACTGCAATTGAATCAGGCTTTAAATTAGCTTCTTCAAAAAATTTTAGTTATGTCTTAACAATTGATGGAGATGGTCAGCATGATGCATCGCTTATCTCAAGTTTTATTAACGAGCTTGATAATGGAGCAGATGTTGTAATTGGAATTAGAGATAGAAAGCAAAGAATTGCCGAACATATTTTTGCTTTATTCAGTTTTGTTAGATGGGGAATTAGAGATCCATTATGTGGCATGAAGGCTTATAAAATAGATATTTATAAAGAATTAGGTTATTTTGATTCATTCTCTTCTGTTGGGACTGAACTAATATTTTTTGCAGCAAAAAAATGTAAAAAAATCGCTCAATTACATTTAAAAACTTTCGATAGAGAGGGTAAATCAAGATTTGGGACAGCTTTATCAGCAAACTATAAAATCATGCGAATTATTTTAAAGTCTATTGCTTGAGGTAATATGAGTATCATAGCAACAATTGAAGCCAGGATGACTTCCTCGAGACTCCCTGGAAAGCCTTTGCTTTTAGCTGAAGGCATTTCTATGCTTGAGCACTTAGTGAGGAGGCTGAGAACTTGCTCATCATTAGACAAAATTATTTTAGCCACCACCACCAATGATGCAGATGATATTCTGGTGGAACATGCTCAAAACATAGGCATTGATTTCTTTCGTGGTAGTGAAGAAAATGTTATGCAAAGAGTTTTGGATGCTGCTATATTTTTTAACGCTGAAATAATTGTAGAAATAACAGGCGATTGTCCAATCATCGATCCTCAGCTTATAGAACAGGCTATTGCAATTTTTCAGAACAATGATGTTGACTATGTTAGCAATGGTAATATAAGGAGCTACCCTGATGGTATGGATGTCCAAGTATTTCGTAAAGATGTCTTAGCTAAGTCTGCATCCATGACCAAAGATATGCTTGACAGAGAGCATGTCACTTTACATATAAGGAATAATGCAGATATTTTTTCAAGAATTAACATCCTGTCTCCTCCTGAATTATACTGGCCAGAATTGGGATTAACGCTAGATGAGGAAGCCGATTATAAGCTCCTAAAAGAGATCATTTCTTATTTTGAAAAAGATAATCCTATTTTTTCTTGCGGCGAGGTTATAGATTTTCTTAGAGCAAATAAAGAGTTACTTGAAATAAATGCATCTGTAATTAGAAAAGGCGATACATAGAACAATGAATAAAGTAGCCGTAGTATGTCACGATGCCGGCGGTGCTGAAATAATAAGTAGTTGGCTTAGGAATAATGATATTCAATTTTCTTGTTACGTTGAGGGCCCAGCAAAAAATATTTTTATCAAGAAGTTTAAAAGTTATAGCGAAGGCAATCTTCTAAAAGTTATTTCAGATTCTGAATGGCTATTGACTGGAACAAGCTGGCAATCTGATATAGAAAATAAAGCAATCCAAATCGCTAGACAACAAAATAAAAAATCTATTTCATTTTTGGATCATTGGGTAAGCTATAAGGAGAGGTTTATATATAAAAATGATTTTATCTATCCTGATGAAATTTGGGTTGGCGATATATATGCAAAAGAGATTGCAGAAAGAGTATTTTATAATATTTCTGTTAAACAGAAAACTAATGAATACTTTGTTGACATAATAAACAAGCTTAAATTGCTTAAATCTCCTATTAAGAAACCCTATCAAACAGCTCTTTATGTGTGTGAGCCAATTAGCGAACCAGCCAAAATTCAATTCGGGGATGAGAACTTTTTTAATTACAACGAAAAAGAAGCATTAAAATTTTTCTTAAAAAACTTAGATTTATTTAATATTAAAAAAATTATGTTAAGACCTCATCCTTCAGAGTCTTTGGATAAATATACTTGGGTAAATGACTTTACCTCGGTTCCAATTGAGATTTCTAAATCACGCGATCTATTGGAGGATATAAATTTAGCTAATTTAGTAGTAGGATGCGAATCAATGGCAATGGTTATAGCTTTAATGGCAGATAAGAGAGTAGTAAGCAGCATTCCTCCAATGGGAAGAAAATGTATTTTGCCTCATTCTCAAATTGAGTTTCTTAGTTCAATGGAGTGCAATAATTTATAATGGTTAGAGACTGCATTTTAATTGGGCTTGGTCAAATTGGTATGGGTTATGATCTGGAGCTCGAAGGTGAATTTATTCTGACACATGCTAAAGCAATCTCCCAGCATCAAAAATTTAATTTAGTTGCAGGAGTAGACCCTTCAGAAAAGCTTAGAAAGAAATTCTCTGCGAAGTATAAAGTTCCTGCCCTAAAGACCATTAAAGAAGCTTTCATCTCTAATGATGCTTCAGTAATAATTATTGCTACACCAAGCAATACCCATGGAAAAATTTTAGATATTGTACTGAAATACCAAAATCCCGAATTAATTTTATGTGAAAAACCATTAGATTATGATCTAGATGAAGCAAATAAAATATTAAAAAAATGTCATCAAAGAAATATTTTGCTTTTTGTTAATTATATGCGTAGAAGTGACATTGGTGCATTGAAAGTAAAGAGACTTATTAATGAATCAATAATTGAAACTCCTCTCAAAGGTTTTGTGTGGTACACAAAAGGATTGATGAATAATGGAAGTCACTTTCTCAATCTTTTGGAATACTGGCTCGGACCTATTAATAAAATGAATGTTTTATCTGAAGGTCATTTATGGAATCAAGCTGATCAAGAATATGATTTTCTTGCAAGATTCGACTTGGGAGAAGTTATTTTTTGTGCCTGTTCTGAACAGTCGGCTACATATAATTCATTAGAACTTATTGGACCATCTGGAAGATTATCTTATAGCAATGGAGGCGAGCAAATCTCTTGGCATCCCATCGTCCCTGATCCAGTTCTAAAAGATGAATTCAGGCTATCTACTGAGCCAACAATTATTCCAAGTAGCATGAATCAATATCAATATAATGTTTATCAAGAAATTGCTAATGCACTTGATGGAATAGATTATAATTTGAGCTCTGGCAGAGATGCATTATCTACGCTAAAACACATTCATTCATTAGGAGAGCATGATGAGTAATAAATTAGCAATTTTTGGTGGCTTGAAAACTATAAATTATGAATTTAAAAAGTATAACTCTATAGGTATTGAGGAGCTTGAAGCTGCATCAAAAGTTATTGAAACCGGAGTTCTATCACAATTTTTAGGATCTCATAGTGATGACTTTTACGGCGGCCCAAAAGTCAAAGAGTTTGAAAGAGCTTGTGAAAAATATTTTGGTGTTAAGCATGCCATTACAGTAAATTCGTGGACATCTGGATTAATAGCAGCTGTAGGGGCTCTAGATATCGAGCCAGGAGATGAGGTAATTGTATCGCCGTGGACAATGTGCGCTTCTGCAACGGCCATACTTCACTGGAATGCGATTCCAGTTTTTGCTGATATTAATCCAGAAACTTTCAATATAGATCCAGAGTCTGTTGAAAAAAATATATCTAAAAATACAAAGGCAATTTTAGCGATCGATATCTTTGGTAGGTCCGCTGACATAGAGTCCTTAAGTAAAATTGCAAAAAAATATAATCTTGAGATTATTTCTGATACAGCCCAATCTCCTGGAGCTAAGTACAAAGACAATTTTGCAGGAACATTAGCAAGTATTGGCGGTTATAGCTTAAATTATCATAAACATATCCATACAGGTGAGGGCGGTATTTTAGTAACTAATAACGATATGCTAGCTAGAAGAATGCATTTAATTCGCAATCATGCAGAGGCTGCTGTTGAGGGCATGGGAGTCACAAATCTTTCAAATATGGTCGGATATAATTTTAGGCTTGGGGAAGTAGAATGTGCTATGGGTATTGAGCAGCTCAAGAAGCTTGAAAATTTCGTTTCTTCAAGGCAGAGTGCAGCTCATAAAATTATTAATGGAATAAAACATCTTAAAGGTTTGCATGTTCCTGAGGTTAGAGATGACTGCTCAAATGTTTTTTATATTCTGCCACTAGTGCTTGATCTTGATGCGCTAGGGATTTCTAGACAGGTTATTTTTGATGCTTTGACTGCTGAAGGTATTACTGGACTTATTCAAGGGTATGTTAATGTTCATATGCTTCCAATATTTCAAAAAAAAATTGCTTACGGGTCTAATGGTTTTCCTTGGACAGAGAATTTTTGTAGAAAAGACATCAGCTATGAAAAGGGCATATGTCCAATTGCAGAAAATTTACATGAAAATACTTTTTTAGGTTATGAAATGTGTCTGCATGATTTAACAAATCAAGATATCTCACTAATTATTGAATCATTTCAAAAGGTATGGAGTAGTCTAGAGTATCTTAAATAGGATATAATCACTTTCATTGCCCTGATGGTGAAATATTTTCTTTTATTATCAAAAATAAATTCAATAATTAAAAAATATGATTTATAGTTTTGCAACATTTCATGAGAAAGTAGTTTTTCAAGATGCAGTTAAGTCGTTTAAAGATTTTGGCTATGTTCTAATAAAAGATGTATTTGATGAAAGCGAGTTAGAAATTCTTTGTGCTGCAACCACTAAACTGGAAGAAGAGGCTCTTTCTAAAAATTTAAATAACCCATTGCTTAAGCATTCTTTTAATGATGATGTTAAATACGAATATCTTGCAAACTCCCTTCATTCTGAAGTGTTGCACAGGGGCAATGATCAAAACTATGATCAGGGAATGACCGATATATTTAATCCTTCATATTGGTATGCTAGACACTTTCCAGAGTGTTTAGAATTATTTGCAAGACTGAGGTCAGGAATGATTTTAGACTTAATTCAGGCAGTGAACTCAGATGCATATCCAAAAAATAATAATTTATATATTCATCAGAATGTAGAGAATCCTCGTTGCGCTCATATTGATTCTCTTAGAGATTATTTTAAGCTTTTTATGGCATTTTCAGATCAAACTGAGCTATCATGCGGCCCGTTTGGAGTAATTCCTAAGACACATTCATCAAAAGTAAAAAATTATTTTATGTGTCAACTTAACAAGAGGTTTTTTGGCTTTAAGGGCGGTAACATAACAGATGCAACTTTCTACAAAAATCAAAAGTTATCTCCATTATTTCTTGATCGAGGCTCAATTGCTTTATGCAATCAAAGCATAGTTCATGGTGCTTTGCCTGCATTCAATAATGGAAGCCGGCTAACTTTTGTTCAAACATTTGACAGGTAAGAAATGAGATACTGGAATTCAATTACATTAAGACTAAGAAATATCCTTTCTCATGATTGGTTTTCTTGGATTAACAAAGATAGGACTTTGCATCTCGAGTTATTAAAGCATCTCAAAGAAAAGTATCCTCCAAGTGAGGATTTGATCGAGATTGGAAACTACGCTTTAACCAAAAAGATTTTAGATTCACTTGATAAAGACAGCATTGTAATCTCGGGAGGAGTAGAATTTCATATTGATTTTGAAGATGCTTTATCAGATTTAAAAGAGCCTCGTATGCATTTCTTTGAAGTTGATCCTAGATCATTTGAATGGTTTAAGGAAAACTATTCTCATCAAGATAATTATGTATTGCATGAATTTGGTTTAGCTGATTGTGAGTCAGAATTCCCAGTTTATGGTAGCCCTAATAAAGCTTGGTCTTCAGCAATTGATTCTAACCTTATAGAAAGTTCTACTTTGAATTATGAGGTAATTGGATCAGCGAAAACTACCACTATTCCAATCTTCTGTTCTAACAATGATATTAAGAGCATTGATTTAGTAAAATTGGATATTGAAGGCTTTGCCTTAAAAACAATCAGAGAATGTTGGAAGCAAGAGGTATTTCCAAAAAATATATTATTTGAGATTGAAAGGGGCGATAGCCAGTCTTCAACTTTTTATTTTGATGAAGTCTTCTCAATTCTCAGCGAGGCCAAGGGCTTTGGCTATAAGATTATTTTTGTCCCTCGTAATGATGGATATACCTCTCAAGCATCTCAGTTCATATTTACGGTAAATTAAGATTTTTGATTTTTCTGAAAGAAATTTTTATCGTTTATGAAAAACAGTGAATTTCTAAAGTTTTCCTCTCTTTATCACAGTGCTGGATGGGGAGGGGCTGATGTCATCTTAAAAGATTTTTATCAAATCAAAGCTAAAAACATCATTCCATTTTCTATTGCGCATGGCATTGACCTTCATCAAACAAAATTACCTCTCGATGTTACTTTAATAGAGCCGATTCATTGGGCATATAACGAGAAAATGTATCAGAAATCAAAATCTATTAAACCATCAATTCGATTGCCGCATCCATTTCTTCTGATTAATAAAACTGAAAATGTAAAAAAGTTACCGTACTTAATTATTGCTCCTCCACCAAGTGATGCGAATGATAAAAATCTTTATGCAGCACTTAAATCTCATGGGTATAAAAATTATGATATTTTGGTCAAAGAAAGAGGCGATTCATCATCGTCATATGAATTTTGGAGAAATCATGGAATCCGCACAGTAACTGCAGGACATCCTGATAAAGGTTTTTATTTAAGGCTTCATAAGCTTATGAGCAGTTACTCTTGTTTAGTTGGCTGCACTATGAGCGGCGCGCTAATATTCGGCTCAGCACTGGGTTGCAAGATACACATAATTCAAGATTACTCTTATCTTAGCTATGAAACATATGATTATGAAGATGTGCTGAATCCAACTTCAGAAACTCCGAAAGACTTTCTGAGGTTGGCATTAGCAGATGAGCAAGAAAATTTGCAAAAACTTTCTCGAGGAATTCTCGGGGAAGATTTTCTAAGAAATTATGATGATAGGCGTAAATGTATATTGCAGATCATCGAGAATACACAAGATCCTTTCTTTTGGTCAGTTCCTAGATCAAACCTAGCGAAAAAAATTAGAATTTTTCTAGCTTTATTATCTGGAAAGTCATTATTTCTTTCCAGCAGTCTGAAAAGTATACTAAGAAAATTTAAATCTCAAATGGTCGTTAAAGTAAAAATAAATGAAATCAATATGTACTTGTATGGGAAAAATGAATCAAACTTTAAAATACAAATAGTCAAACATAAAAAAAATATTAATGAACCTGGAAGTGGGGCCAATTAAATTCCACATAGTTTTTTATAATTCAAGATATTTATTAATGATCATTTAGTCTTTTAAATAATTGATTCAAAAGATCAATATAATTTAAAGCAGTTTGTTAGTGTAGAGCATTTAACCTTAGGCTATAATTAAAAAAAACATTTTTCAAAAAATATGTCAGATCAACAGATATCTCAGCCTACTAATGCTAATAAGAGCGATGTCCAGCTTGGAGATTTATTAAGCCTTTTTTTTCTTCATAGGAAGCTTGTAGTATCTTTTACAGCATTTTTTGCTTTTTCAGCATTATTATTTGCATTTATGCAGCCTAATATCTATCAGTCAGCCTCTATATTTGAGGTTAAACTTGATTATGATTCTAAGCATTCTTCGGGAGGTGGCTCAAGCCTAGATGCATTTTCCGCTCTTGCAGGGATTTCTGTTTCAGGTGGAAGCAATGAAATGTCTAATTTAGCAATCGCCACTATTACCTCAAGAGATTTTCTTAAACACTTAATTGCAAAAGACTCATCATTTTTACCTAAGTTACTAGCTGTAGATTATTACGATTCAAATACTAGAACCCTGGTTTATGATTCTTCAAAATATAATTCAGAAAAAGATGACTGGTTAGTTCCAGTTACAACCCATATTGGCGCATACCCACAATACCTTAAAATAATCTCCGTATCATCTAGCAAAAAGACCGGATATGTAACTATCACAATTTCTCATGAATCTCCGGAAGTAGCAGCAGAGCTTATTTCCCTTATTTATAATGAGGCCAATTCTTTAATAAGAAAAAGAGAGCTTGATGAGGCTAATAGTTCTCTAGATTATCTATATTCCCAGCTAAGAACAGTAAATCAAAGAGAGGTTCTAAACTCAATTAATGCCTTGATCACAGTTCAATTACGAAAATTAACTCTAGCAAATATTAAAAAAAATTATTTACTTGATCCTATTGAGACACCTTTTGTGCCTGAAACAAAAGTAAGCCCAAAAAGATTAATAATATTAATCTTAGGCTCTTTGATAGGCTTCATATTAATTTTGCTTAGTTTGACTATATGGCATTATGCTTTTTCAATGAAGCATTCTCTTCAAAATGAGTCTTGAGTTTGGTGCATAGGAAATTAACAATAAATTTCTTTGATTATACTTGCATGCTTTTTATTGCAAATAAAATTTTTTGCTAGGTAAATATAACTTTCATTTTATGTTTTAATAATGAAAGTTTTATACATTAGCTACGATGGTTTGCTAGAGCCTTTAGGTCAATCACAGGTACTTTCATATCAAGAGAAATTAGCCAAAGAATATGATATTCATATTTTAAGTTTTGAAAAAAGAGATGATCTTAAAGACAAGCACTCACTCAATGACTTAAATATTAGAATTTTAGAAGCTAGTATAAACTGGCATTATCTAAAGTATCATAAACGTTTTAGTATTTTTGCCACAGCTTATGATGTGTTGAGAGGCTTTATAGTTTCTTTTTGGATATGTTATAAATACAAGATTCAAATAGTACATGCAAGAAGTTATGTGCCCTCTTTAATTGCAATATATTTAAAAAAGCTAATAAAAGTTAAGTTCATTTTTGATATGAGGGGTTTTTGGGCTGATGAAAAGGTTGATGGAGGGGAATGGTCCAGAGAGAGCTCAATTTACAAGTTGACTAAAAGCTTTGAAAAGAAATTCCTTTTGGGAGCCGATCATATTGTATCACTAACGCATGCAGGCATTGCTCAAATTTTAAAATTTGACTATATCAAAAATAAAGACCTCCAATTCTCAGTGATTCCTACGTGTGCTGACCTTTCACTTTTCAAGAAAATGAGCATTCAAAAAGACATTCTTACTATTGGTTATGTTGGCTCTGCGGGTTTATGGTACAACTTTCCTGCAACTTTGAAGGCATTCTCTTATTTATTGGCACTCGAACCGCGGACTAAATTCTTAATTATTAATAGAAATGAGCATGATTTTATAAAAAATTCTATTGATAGCACTAATCTCCCTTGGGAAAATATCTCTTTAACATCCGCTGCATTGAATGAAATACCAGAATATATGAACCGAATGCATGCTGGGATATTTTTTATCAACCCATTATTTTCTAAGCAAGCTTCAGCACCTACAAAGCTTGGTGAATTTCTTGGTTGTGGAATTCCTTGTCTGTCTAATGACAATGTAGGAGACATGGAATTAATCTTAGAAAAAAGTAATACAGGAGTCGTTATTAAAGATTTCTCAGATAAAGAAATTCAGTCCGGAGTCCATAGATTGCATTCACTAATATTGGAAAATAACATATCTAACAGATGCATAAATACTGCTGAAAAACACTTCTCTTTACAAACTGGTGTAAGTTTGTACTCTAAGATATATAAAATATTAGAAAGTATTCAATGAATATATTAGCGCTAACTAAGTATGATACTTTAGGAGCGAGCAGCAGAATTAGAATGATGCAATATTCTTCAGCCATTGAGTCTGATGGAAATTTAATTACATTTTCTCCACTTTTTTCAAACTCATATGTAGAGGGACTTCAGCAAAATAAGAGGAATGTATTTCAAGTCCTTTCTGCCTACATTAGACGACTACGTGTTCTTTTGACAAGAAGAGATGTTGATATTTTATGGATTGAAAAAGAATGCCTGCCGTGGATTCCGTATTGGCTCGAGCTGTTATTCTTGCCAAAATCTATTCCATATATTATTGATTACGATGATGCAGTTTTTCATTTATATGATCAGCATAAGAACCCATTGATTAGATATTTTCTTCAAACAAAACATCCAAATCTAATTCAGCAAGCATCACAAGTAATTGTTGGAAATGATTACCTATATAATTTTGCTAAAAATTTTAAAGCGGATAATGTGACCATTATCCCAACTGTTGTGGATCTTCAGAGATACCCATCAAGGAATGAGGCAGAAAAGGAAAATGTAGGTAAGAAGTTATGTTTTGGTTGGATTGGCCAACATTCTACAGCATATAATCTACATTTTTTGAAAACACTTTTTAAAAAACTTTCATCTGAATATAATGTTAAGTTTTCTGCAATTGGTATTCATTCATCCGATGAGGGCTTGGATATGGAATCAATTGAGTGGACCGCTGAAACAGAGGTAAAAAATCTTCAAACATTCGATATTGGTATAATGCCATTAACAGATGGATTATTTGAAAGAGGTAAGTGTGGCTATAAGCTCATTCAGTATATGGCATGTGGAATTCCAGTTATAGCATCTCCGATTGGAGTTAACAGTAAAATTATCAATCATGGAATTAATGGTTTTTTAGCCTCTACAGAAAATGATTGGCAGGATGCAATGGAAAGACTTATTTCAGATTCCAGTCTAAGAAAGTCAATGGGGGAAGCAGGCAGGACAATGATCAAAAATGAATTTTGCATACAGGTTACTGCAACAAAATTAATAGAATTACTGCATAATACTTCATCACAAAAAGGATAAAGCATGTGCGGTTTAGCTGGATTAATTGATTTTAGCAATATGTCATCAGATGTCTTACAAGGCACTATAGAGATTATGACTAATGCTTTAGAGCACCGAGGTCCGGATGATATGGGTACCTGGAAAGATTCAATGGATTGCATTGCACTGGGCCATAGACGATTGTCTATTCTTGACTTGTCAGATGCAGGTCACCAACCGATGCAATCAAGCAATAATAACCTTGTATTGGTTTTTAATGGAGAAATTTACAATCATTTAGAGTTGAGATCAAAAATTGAGAAAGATAGTGCTTTCTCTGGAGAGTGGATTGGCTCATCTGATACAGAGACTCTTCTTTTGGCAATTGAATATTGGGGGCTAGAAATTGCTTTGCGTGAAGCTGTTGGCATGTTTGCATTGGCTCTGTGGGACAAACAAGCTCATAAATTGTACCTGGCTAGAGATCGAATTGGAGAAAAGCCACTTTATTATGGATGGCTGGAGAATTCATTTATTTTTGCATCTGAGCTTAAATCGATCAAGGCACATCCTAATTTTAAAAATTCTCTAAATAGACATGCTATCAAAGAATATTTTAGATTTAACTATATACCTTCACCTCTAAGTATTTATCAAAATATTTTTAAATTAGAGCCCGGTAAAATTCTTTCAAGTTCGCTTCATGAGCTTAAAAATCACTCAACAAGCTTAAGAGAGTATTGGTCTCTTTCTAAGACAATTTTCGAGATAGATAACAATTTAATTGCCGATAAAGAATTTGCAATTGAGTCAATAGAAACTCAGCTGAAACAATCTATTAAAGAGCAAATGCTTTCAGATGTTCCATTAGGAGCGTTCCTCAGTGGTGGGATTGATTCTTCATTGATTGTGTCATTAATGCAAGAGCAATCCACATCAAAAGTTAAAACATTTACTATTGGCTTTGAAAACTCAGTTTTTGATGAGTCTCCGTATGCAAAAAAAATAGCAGAGTTTCTTGGAACAGATCACAACGAAATGATTATTACTTCAAAGGAAACTATGTCAGTTATTCCAAAATTACCTCATATTTATGATGAGCCATTTGCAGACTCCTCTCAAATACCAACTTATTTAGTGTGCAAGGCTGCACGCCAAGGAGTAACTGTTGCCTTGTCTGGCGATGCCGGTGACGAAATATTTGGTGGATACAATCGCTATTTTTGGGCGCCAAAAATTTGGAAAAAAATTTCATGGTTACCATATCCAATTAGAAAAACTCTTGGGAAATCTATATCTTCAATTCCTGTAAAGCACTGGAACAGGTTTGGCGCAGGTTTTAATTTTTTTAAAAGAGGCAGTCATGGGGTTTCTTTATTTGGGGATAAAGCTCATAAATTAAGCGCAAGATTAGAAAACGTAAATACCATTAAAGATCTTTACCTAAGTCTGGTAACAGAATTCCATGATGTAAGTGAAATTGTAAAAGATGACGATGACTCAAATCACAATCCTCCGTTAATTAGTTTTGATTCTCATGTTGATGATTTTGAAAAGATGGAGCCTGCAAGCTTAATGATGTTTTGTGATACATTATCCTATTTACCTGACGATATCCTATGCAAGGTTGATCGAGCGGCCATGGCAAATAGTTTGGAGACTAGAGCACCATTTCTTGATCATCGGCTTATCGAATTAGCTTGGAGCCTTCCAGAAGAAAATAAAATTAATCAATCGCATGGTAAAATTCCATTAAGAGAGATACTTAAAAAATTCATTCCCAATGAATTAATTGATAGGCCAAAGGCGGGCTTTGGAATTCCGGTTGGCGACTGGCTCAGAGGTCCCTTGAGGTCA
>CABWYS010000008.1 GCA_902509555.1 uncultured SAR86 cluster bacterium
TTTCTTTTTGCCTGATGTTGTTTTGGCAAAAATCCATTAAAGGAGAACTTGTCTGATGGTAAACCTGAAAGAATTAACGCATTGATAACTGCAGACGGCCCCGGAAGGACTGTAAAAGAAATACCATCTTTAATACACCTTTGTATCAGTGGATATCCTGGATCAGATATAAGTGGCGCCCCGGCATCAGATAAAAGTGCTACGGTTTCTCCGCTTTTAATAAGTTTAATTATTTCATCAGTAGCTTCATTCTCGTTATGCTCATGAAATGGTTTAGTTTTCTTTTCAATATTAAAATGTTGTAAAAGTTTAGCTGAAACCCTAGTATCTTCTACATAAATTTTATCTACTTCCTTTAAAGTATTAATTGACCTCAATGAGAAATCATTTAAATTACCAATTGGGGTGCAAATTATATAAAGCATGAAATTAAGTTAATGATTTTTAAAAAAAATAAATATTTAACAAGTCTTGTAGCATTGATTATCTTAGCATCTTGCTCAACAACATCTAAAAATTTAAATCTTAATTCAATTGAATTTCTTCAGGAAGATAGCCCAAAATACTTCCTGGAGATCTATGACTACCAAAGCTACTTTTATAATGACCTGGAGATAATACAAGCAGCTATTGATGAAGAAATGCTGGATCAAAGGGCATTAAATGATGCAAAAATATTAAAAAAGAATTATCAAAAAATTCTAACAAAGAAAAATTATTTCCTCGAGCTTAAACCAAATGATGAATACTCTAAGGATTTGATAGAGTTAGTTTATAGACTCAATCTTCCAGTAAGTATTTTGTGGGATGAAAAAAATCAAACCATCCTGCCAAAAAACTTACTTTCACAAAAAATTAATGGGTTCTGCTCAAGCATTTATGATGATGCAATTGCATCAATAAATCAGGAAATAAACAAAAACTCTGATTCAGTATTAATTATTTATTCTGAAGAATATAAATCCTTTGCTGAAAGCCTAAAACCAGAAAATAAAAACTTTATAAGAATAAAATATACTGCAACGAATTTTCAAGAATTCTCAGCTGAGATTTTGGGAGTTAAATTTAGCGAAAAACGATTCAATAAAATTTCTAACCTGAACCCTAATCAAAATCTAAATTTTAGCCCTCGGCCTAGGTCTGATTTCAAGCAAATCATAATTATATTAAATCCTCAAGAATATAAATCAATGATCCCAGCTCTAAGATATCATGGAGGAAATAATTTCAGATATTTAAACTTTATTTCATCTCTAGAGGAAATAAAGACCCCTCTCCAACTTCTAGACTATGAAGATTCATTGACTCCTGTATCTATTTATCTAACATCAAAAATGAAAAATGATGGATCAGTGTCTCTTGAAAATTTCCTAGAGATAGGAGCTTTGCATGAATGGTTATTACTGCAAATTCTAAAACAAGCCGGGGTTCAATCAGCAAAAATAAATGGAGTTACTGGTAGTATTTTTTATCAATCTAATTCATGCACCAAAAGAAATATTCCTTTGCAGAGAATTAGCCCGGATTTAATTTCGTCTTAATCCCTAAGATCTCTCTCTATCAAAGAAAGGCTGTCCTGGAAGCTTGGTCTGGCAAATATTTTTGTTTGATAATCCAATAAAGGCTTAAGATGTCTATTTAAAGGAAGGTTAATTCCAAGAGAAGGAAGTCTCCACAAAATAGGGGCTAGATAACAATCTATTAGAGAAAAATCTTCACTCATAAAAAAATCAAATTCTTTGAAAGTCGGAGCAACTGTGCTTATTTCATTCAGTAACTCTTCTCTCACGATCAATAGTTCCTTCTCAGAAAGCTCTTTAGCAATTAAGGTATTGACTAATGGGCACCATTCTTTATCTATTCTCAACATAAGTGTTCGACTATTAGCCCTTGAGACTGGATATACTGGAAGAAGAGGAGGATGAGGGAAGCGCTCGTCTAGATACTCCAGCATTACCCCAGCATCATACAAACCAAGATCTCTATCAGCCAAAATGGGAAGAGTATGATAAGGATTAAGTGCTAACACTTCCTCTGGTGCCTCCTCATTTGTGGTTTCTCTTATTTCACAAGCAATATCTTTTTCAGCAAGAACTATCCTTACTCTGTGGCTGTAGTGGTCGTCTTTGTCAGAATATAAAATCATACTTCCTCTTTATTTTTAATTAAATCTAATGATAATCTTTTTGGTATTCTCTAAATAGAAGATAAGCAAGCGCTGTAAAAACTACAAAAAATAGTATTGCATACCAACCCATTCTCTCTCTATCTGATCTGCTTGGCTCTCCAACATAGGTCATGAAATTTACAAGGTTGTATATAACCTCATCAAACTCTTGGACGGATAAAGTACCAGATCCTTGAACAGTTTTAAGATAACCACACTTTTCTTCAGTGATATCGTTACCCATCTCATCTCTTCTTACTCCGCCATTGCTAGCTATCAACGGTACATCCTTGCAAGATAATATTTGCTGACCTTGCATAGAAGCTAAAACATTCGGCATTGCTGCACCAGGATACACCATATTATTTACCCCGTAAGGTTTTGATGAATCTTCATAAAAAGTTCTTAAGTATGTGTAAACCCAATCTGATCCATGCAATCTTGTAACAAGTGTCAAATCTGGAGGAGCTATACCAAACCAAGTTTCAGAAACAGCAGGTTCCATTGATCCGGTCATTCTATCGCCAAGCTTGACATTTGCGCCAAAAACTAAATTATCACTAAAAATTTCCTCAGGAATATCTAGGTCTTTTGCAATTCTTCCCCATCGAGAATACTTCAATGAATGACAGCCATAACAATGGTTGATAAAAGTCAGAGCGCCTAATTGAAGTGACTCAATATTATTGAGCTCAGGTTTGAATGAGTCGCATTCTCCGTAATCACCGCATGGAGCTCCACCCGCTGCAAAAGCTTCATGTGTCCCAATGAATAAGAAAGCTACTAGTAAGAATTTCTTCATAACCTTTCTGGTACTGGTTTTGTTTTTTCGATGGAAGTATAAATCGGCATTAATAAGAAAAATGCGAAATAGATTATAGTTCCAATGATACTAAGTGTTGTTCTTAGAGCTGTTACAGGCACAGTGCCCAACCATGCCAGCATAAGCCAACTAATAATAAATATAGTCATTGCAATCTTGCTAAGTATACCCTTGTACCTAATAGAAGCTGCTTTACTTCTATCAAGCCACGGTACAACGAATAGTATGGCTATAGCTGCACCCATTACTACAAGACCGCCAAGCTTATCAGGCACCGCTCTTAACATTGCGTAGTATGGTGAGTAATACCATACTGGAGCAATATGCTCGGGAGTGCTTAATGGGTTAGCTTCTTCAAAGTTAGCTAGCTCCAACATATAGCCGCCACCTTCAGGAAAGAAGAACATGATAATTGAAAAAACAATACCAAATATTCCAATGGCTACCAGTGCGTTCAAAACTTTATATGGAAAAAATGGGACGCTGTCCAATGGAACTCCATCCTCATCTAAATGCTTTTCGATATCCACTCCCTCTGGGTTTCCTGCTCCGACTTCATGCAAGGCAACCAAATGCATAAATACAAGCGCTATTAATATTAAGGGCAGAGCTACAACATGCAACGCAAAGAATCTTGAAATGGTTGCGCCAGAAATATAGTAATCACCTCTAACCCAAATTTCCAATGACTCGCCAATGTAAGGAATGGCGCCAAATAGAGAAATGATAACTTGGGCACCCCAATAGGACATTTGACCATAAGGTAAAACGTATCCTAGGAAACCCTCAGCCATCATTACAAGATAAATAGTCATACCAAAGACCCATACTAATTCTCTTGGTTTGTGATAAGAGCCGTATAACAACCCTCGAAACATGTGAAGATACACAACAGCAAAGAACATTGAAGCACCAGTCGTATGCATATATCGAATCACCCAGCCGTATTCAATATCTCGCATAATATATTCAATAGAGGCAAAAGCACCTTCTTCAGTGTTCTCATACCCAAACATCAACCAAATACCTGAAACAATTTGAATAATTAAAACTACTGATGCCAAAGCACCAAACATATACCAGAAATTTACCTTCTTAGGGACAGGGTGTTTTGATAAATGGCGTTCATATGTATTTACAATAGGTAAACGATCGTTAATCCAATTAAAAAATCCTGATGATTTTTGAGTCATTACGCAGCGCCTCTTTCTTCCCCTATTGTTAATATACTTCCGTCAAAATAATGAGGCGGAACCTTTAAATTAGTTGGAGCAGGAACTCCTTTAAATACTCTCCCTACAATGTCAAACATTGATCCGTGGCAAGGACAGAAAAATCCACCTACCCATGACTCGTCCCAAGGCTGAGACTCCATTTCAGGATAATATTTCGGAGCACATCCCAGATGGGTACAAACTCCAGCAATAACAGTATATTCGTCTGAAGTTGATCTTGTTGGATTTACATCTCTATATGGTTCTTCTATCTTAAGAGAGTTTGGATCATCTAATTTTGATTCCACTTTTGAAAGACTATCTAAAGCTGCTTTGCTGTGTCGGATAACAAAAACTGGCTGTTTTCTCCATGCAACCTGAATTTTTTGTCCAACTTGCATTTTTGAGACATCAACTTTTACTGGACCACCAACCGCCTTAGCTTTTGCACTTGGATTCCAGGAAGCAACAAAAGGAACTACTGCGAATGATGCTCCGACTGCTCCGACAGCTGTGGTCATACCTATAAGTACTTTTCTTCGCGTGGTAATTTTTTCCTCCATTAAAACCTATATTGAGATGAACGGTAATATTTAAATATAAGAAATTAGCGCTTGGAGAATTGAGAGCTTTTTCTTGCTTTCTTTAATCCTGGTTTCTTTCTCTCAACTTTTCTATCGTCTCTTGTTAAAAACCCTGCAGATTTTAGCTGCGGCCTAAGACTTTCATCAAATTCAAGTAAAGCTCTTGAGATACCATGCCTAATTGCTCCAGCCTGACCAAAGCTTCCTCCACCCTTAACCATAGCCTTGATATCTACCTGCTCATCTAGCTCTGTTAATTTCAATGGTTGCATTACTAGCATTTGAGCAACTTGCCTACCAAAATAATGAGATAATTCTTTATTATTAACTAGTATTTTGCCTTTTCCTTTTGAAAGATAAACTCTAGCAGATGAGGTTTTCCTTCTACCAGTTGCATAATGGATAGATGCGCTCATAGTTTTGGCTCCCAAATTTGAGGTTCTTGTGATTCATGAGGATGGTTATCTCCCTTATATACTTTGAGCTTTTTAAACATTTGCTTGCCAAGTTTATTTTTTGGAAGCATGCCTTTTACAGCTTCTTCTATAATATATTCAGATTTGTCTTCAATAATGTCTTTGAAAACTTTAGTCTTCAGACCGCCAGGGTAAAGTGAGTGTGTGTAATATTTTTTATCATCAAACTTTTTTCCAGTTACCCGAATTTTTTCAGCATTAATGACGACCACGTAGTCCCCGCCGTCAGTATGTGGAGTAAAGGTAGGTTTGTCTTTGCCCCTAATACGATTAGCTATTTTGGTGGCCAGACGCCCTAAAATTTTATCTGAAGCATCTACAACATACCAATCATGTTGAGCGTCTTCTTTTCTGAGTGAAAGAGTTTTCATTATTTTTTATGTTTAAAGAAAAAAATTAGATGCGAATGTTAATGTTTACGCGCTATTTAATCAATATTTTAATTCATTTAGTTTGGTTTTTCTCTAAATTTTGAAGATATTTTGTTGATGCTATTTGATGGAGTCTACTCTCAGTTCTAACCCATAAATGATGCAACTGATCTCCAGAATACAAATTAATCATTAAATTGAGATCATAAAAACATTTTAGTTTTTGATTTTCTTGATAGGCAATGTCAATAAAGCTGATGAATCTTCTTATTTTATCAATATGATCATCATTACAAGCATGAAAATTACTAATAAATACCCATTCAAATGTTTTAACAATCTCAATAAAATCCTTGCTTGCGCATGGCGCTGAAAAAAAGTCCTCAAAAGAAAGCCAGAGAGCTTTATCAGAACAGCCCAAACAATTAAATTTTCTGTTATTTACTAAAAATAGAGTCTTGTCAGTAATATCTTTATTAAAAGTTCTGTGCAAAAAATCTTTTACGCTTTCAAGTTTATTCCCATCTTTACCAGAACTATCAAACTTAGAAATTTCTTTAAGTCTATAGTCCTCAGCGCCCAGTAGATGATGAATAAAAAAGTTTTCGTTAATAAAATTGATAGTTTTTATAAATTTAGCTCTTTGAAGACCATCTTTATAGAGATTGTCTGGGTGTGAATTAGATGAAATGAATAGCCTGGTTCCTTTTTTTGATAATGCTTCAAGTATGGTGCCTACAATCATTGCATCAGCAATATCCTCAATCTGAAACTCATCTATAAAAATAATCTTGAAATCATTCGAAAGATTCTTAACAACCTTAAATAGTGGATCACTTTTTCCAGAAAATTCAGATAATTTTTTATGAATAAGTTGCATGAATTCAATAAAGTGAAATTGGCCTGCATGAGAAAAATATGAATCTTGAAGACCTTGGAGTAGCATTGTTTTGCCTCTTCCAACTGGACCCCATAAGTATAAATTTCCAATTGAATTGTTTTTAGAAAAAAATGTAGGAGGTTGATAGATTGAATCTAGCTCAATAAACTTCTCTAGAAATGTAGTTTGAGCATTATCAAGCGTTATACCCTGAATAGATAAATTCTTAAGCATAACTTTTATATCCATCATATTATTGATTTAATGATCATATGAAATTTTTTAATAATAAGCTTTCAAGGATAAATTTTTTAATCTTGGTTGGTATTCTGACATATCTTTATATAAATATGTCTAATGATGATGGTTATGTAGGAGCAATTGCAAAAGCATCTCCGTCTGTCATTAACATCAGCTCTAAGAGCAACATTGAAACTAGGTCATTTGATGGAAGGCTACCAAATAATCTTATGGGCTCAGGGATTATTATTTCTAATGATGGGTATATTATTACTAATCTTCATGTAATTAAGGGCGCTAGAATTATTGAAGTAGAGCTAGATGATGGACAAGTTTATCTAGCCTCCTTAATTGGTTTTGACGAACGGTCTGATCTTGCGGTGATTAAAATTACTCCAATGGATTCATTAAAGCCTATTGAGGTATCAAACAGCTCATCAGCTCAAATAGGTGATCAAGTAATTGCTATTGGAAATGCATTTGGTTTAGGGAAAACTTTTACTAGTGGAATTATTAGCGCTACAGGAAGAGATTATGGAAATCCATATCTTGAACTTATTCAAACTGATGCAGCAATTAATCCAGGAAATTCTGGAGGAGCCTTGATCAATCACAAAGGCAATCTTATTGGAATGAATACAAAAATTTTTTCACAAACTGGCTCTTATGCTGGAATTGGCTTCGCTCTTCCAGCCAATAAAATGATTGAAGTTGCTTCAGAGATTATTCAATATGGGTCAGTAAAACGGTCATGGATTGGAGATTTTAGAGTTAAGGTGAAAAGGTTTTTATTAAACAACAAACCTACCTACGGTCTTGAGATATTGGAACTCAGAAACTATGGGCCGCTTTTTAATAGTGGAAAAATAAAGCAAGGGGCAATCATCTTATCCATCAATAAAGAATCACCGACATGGGAAAATTTAACTGGCGCTTTAAAAAACTCATTTCCAGGAGATGAGATTGAGTTCCAAGTATTACAGAACTCTAATGTTAAGGATTACAAAGTTGTAACAGAGGCTATTCCTGCTCAATAGGTCAATTATCTTTCCAGATGGGATCTCGCTTTTCTAAAAACGAGGTAATTCCCTCCTTTGCATCATCTGCAAGGGAGTTTTCAGTCATTACTTTTGAAGTGTATTCATATGCTTCCGAGAGACTCATTTCATACTGCCGATAAAAAGCTTCTTTACCAATTTTAACAGCAGATAGAGGCTTGGTTGCAATTTTCTCTGCAAGATGCATAACACTGTCATTTAGTTTTTCAGCGGAGACATAATCATTAATTAGGGATATTCTCTTTGCTTCGGCTGCATCAACCATATCGCCCGTAAGAAGCATTTTCATTGAATCTTTTTTGCTAATATTTCTTGAAAGTGCAACCATAGGAGTTGAGCAAAATAAACCTATATTTACTCCAGGCGTTGCAAATTTTGATTGATCAGACGCAATGGCTAAGTCGCAACTAGCAACTAACTGGCAACCAGCAGCAGTTGCAACCCCATTGATTTCTGCTATGACTGGTTTTGAACATGTGATTATCATCTGCATAAGTGAAGAACATAAATCAAAAAGATCTGAAAAATATTCCTTCCCACCATCTGTATTGACTCTAGCTTCAGTTATATCTTTTAAGTTATGCCCTGAGCAAAAAACATCACCGACAGCTGCAATGACAATCACTTTAACCGAATCATTCGATGATGCCTCAAATATATGCTGTTTAAGTTGACGCATCATCTTATCCGAGAGAGCATTTTTATTACTAGGATCATCTAGAATCAAACGCAAGATGCCGGTCTGAGTTTGGTCAATCTGTAAAATATCTTTTATCTTTTCACTCATAATCTAATTAGTTAATTTTCAAGAATTTTTTTTGGACATTGATTCATCACCACTTTTAATCCAGCATTTGCTCCCAAAGATTCTGCCTCCTCACTGTATAGACCTTCTTGGGTCCATAAGATTTTTGCTTTAATTTTTATTGCCTCATTTGCAATGCTAGGGATATATTCTATCGCTCGGAATACATCCACCATATCAATTTTTTGTTTTATGGCCTCAAGACTTAAATAGCATTCTTTACCTAAGATTTTAGTATTAACTAAATTTGGATTAACTGGAAATATTTCATAACCATAATCTTGAAGAAATTCCATCACTTTGTAACTATCTCTATCTGGATTAGCGCTGGCTCCAACTATTGCAATTGATTTGACATCACTCAATATTGATCTTAAATACTCTTTGTTCAAATTTTTTTATTTAAAACGTGAAATTATTCTGGCTGAACTCTTCTCACAGCTTGGACCCATTAGATGGACTCCATCAATACATGGCAAATCCATAATTTTTTCAATTAGCTCTTGGCAAATTTCTTCACCAGTTTCTGCTGGAGATACGCTATCCTCTAGACGCTGAAGAATTTCATCAGAGATATTTACGCCCCATAGATTTTTTCGCATCCAGTCACCTTGTTTGGCTGATTTTAATGGTCCCATTCCAATTATCACTTTACAATCATTGAAAGAGCCTTGCTCATTTAATTTGTCTGAATATTTTTTAATAATATCATAGTCAAAACAATATTGAGTTTGAACAAAACCTGCCCCCTTTGATATTTTTGCAACTAATTTATCTAGTGCATCTGGTTTTGAAATTTGAGTATATAAATCATCTGCAGCACCTGGATATATAGGTAATGGGTTTTTGATTACTGTACCATCGGATAATGTGCCTCCTGAAATAACCTTGCACAATTTAATCAATCCATTGCCGTTAAATTCATTTACAACGGCGGGTCCATTCTTGCCTGGTTGATCTCCACTCAAACAAAGAACTTTATTGATGCCAACTGACAATGCGCCTAGTAATACTGATTCTAAGGCAATTTGATTTCTATCTCTGCCAGTGAGTTGCAAAATAACATCTAGGCCACTTCTCTTAATCTCTGAGGCAACTAACAAGCTGTTTAAACGACTCGTGCAGTTTGGAGAATCTGTTACATTTACAGCATCTGCAATGCCAATAAGTTCCTCAACTTGGTGAGCACATCCTGTCAAATCAGTTGTTACCTCAGGTGTCGTTTCTGAGGTAAATATAAAATCATTGGTATTAAACATTTTTATTTCTCCTGCACAAAATAGTTTTCACGGAAATGTTTCGTGAATTCAAGTCTATTGATGCACATAAATATCATAATTGTTTCTGAGAAAAGCACTACTAATTAGGCAGCCTTGTAATATCCGCTCCAAGATATGATAACTTCTCCTCAATCCTTTCATATCCCCTATCAATGTGATAGATACGATCTACAATGGTCTCGCCCTTGGCACATAAACCAGCTAAAATTAAGCTTGCAGATGCACGCAAATCTGTTGCCATTACTGGTGCTCCATTTAGCGCATTAACTCCCTTAATAAATGCATTGCTTCCTTTAACTGTAATATCACACCCCATTCTATTTAGCTCTTGCACATGCATAAACCTATTTTCAAATACATTTTCTGTAACAACTGATGAGCCCTCAGATAATGCGTTTAAGACAGTAAATTGTGCTTGCATATCTGTTGGAAATCCTGGAAACGGAGCTGTTGAGATATCGACTGGCAAAATGGGATCATTTTCCATGATCAATTGGATGGTATCATCGCCTACTTTAACTGAAGCTCCGCTTAATTTTAATTTATCTAAAATATTATTCATGCGAGGAGACTGAACATTTGAAATGGTTACATCACCACCAGTTATGGCTGCTGCAATTAAATAAGTTCCAGCCTCTATCCTGTCAGCTGGGATTGAAAATTTTGTCCCATCAAGGTTCTCAACACCATCAATGATAATTTCATCAGTTCCAGCTCCAATGATCTTAGCTCCCATCGAATTAAGAAAGTTTGCTAAATCTTCTACCTCAGGTTCTTTTGCAACATTTCTTAAAACAGTCTGGCCTTTAGCAAGAACTGCAGCCATCATGATATTCTCTGTTCCAGTTACAGAAACTCCTGGAAAATTAATTTCGCACCCTATTAATTTTTTAGAAGTAGCTTCAATATAGCCATTTTTTAATTCAATTTTAGCTCCCAGTTTTTCTAGTGCATCCAAATGAAAATCTACTGGCCTAGTTCCAATTGCACAGCCTCCAGGGAGTGCAATTCTTGCAAATCCATGACGAGCTACAAGCGAACCAAGAACCAAAATTGAAGCACGCATGGTCTTAACTAGCTCATATCTAGCCTCATAGTCATGCAAATGAGATGTAGAAATAATGAAATCCATATTTTCATTTAGGGTGATATCAGCGCCCATAGAGCCTAAGATTTCAAACATAGTTGTAATATCTTGCAGGTAAGGTAAATTTTTGAAAGTGATGGGTTTGTCACTTAATATTGTTGCTGCCAACATTGGTAAGGCTGCATTTTTTGCACCAGAGCAAGAAATGGATCCTGAGAGTTTTTTACCACCAATAATCTTTAATTTTTCCATGATTATCCTATTTCAGATGGAGATTTTGTATTTAAACTCAGAGCATGAAGCTCGCCTGTTTGAAATTGCCCTTTTAAAACGCCTAAAACCAACTTATGTCTTTGAAGAGAGGTTAAGCCCTCAAATTGTTTGCTCACAATCAAGACCCTTGAATTGCAATCTTCTCCATCAAAAGATATCTCAGCTTCTGGAAATTTTGATTTAAGAAAATTAGTTATGTCCATTTGATAATTTCTAGCAGGAGATTAATCAAGAGCAGCATCAGATGTCCAATGCTTTATGATGTCATCAATATTTTCATTATGCTCTTTTGCAAGAGCCTGGAATTGATTTCTAAAAGTTAGGCCTAAGTTCACTCCATTTACAATTATATTAATAATTAACCAATTTCCGTTTTTATCTTTTCTTACTTTATAAGTTATTGGGTAAATGTTGCTAGAAGTAATTAAATTTTGCTGGACATCCTCAGTTTTTTTAAACTCTGATACTTCTGGAAAAATGGTAATAATTTTTTGATCTCCCCATTGAGCCAAGGTTGAAGAATATGTATCAAGCAAAGAAGTTTTAAAAGATTGAATAAATTGAAGCCTTTGTGATGAGGAGGCAGCGAGATAATATTTTTTACCCATAACACTTGCACCAACCCTTCTAAAATCAACCATTGGTTCAAAAACTACATTAATCTTATCTTTAAATAACTCAGGATCTTTAGCATAAAGCTCTTGATTATTTCTAATAATAGAAACCATTTCTTGTGCTTGGGAATCAATAAAGTGGTGAGGGTTGGATGCGCTATCCACATTGATAGGAAAGCATAAAATTCCAAGCAAAAAAGCTAGAGATTTCAAAGTAGTATTCATAAAGGTATTATAACATTAGTAAAAAACTATAAATGCAATATGAAAGATAAGAATTTTATCAACTCGGCTCTAAAGGTTATTGAAATAGAGTCAAAGGCTGTTAAGAGTTTAAGCAATCAGATAGAGTCTGATTTTGATGATCTATGCACAAAAATTCTTGATACTAAAGGAAAATTAATTTTAATGGGGATTGGTAAATCTGGTCATATAGCTCAAAAAATCTCAGCAACATTATCAAGCACCGGGACTTCATCATTTTTTATACATCCAACTGAAGCGGCTCATGGTGATTTGGGAATGATTAGCAAGAAAGATGCTATCTTAATTTTATCTAACTCAGGAGAAACTAAGGAGATAATTGAAATTTTACCTGCATTAAAACGCTCAACTCCAAATATTTTTACACTAACCAATAACAATCAATCAACTATTGCAAAGGCTGGAAAAATTAATTTAGTAATAAATGCAGATGAGGAAGCCTGCCCATTAGATTTAGCTCCAACCTCATCAACTACAATTGCTTTGGTATTTGGAGATGCGCTTGCAATAGCCTTATTGGAAGCTCGAGGTTTCGGTAAAGATGATTTTGCAAAGTCTCACCCAGCCGGGCAACTTGGGAAAAAACTCACAACACTAGTTCAAGATTTAGCAGTAATGCATGAAAAAGCACCAGTGGTTGATCAAGCCACATTTTTAAAAGATGCATTGATGGAGGTAACTGAAAAGAAGCTTGGAGTAACTTTGGTTACACATAATAAAAAAATAACTGGGATTTTTACGGATGGCGATCTAAGAAGGTGCCTGAACAACGAAGTAGATTTAAATAAAACTCCTATTAAGGATGTTATGACTGCTAATTTTAAAAGTATTAAAAGCAATGCTCTTGCTATTGATGCTGCTGACATGATGGAAAAAAATAAAATTTTTAGCTTGGTTGTTAATTCCTCAACAAATAAAGGAGATAGCATAGGCCTTATTACCATGCATCAGCTTCTAGAAGCAGGCATCATTTAAAATAAAGAAAATGTCTAAAAGGTGCAAAATTTTATCAATTATATTTGGGTGTTTTTATCTTCCTGTTTTAACTTCGGAAGAGAGTGTCAGCTTTCAAAACATTTCAATTCAAGCAGATCAAGTTACAATTGATGAAGAAATCAGGCAGTTAGCTTTTAAAAATAATATTAAAATAATAATTGATGGCTATATCATCAAAGGCTCCAGTGCCCTCCTCAGTCAAAAAGACAAAAAATTAGAAATATATGGAAAGCCTGCAACCATTAAATCTAATACTGTAAATGGTGAGGCTGAGGTATTTGTTATATATCCAAATAAATCAATGAATTTAATTGGAAATGCAAAGCTCTTGAACAAAGGTAATTCAATAACATCTAATCTTATTTCATATCAAATTAGTCCAAATGAATAACGATCAAATAAGTCTAACCAATATTGAAAAGACGATTAGCTCTAAAAAGATTCTTTCAGATGTTAGTTTCTCAATTGGCTCAAATGAAATTGTAGGTTTGCTCGGTCCAAATGGAGCTGGTAAGACAACAGCTTTTTATATAGCTGCCGGCCTAATTTTTCCCAATCAGGGCAGAGTATTTATTAATAATAAAGATGTCACGGAAATACCTATGCATTCTCGAGCTAAACTAGGACTAGGCTATCTACCTCAAGAAGCATCGATATTTCCAGATTTAAGTGTTGAAAGTAATCTTTTGGGAATAGCAGAATTGTCTAATAATGATAAAGATCAAACATTTGAAAAAGTAGCTAAAATTATCGATGAGTTTGATTTAAACAAAATTCTTGCATTGAAAGGAAGAATGTTATCTGGGGGACAAAGGAGGAAAGTTGAGATAGCCCGTACTTTAATTTGTGAGCCTAGCATTATCCTTCTGGATGAACCTTTTGCTGGCATAGATCCAATTGCTGTTGAAGAAATCAAAGAATTACTTCAAGAAATTTGTAAGAAAAATATTGCAATTTTAATAACTGATCATAATGTGAGAGAGACCTTAAGCTTATGCGATAAAGCTATTATTCTCAGTGAAGGAAGTATTATTGCAGAGGGTAATGAGAAAAGCTTAAAAGAGAATGATCATGTGCGGCAGAAATATTTTGGCAAAATGTTTTCTTAGAAGATGGCGATTAAGCTTGTAAGAGAATTTAAACAAAATCAGCAGTTATCAATAACTCCGCAATTAAAAAAATCAATTGATCTTCTGCAGCTTTCAAGGCTTGAAATAATTAATAAAATTAACAATGAGATTGAAGAGAATCCTTTTCTTAAAAAGGATTTTGATAATGAGTCAACCTCAAAGTTTGATGATATGGATCTTTTAGAGAATTTGCCTAATGAATTAACTCTGCAAGATCATCTTGAAAGTCAATTGCGCGATATCAAGCTTAGCGATACAGAAAAAAAAATTGCATTAGTAGTTATTCAATCTCTAGAAGAAAATGGGTTGCTTCTAATAGATCTGGATGAAATAGAGGAGCTGATGGATTACGCGTATTCTATAAAAGAAATTAAAAATGTCTTAAACAATATAATTCATGATCTAGAACCGGCTGGGGTTGGTGCAAGAAATTTTAAAGAAACAATTTTTATACAATTAAAGAAACAGGAAATTCCAGTTGAAGAATTAGAAATTGCTAATAAAATTCTTTTTAACCCACAATTTTCTAGCTTTGAAGATGCAAAAGCTCATTTGGCTACACATTACTCTGAGCATGCGATCGAATCTATTCTTAAAAAAATAAAACAATGCGATCTTTCACCAGGTTTAGAATTTGAATCCACGCATATTATCCAACCTGACTTAGAGATTATTCCTGATAACAATCAAAATCTTAATGTCCAATTTAAACAAGAGAACTTTCCTTTAATCAGCCTTGATGGAGATTTAGAAAAATTAGTTAAAGATAAAAAAAATAAAGCAAGCAAAGAATTAAAAGAAAAAATGGGAGAAGCAAAATGGTTGATTAGGGCAATTAATAAAAGAAACGAAACTGTACAAAATGTAGGTACCTTGATTTGCAAAATCCAGGCTGATTTTTTATCAAATAAATCTGCTGAATTAAAGCCTGTATCAAATATTGAACTTGCGAAAGAGTTGAAGATTAGCGCATCAACCGTTTCTAGAATCATAAGATCGAAATATATACAAACACCCAAAGGTGCCGTTTCCATGAAGTCACTCTTAGCTAGCTCTGTGTCTAAAACTAGAAAAGTTACCCCGATGCAATTAATGGAAGAAATTGAAAAGATAGTTGCGGGGGAAAGAAAAAAACTAAGCGATCAAAAGATTTCAGATCTGCTTAATAAACGGGGATTTAATTTGGCTCGAAGAACAATCTCAAAATATAGAAAAAAAATAAATCTACCAAGTTCAAGAAATAGATAATTCATAATCTAGTGAGTTAGAATTGTGAGTATGAAAGAGATTGCCCCTTGCCACTTCTCGTCTGAAGATCTTCTTAAAAGGATTCAGGGTCAAGAGGTTGAACCCTCCATTAACCAAATTAAAAGAATTTTATCTGGCATGCATCCTTCTGAGGTAGCACACAACATAGAATCTCTGCCACCTAAAGAAAGGAAATTTTTATGGTCACTTATTGACACTCAAGATGAAGGCGAGATTATTGCTGAGTTACATGATGAAATTCAACAAGAGCTTATCTCAGGAATTTTACCAGAAGAACTCATTACTATAATTGGTGACTTAGAGCTTGATGAAATTGTCGACATTCTTCAAATTCTTCCAAATCAAAAAACAGAAAATATTTTATCTGCAATGCCGCAAAGGGATAGGCAGAGAATTCAAGAAGCCCTAGAATATCCTGAAGATTCAGCTGGTGGGTTAATGAACACTGACATTATAAGTGTTAGGCCAAAGCATAACCTAGAGGTTGTAATGAGGTATCTTCGCGCTCAACGAAAGTTACCAAAAAATACTGATCAAATATTTGTCGTTTCGAGAGAAAATAAATATCTAGGCTCTTTACCAATTTCTTTAATCGTTGTCTCAGATCCTGGCCTCAATGTAAGAGAACTCATGGAAACTGAAACTCAACCATTGGACGCATATTTAAATGATAAAGATGTATCAAGATTATTTGAACAAAATGATTGGGTCTCAGCGCCAGTAGTAGATGATGAATCAAGATTGATTGGAAGAGTGACCATTGATGATGTTGTTGATGTGATTATGGAAGATGCAGATCAAAATTTTCTAGGGATGGCTGGAGTGGCTGAGGACACATTTGCTGCGCCAGCAAGAGCGGCAAGGAGTAGAATTTTATGGCTATCGATCAATCTTCTGACAGCTTTCATAGCATCTATGACAATCAGCCTATTTCAAGCAACAATCGATGAAATAGTATATTTAGCTATTCTAATGCCTATTGTTGCAAGTATGGGTGGAGTTGCTGGCACTCAAACTTTGACGATTATGATTCGAGGATTAACACTTCAACAAATCAACCAATCGAATCTAAAATGGTTATATAAAAGGGAAATAGCAGTATCAATCGTAAATGGAATCCTATTATCCATCTTAGTTGGTGGAATTACCTATCTCTGGTTTGATGACATGATCATTGCAACTCTTATTTGTATAGCTATGGTCACGAATTTAATATTTTCAGCGATTGCAGGTATTTTTATACCCATAATTTTAAGAAAATTTAATCAAGATCCAGCAATTGCTGGAAGCGTTGTTGTAACGACTGTCACTGATGTAATAGGTTTCTTCTCTTTTCTTGGTCTTGCTACCGTATTTCTTGTTTAATCCTTTCCAATTTTGGTTCTGCAATAGTGCCAAGAATTTCATATTGATAATTAGTAAGATTATTTATATCTTCTTCAAATATTTCATTTATTACAGCTGAGCCAGCAACGGCTGGAAGCCCGCCAAGGATTGCTGCATACCATGGTAAGTTTTCTCCCACTCGTATCCTCAAGTCTAAGTTAAGATCTAAATCATCCAGATTATTTTTAGAGTTTTTATTAATCTGACCAACCCACTTCATTTTCGCTGCATTTGTTTCAATGAATAGTGGTGATGCTAATCGAAGCTTTGACTTACTAAATAGTAAATCTCCCTCAACCCTTCCTAATTGCGTAGAAGTAAACTCATCAATTGAAAGATCTAAGTTTGCTAACTTGCCAAGGATATTTCTTAAATTTAGAACACCAAGTAGATTAAATGCTAGTGAATCAGAGATAGAATCTTGAATGACTAAATCTTTCAAAATAAAATCAATCTCCCCCTCTATATGACTTAAAGTTGAGAGCTCTTTCCATTGTAGGTTTATAGATCCATTAAAATAAGAAAAATCTGCGACATCACTTAAGTATGGAATTTTATTCGAATCTTTAATCAGAAAATCTCCTCTAATTTTATAGAGAGGCTTAACCTTATCGACTGAAAAATATGCACTTGAAGATTTATGTGACGGCTTAATAGAGATCAAATTTGAAGTTAATTTAATATTATTGGCTGAAAAATTCTTTCGATCATTTACAAGATAGACATCAAGATCTTTGATCTTAATTTTACTAAAAGAAGAGTTTTTAACTATTAGTCTTGAATTTAATGGTATATCAGAGCTTGATTGTGACGAATTGATAAATTCTATATCAGGAATAGTGGAGTCCTTTATTTCTATTCTCATAAAACCAGTCTGATCTATCTTGAGATTTAAATTAAGCCTATCTGCAGCTAAATTACCTTTAATTCCTGAGTTGTTTAAATCAAATAAACCAGAAAAATTAGAAAAGTTATTATTAAAAAGTTTAAAATTTTTAATATCAAAGGCCAGTTTTTTAATGTTTTTTGATGCTGATTCATGGTTAGTAGGCAAAAAAGAAATTAATAGATTGTCATCAAGAAATTGTGAATAAAGATATATATTCAATCCGGGCTCGACATTAAAACTCTTGTACTTATTAGGGAGTTTTTTACCTATTGAAATATATCCATCATATTTGCTTAGGTCTTTAATATGTATATCTAGTGTTTGATTAATAATTTCTAGCGATGGATTGGAAAAATTGGTGATTAAAATTTCTGTAGGCAGTCTTGTCAATTTATTTTTTGAAAGTTCATTTAATGGCGAATTTAGTTCAATATTTTTTAGATCAGAATTTACCTTTAATATTGGTAGAGAATCTTTTTGAATATTTAGATCAATCTTAAAAAAATCATTACCGGAAACCTTAAGATACGGTGAATCTGAAATAAAGTTCGCTGCATCTAATTTGATATTTCCAGAGAAAGTTAAATCATATTTATTTGTTAAGCCTGTGCCCAAAAGATTAACTGACATTTCCTCTTTCATAAATGTTGATGGTAATAATCCGTGGATTAAATCTAAGCCAACAATGAAGATGTTCGCCTTATCAAATTGAATCTTATGAGACTGTAATATTGGTACAAAAAAATTTTTTGTTTTGACTGAAATGGCATTATTGAATTGCAAATCAGATAGTTTCATTTCGCCTTTGTGTTCTGCATGCATATCAGGCAAATTAAAGCTCTCCTCTCCTATGTTGAATGCATTCTTAAGATCAATTGATTTCATATCATGCAAAGAATAAAAGCTGAGCTTTTTAGTTTTATAATTAATTAACCCATAAGCTTCATCATAGGAAAAATTTGCAGCTTTGCCGGAAGGAGAAAAAATATATAGATTTTTACTATCAACCTGAATCATTGGTCTAGTAGAATCAATTGTTAAATCTTCATAAAGCACTAATTTTGATTCATTGGCTAATATTTTTGCTTTCAAAAAAGCATTAAGGCCGTTGCTAGGAATAGCGTAATTAAAATAAATAGAATTTTTAATTCCAAGATTAATGCTTGTATCAATATATGAACTCGCTTCTTTCAAGGATTTGGGAAGCGAAAATGTAATTAAGTCTTTTGAAATATCATGCCCTTTGAGCTCTATAGATAAAGGATTGCTTGGCTCGGGATTTATCTTCAGAGCAAGATCAATCCCAGCGGATTTATTGTTAATGCGAGCTTTTAGATCAAAAACGGAACCAGAAAGATTTCCTTTTCCAGAAATTGATACTGGAATAAAGTTTTGATTATAATTTTTAAGTATGGAGGAATTGGAATTTACTAAGAATTTTATCTTGTTTCCATAGCCAGAAAAGTCTCCACTAAGATTATTGATTTCCTTGAAATAAAGGTCATTAAGGTCTATGTCCTTTACAAATCCAGAATATTTTGGAAGGAAGGCATCAAATGATAGAAAAAAATTTTCAATAATTAAATTGGCTATCTTCAATGTCTTGCTTTGTAAAATCTGAGGCGAAAGAAAAAATCTTGGCACTGCTAAAGTTTTTTGGTGAAGATTAATTTGAATTGGATATTCTTCATCTATCAATGGATGTAGAAATTCAGTTAATGATAATGTGCCTATATTTTTTTTAGACTGGAAATGAAAAGATCCTTTATTTTTGTTAATTGATAGGGATTGAAGAGATAGACTGCTAGAGTTAAAAGAACCCTTAATATTTGATTGATTGTCCTGCAATTCACCAAGCGCATTGATTTGGAATGCCAGATCTTTAATAGGCAAAGTATTAAAGGCGGGAATGAAATTGAGCCACTCATATGAATGAAGGTTTAATGAGAAACGATAAGAACCCTCAAAACGATTCACAGCAATGGTGCTTAATTGATCGTTATGCAAAAAACTAAGCTGACCAGAAATTGATCTTGACATGTCTCCCAAAAGATCGCCATTAATTTCAAATATTGAATCATCTATTTCGTATTTAAAATTTTCAAATGACAATGAAAATTTCTCACTAAAATTTACTATGGAGGTTGGAGATGAATTACTAGTTAATATATTTGAGTTATCAAAGTAACCATCTTTTACGACAATGCGATTAACGGTAAGAAAGTTAAAAAGGTTTTGAGGTTTTAAAGAGAATCCTAGCTCTAATTCTTTCGCCAGGATTAAAATCCTCTCATTTTGTTTGAGAGATAAATTCTTAAATTTTAAATTTCTATTTAAAGCGTTTCCAGAACTGTTAAGATTTGAAAACTCTATGGAATGGACGGTTAAAAGATGTTGATCAATGATTTTAATTAAGCTTCCAGGAAAGAAAAACAAGATTATAAGAAATAAGAAAAATATCCAGCTTGTAATACTGAGGCAAATTGAAGAAATCCTCAAAAAATTTTTCATAGTCTACAAGTTTGAAAAAATCTTTCTTCTGAAAGCTCTCATAGTTAAATAAACCCCAACCCATAAAACTGAATTAATTAGAAAGCTAAAAATCAAGATAATATAAGAGTAATTATAAGGAGAAAGCAGAAGGTACTTGCATGCTATGTAGAATGTAGAGGAACCTGAAAAGAAAACTGATAATTGAAAATAAGAAAATATTCTAAAACGAAAAACATATATATGAATAATGAAAGAATTTGCAACAAAAAAAAGCATATTTAAACCAATCACATTAGAAAAAAATAAATCAACAACTAGTCCATAAAATAAAGCAGCTGAGCTATGTATTTTCTCTGGCAATGCAAAAACCCAGTAAGTAAAAATTAAAAAACCAAAATTTAGTTCCAAGAAAAACTTAATAGTTAGTGGATTTAGCAAACTATCCAGCCAAAATCCTAAAATGATAGTCGACAAAATAATGAGATGATTTCTAATTTTCATCAGCCTCTTTACTCATAATTCCATAGAAAATTTCTTCAAGAGGATTTGCTTTTAAGGTTATTAACACCTCAACTTCATTCATCGAAAATGGATTGATAGATGAAATAAATCCAATTTCCATATCTTTTAAAAACATGCCGCCCAATCCAGACGTATAGACAGTATCACCAATTTGATTTTTAAAATCTTCATTATTTTTATTTACCTTACAAGAAATTAACATTGGCTTACCTTTGCCTCTAGCATCACAATAAAAAAAGTTAGATTTGATGGGTAATACGTGACTGGCATCTGAAAACAGAATAACTTCGATAATATTTAAATAAGTACCTTTTGTTTGGCCTATAAATGATTCTCCAGCAAAGACTGGAAGGTTGCTGTCTACAGAAACATCATCAGTATTTTTTAAAAAAATTCTATGAGTTGAACAACAAAGATAGTTTCGCAAATCTATTGAAGATATTTTGTATATATCACCATTTTTATTTCGAAGTAAGTCAATTGAATCCTTGTAAAAATTGATAATTTTAAGCTTCTCTTCATTATCTTTTCTATCGATAAAATCCTTTGTTTTTATTTGAAGGATTTTTTCTTTTAATTTTTTGTTTTCTTGTAAGATATTTCTATTTCTTTGAAAAGAGGAAAATGTAGTACGAGTGTTTTCGAATATGCCTTTAGAAATTATCTGGGCATATAGCGAAGAAGCATTAACAAAACCTCTCAAAGAAGCAAATGCTCCATAGTTAATATCGCTGAATAACAGCAATGCTGAGAGAAAAAAGCCAATTGCGTAATTTCTTACTGGAGTATATGTAGGCGTAGATCTCGCCATATTTAATTAATTATTCTGTTGAAAGTAAATCAATATTGTACTTGTCGATAATTTCAAGAGCCTTACCGCCACCTCTTGCTACGCATGTTAATGGGTCTTCAGCACAAATTACTGGGATTCCAGTAGAAGAAGAAATTAATTTATCTAAATCTCTCATCAATGCCCCTCCACCCGTCAGAACAATGCCTCTTTCAGCAATATCTGCTGCAAGCTCTGGCGGAGAAAGCTCAAGAGCATTTCTGATAGCCCTTACCATCCCAGATAAAGGGTCTCGCATAGCCTCATATGCTTGAGAGCTTTTTAATGTAAAAGTTTCCGGGATTCCTTCTGCTAAATTACGTCCAGTTACATTCATTTCCAGATCTTCTGAATCAGGAGATGCGCACCCAATGGTATGTTTAATCTTTTCAGCAGTGGATTCCCCAATAACGCAGCCATAATTCCTTCTAACCCATGAGGTGATTGCATTATCTAAAGTATCGCCACCAATTTTTACAGATTCAGAATACACTACTCCATTTAATGAGAGGATTGCAATCTCTGAGGTGCCTCCTCCAATATCAACAACCATATTGCCATTAGCTTCCTCTACTGGAAGACCAGCCCCAATAGCTGCCGCCATAGGTTCTTCAATTAACTTTACATCTCTTGCTCCTGCTCCTAACACTGATTCTCTAATTGCACGTCTTTCGACCTGTGTAGATCTACATGGAACACAAACAAGAACTCTTGGGCTGGGTTTGATGAATCTTTGCTCATGAACTTTTGCTATAAAATGTTGAAGCATCTTTTCTGTGACTTGGAAGTCAGCAATTACCCCTTCTGATAAAGGCCTAATAGCTTTAATATTTCCAGGCGTTCTTCCAAGCATTTTTTTTGCCTCATGCCCAACTGCAACTACGGTTTTTTGACCTCTACTTTCACGAATTGCTACTACAGACGGTTCATTAAGAACTATTCCTATGTCCTTTGTATAAATTAATGTATTTGCTGTACCTAAATCAATTGACAAATCATTAGAAAATAAGCCACGAGCAGTTTTAAATAGATTGAAATCCACTATGATATTCCTTGTAAATTCATTTTAAGATGCTTTTAGTTTAATATTGCGCATCAATAAATAGATAATATCATATGGACCAAGAAACAGTCAGTACTATTTGCTATCTAGCAAGGCTTGAAATAGATAAAAATAAATCTAAAAAAATCATGCAAGACCTTGAGACAATCATTGAACTCATTGGTAGCTTGCAAACGATTGACACTTCAAGCATTGAGCCCCTTTACAGTCCGCTGGAAATGACAGCCTTGATACATGAAGACGTTGAAAACTCAGATAATAAAAAAGATAAATTTCTTGAAAATGCTGCTTTATCAAATGCGGATTATTTTCTTGTCCCGAGAGTTGTTGAATGAGCATTCAATTTAAATCTATCACTGAGCTTCGAGCTATGCTTGATGCAAAATCAATTTCTGCCTCAGAATTAACTCAAGAATCTCTTCAATTAGCTAAAAAATATAAAGAGCTAAATTGTTTTGTAACAATGAACGAAGAATTGGGTGCTAAAAATGCAAATTCTATCGATCTAGATAATAAAACTACTTCGAAGCTTTCAGGAATTCCCTTGGCGCAAAAAGATTTATTTTGCACAGAAGGGCTTCGAACCACATGTTCATCAAAAATACTCTCTAATTTTATTCCTCCATATACTGCAACAGCAGTTAAAAAGCTTGAGGATGCTGGATCAATCACTGTTGGTAAGACAAATATGGATGAGTTTGCAATGGGATCCTCTAATGAAACTAGTTTTTTTGGCAATGTACATAACCCGTGGAAAAAAGGATATGTTCCAGGAGGTAGTTCTGGCGGATCTGCTGCAGCTGTAGCTGCTGGAATTGTTCCTGCTGCAACTGGGACAGATACTGGCGGATCAATTCGTCAACCTGCTGCGCATTGCGGGATAACGGGTCTTAAACCCACATATGGAAGAATATCAAGATGGGGGATGATAGCTTTTGCTTCTAGCCTTGATCAAGCAGGGCCTCTAGCAAGAACAGCTGAAGACTGTGCAATCCTTCTCAATGAAATGGCTGGGCATGATCTCAAAGACACCACATCATTGGACGTTACAGTTCCTGACTATCTAGAAGATCTTGATAAACCTATTAATCAATTAAAGATAGGCATAATAAAAGAATTCAATCTAAGTGAACTGGACAGCGAAGTCCAGTCTCGTTTTCAAGATTCGAAAGATCTCTATGAAAAGCTTGGGGCTGAATTTGTAGAAGTATCACTTCCAAATATCTCAGCATCAGTTCCAACTTATTACTCGATTGCTCCAGCTGAATGTTCTTCAAATCTATCACGGTTTGATGGGGTTCGTTTTGGGCACAGAGCAGAAAATACACAAGATTTAAATGATCTCTATATAAAATCAAGAAGTGAAGGCTTTGGGGACGAAGTTAAGCGAAGAATATTAATAGGAACATATGCTCTTTCTGCTGGTTACTATGATGCTTACTATAAAAAAGCACAACAGGTAAGAAGATTAATAAAAAATGATTTTGATACTGTATTTGAAACAGTTGATTTATTGATGACACCCACTTCTCCAAATACCGCCTTCGCTTTTGGAAGTAAAGGTACTCAAAATCCAGTTGAACTTTATTTAGAAGATCTTTTTACGATTTCTTCTAATTTAGCTGGCTTGCCTGCTATATCTATTCCACACGGGCAAATAAATTCTCTTCCAGTTGGATTGCAATTAATTGGTAATTTTCTAAGGGAAGATAAACTACTGAATGTCGCACATATCTTTCAAAAAAATTCAGACTTCCATCTTGCTCAACCTACCATGGAGGATTTTTCATGAGTTGGGAAACCGTTATAGGACTTGAAACACATGTTCAGCTATCAACAAAAACAAAGTTATTTTCTAGAGCTTCAACAGCTTTTGGAGAAAGTCCAAATACAAATGTCAATCTAATTGATTGTGGGCTCCCTGGGGTATTACCATCAATTAATAAAGAAGCTTTTTATAAGGCAATTCGCTTTGGAATGGCAGTAGATGCTCAAATTAATCAAACTTCTATTTTTGATCGGAAAAATTATTTTTATGCTGACTTGCCTAAAGGTTATCAAATCACTCAAATGGATTTACCAATTGTACTAGGTGGATCGATTGAAATTGCTATCGATAATTCAGTAAAGACGATAAATATTACCAGAGCGCATTTAGAAGAAGATGCTGGAAAATCAATTCATGATCAATTTGATGGTTACTCTGCAATTGACCTTAATCGTGCAGGAACTCCCCTTCTAGAAATTGTCTCAGAACCAGAAATTTCAAACGCAAAAGAAGCAGTTGCATATATGAAGGTAATGCATCAACTGGTAACTTACCTCGAGGTATCTGATGGAAATATGGCGCAAGGCTCACTTAGATGTGATGCAAATATATCAATTAGAAAAAAAGGTGATTTAGAGCTCGGAACAAGGACAGAAATTAAAAATATCAATTCCTTCAAATTTATTGAAAAAGCTATTAATTATGAGATTAAAAGACAAATTAAAATTCTTGAAAACGGTAAAAAGGTTGTTCAAGAAACCAGGCTTTATGATAGTGCCAAAGATGAAACTCGACCAATGAGATCAAAGGAATTTGCAAATGACTATAGATATTTTCCTGAACCAGATTTATTGCCAGTTGTTATTTCAGACCAAGAAATGCAAGACATAAAAGATAATTTCCCCGAGCTACCCAAGGATAAAGAAGCAAGATATGAGAAAGATTTCAAACTTTCATCATACGACTCTAAAATCTTAGCATCTTCAAAATCCATGGCAGATTTTTTTGAAGATGCCACCAAGAAAACAAAAAATTTTTCTTTGCTTTCTAATTGGATGATAGGTGAAATTAGCGCGTTTTTAAATAAAGAAGCTATTGAAATTAATGAATCTAAATTAATTCCAAACAATATTGCCATGCTGATTAATAGAATAGATGATCAAACTATTTCTGGAAAAATTGGAAAGTCTATCTTTGAAGAGATGTGCTCTACCGGAGAGTCTCCCGATCAAATTATTGAATCTCAAGGATTAAGGCAGTTATCGGATGATGGGGAAATAGAAAAATTAATAGATGCAGTTATAGAAGATCATTCTAAGCAAGTTGCAGCATATTTAGACGGCAAGGAAAAACTATTTGGATTTTTTGTCGGACAAGTTATGAAATTGACTGCAGGGAAGGCTAACCCTGAAACAGTTAATAAGATCCTAAAAGAAAAATTAAAGAAATAGTCTACCTTTTGAATGGATCAACTGTCATAGATATAACATTGTTTGAGAAATTTCCCTGTACACCAATATTTTTTAGTTGCTCATTCTTATCTTTTGGCCAATAAAAAGTTCTAAAAATATGATCCCATACTATAAGATTGTTTCCATAGTTATGGTTTGCTATTTCAGGCTCAAGATTATGATGCCACCTATGTAATTCCGGTCCAGAAAAAAAATAATTAAGCAGTCTTTGATCTTGCTCAGCATTAACATGTTGCCAGTATCCATGGACTGTACTAAAGATGGTAACTAAGGCGATAATTTTACCTTCAGCTCCTAAAAGCAATAAAGGAACGGCTCCGCTAACCTGAAGCAATGTAACATCTAGGTAATGAAATCTTGTTGCATTAAACCAGTACAATCTTTGAGGATTGTGATGAATTTTATGAAATCGCCATAAAAAAGGAATCTCATGACAACCCCTATGGAACCAATAAAGCCCAAACTCTGAAATTACAAGTGCTAAAACCAATTGAAGAACTATATTTAATTCTGTTGGCCACACATCAAAACCCCCTCCAGAGAATCTAATTGCAATAGAAGCAAGAAAAATTTGTAATAATTGACTTTGCAATAAAATATAATTAACGACAAAAAGAGAAGCATCTGGAAAAAAATTTTCTTTAAAATTTGGCTTCCAATCTTTAAATAAAGGCATAAAGAACTCGCCTAATACTGTAAAAAAAATAGAGCCTATAGCAGCAAAAAATAAGACCTGTAATTCACTATATCCAGATTCGATCAAAAAAATCGATGTGCCCACAATCGAGATGATGCAAATTAAATATCCAAATCTAGAAAACACTAGTTGCATAAATCAATCATGACCTTTGAAGCCAAATTCCCATCTTTTGCTAACTCAAAAGCCTTTTCATGATCTTGAATCTTGCATTTATGGCTAATAAATTTACCTTGATCAATCATATCTTTTGATAATATCTCCAAAGATTCAAGAAACTCCTTATTTGAATAAGCCATAGAGCATGTAATTTCAAGCTCACGCATCAATACTGATCTAAAATCTATCAAGGCTTGCTCCTGATGTAAGCCAGTAACCACAATCCTTGTATGTTTTTTTGAAAGATTAATAATATTGCTAATCAATTTATGATTTCCAGTGCAATCAATAAAAACATCTGTATTTGAAACCGGAATACCAAATACCTCCCCTTCTCCATGAAATTCTTTTAATGCATCAGTAAAACTCTCCCAATCAGCATATGCTTTTACTGCATTCAAACCGTTTGCATTTAAAACTCTTAAACTATAAAGGTCTACTGCAATTATGTTTTTATATCCAAAATAACTTAATAATGTAACCACAGAAAATCCAATGCAGCCTAAGCCACAAACAGCTATTTTGGAATCTAGACCTAAATTTGAGCGATTAATTGTTCTTAAGGCAACTGCAAAAGGCTCTACCAATGCACCTATTTCAAAAGACATATCATCTGGTAATTTAAAAATACTTTCATTCAAAACAGCATTTTTTACTAATAGGAAATTTGTCATGCCTCCTTCCGTTCCACCATTTCCTATACTGTTATTATTTCCCATAGGATTGATAGCCACCCTATCATTAACATTAATATCTTTTATATTAGACCCAATTTCAATAACTATTCCTGACATCTCATGTCCAAGTGGCATTGGCTCTTTTTGGGGGCCCATCAACCCACCCGATGACAAGTAACTTAGATCAGTTCCACATATCCCACAGCACTTAATGGCAACAATTAAGTCATTTGACCCCAAAGAGGGGTAATCAACTAAATCAAGGGATAATGTATTAGGAGCCTGAATATTAAGTTGATGGGTTTTCTTATTCATGTAATTTATTTTTTGTTTCTTCTATTTCAAACTCTAACCACTTAACTATCCACCGATTTGAATTTTTTTGAGCTTCTTTTAGTAAAATTTCATGGATGTTTAAATACATTTTTAATGCTTCTTCATTATTATCTGATGCAATAATAATTTCAGATATATGAATTGCTTTTAAATATTCATTCTTATCAATCAGATCTTTTATCTTTCTTAGAGCTATTTTTTCATCAATTAAATCATTTAAATCAGGAAAAATAGTTTGAGGAGAGTAAGAATATAATTCTGTTGTTGAGCTATGTCTAAACCAGCCTGTATATCCCTCGTAAATAGAACGAATAGCCCATTCAACGGTCCCATATCCCTCTCCAGCTGACAATTCTTTTGGCAAAACTATCTCTTGCATTAATGCAAACATGTCTTTTCCAGTATTAATACCTTCTACTGTTTTAGTGTGTATGTATTCCACTGCATCATGAAGATTTTTTACTTCATTATGTATTAATTTTTGTCCCTCAACTGGTTTAAAGTGGCCTGTAATTAATATCTCTGGATTAAGTTCTAAAACCTTTTTACACATATCCAGATATGGAATTGCAAATCTAATCCTGTCTCCGCGTATAGTGCAAAAATTTGGAATATGTGGAAACAAAGGCCCAAAGGCATTTCCAGAAAAAAGAATTTGATGTTGAGGCAGATAAATTAAAAGAGCGTCCAAAGTTTCTCCACCTGGAACAGAATATAATTCTAAATCAAGCCCCCCTAAAGAGAATTTATATTCATCTTTAAATAAGATATCTGGCTCAGCAATTGACTGAATGTCTTTAAAGCCCATTTTTTCTGCTTTGGCTATCGCATCATTCATAAGATCTATCATTTCACCAAAAAACTTGTAAGCATTTAATACCCTTCCACCTTGGGTTAATGAATCAAAAGATTGGTGCTCAATAATATTCTCTTGCGCAATTAGGGTTGCGTCAGGATTATATTCTTTAAAAAAACCTGATCCTCCAACATGATCCACATGACCTTGAGTGTAAATAATGTATTTAATTTCTTTATCATTTACTTGATCAAAACAATTTTTATGGATTGGGGCTTCTACACCCAATCCTGTATTTATTAAAATATTTCCTTCAGACGTCTCTATCAAGTAACTATTGCTAGCCCCCTCAGATAAAAAAATAAAATCATTTATTTGAAAGGGTCGCGACTGACTTGCCGGTTTGATATCTAAAGAGCCAGGTCTTTTATTGATAAGTAAAGATCCCATATACACATGTTATTATATTTATTCATGAGCAACATCACTTTTGATTATTCTAATGTGAATATCCTTGTTACAGGTGGAACCAGTGGTATTGGTAAAGCTATTTCAGAGGCTTATTTAGCTTCAGGAGCAAATGTAACAATTACGGGAACAAAATCCTCTATAGAAGATTATGAAGATATTTCAAAAGAGTTTTCTTACCTTAAATTAAATCTAGAAGATAAAACAAATATTGATGAAATTAAAAAATCTATAAAAAAATTAGATATTCTTATTAATAATGGTGGCTTAAGTTTTCCAGACGGAAAAAGTGAAGATGATCCAGATATCTTTGATAGAGCTGTATATATTCACCTAAATAGCTTTTATAGATTATCTAGTTTACTTCAACCCATCCTAATGAAATCTTCTTTTCAAGGGGGTTCATCTATTATAGGTATTGCTTCAATGACATCTTTTTTTGGCATGCCAATTGTTCCAGGTTATGGGGCTGGTAAAGCTGGTTTAGTTCAACTTATAAAGACTTTATCAATGAAATGGGCCAATCAATCAATTCGAGTTAATGCTGTAGCTGCAGGATATATTAAAACGCGAATGACTGAACCCATAATAAATTCAGAAGAATTTTCAAAAGATATTTTAAATAGAATTCCATTGAAGGAATTTGGAGACCCTGCTGATATAGCTAATACTGTATTATTCTTAACATCCCCTTCTGCTAAATACATCACAGGAGAAACTATCAGAGTTGACGGGGGATATTCTATTTCCAGTTAAAGATGTCAAATAAGATTAAAATTAATGACTTATCAAACCCAACACTAACTGAATTTCAAAAGACTGCAAAAAATTACGGCGAGACTCTAAAAGTAGAGTTAACTTCAGAGGCTGTAATTCAAAAAGCGAGTGAAAAATCTAAACTTCAAGATTTTGGAGACGAAGATTTTATCTCAAGATTAGATATTTTGATGCAGTCAGTTTCAAATGATGAGGGGTTAGCAGGAATAGGAAAGCTCGGTATATTTAATGATCAAGTTAGATATGCTGAGAATAGGCTAAAGTTTGAAAGATTTAAGAAAAAGTTCCCTGAATATAATGAAGAAGTTATCTCAAAACCTATTATCATAATTGGTCTGCCGAGATCTGGGACAACACATCTTCTTAATCTTATTGCGTCTGATTCAAGGTTAAAATCTATCCCATATTGGCAAAGTCTAAGACCATTTCATGAAAAATTGATAGATTTAAATAATGAGGAAGATTCAAGACAAGAGGTGGCTTTTGAAGAGTATAAAAGTTTTCTCGAAACTATGCCTTTACTGAAATCAATGCATGACATGCATCCAAATCATATTCATGAGGAGATTGAGCTTCAAGCAATGGATTTCTCAACTTATCTTCCAGAATGGTTAGCTTATGTTCCAGAATGGAGGGATTATTATCTTACACATGATCAAAGAAATCATTATGAATATTTGAAGGACGTCTTGAGGGCTATGCAATTTATTAAAGGGCCCAAAAAATGGGTACTAAAATCACCGCAGCATCTCGAACAAATACTTCCTCTGTTGAGAACTTTCCCAGATGCAACTTTTGCAATTACTTACAGAGACCCATTGTCAGTAGTATTATCAACAGCAACAATGCTTTCTTATGGTGATAGGGTAAGAAGGTATCAAGTAGATCCAAAAAGTAATTTTAATTATTGGCACGATAGAATTAAAACACTTCTAGAGAGATTTACAGAAGACTATCAATTGATTCCTGCAGATCAAAAATGTGATATCTTTTTTCAAGACCTGATAAAAGATAATCTTAATAGCGTTAAGAACATCTATTCAAAAAATTCTTTTAAGTTCGATAAGCTCGCAAACGATGAAATTAAGGAATATATGAATTCAAATAAAAGAGGTAAACACGGACAAGTTATATATAACTTGGAAGATTTTGGCGTGGATAAATCAGAGTCCTATGAATCTTTTAAATTTTATTTTGATGAATTTGATGTATTAAAAGAAATTTAAGTGATCCACATTGACAACGTTTCTGCAATATAGGCTGGTTTTTCAACACCCTCTATCTCCATTGTTACAGAAGCTTTTACAAGATATTGTCCCGGATTTTTTTCTATAATATCCAAAATTCTCGTGTTAAGCCTAACCCTTGAGTCAACAGCCACCGGGCTTAAAAAGCGGACTTTATCTAGTCCATAATTTAAACCCATTTTTGCTCCCTCAACCACTAATGCTGTATCTTTACCAAGGCCAGCAACTAGTGAAAGTGAAAGAAAACCATGTGCAATTGTTGAGCCGAAAATAGGCGTAGCTTGTTCTGAGTCAACATGAATAAATTGATGATCTTCTGTAGCATCTGCAAATTTGTTAATTCTGTCCTGATCAACTTTAAACCATTCAGTGGCTCCTAAGTCCTTTCCAACATAATCTTTTAAATCTTCAGGTTTCACTATTGTTATTGCCATTTTATTCCTCCATTAAATGATCTTTATATTCTTCTCTTAATTCAACTTTTAATAACTTTCCGGTTGCTCCGTGAGGAAGTTCTTTTACAAAAATAATATCATCGGGCAACCACCACTTCACAACCTTTTCTAATAAGAAATCATTGATTTCCTGCTTATCAATATCATTTCCATCTTTGGTAATTAAAAATAGTAAAGGTCTCTCATCCCACTTAGGATGTGGAACTCCCACAACACATGCTTCAAGAACATTTTCGTGAGTTAGCACAGCATTTTCTAGATCAATTGAACTAATCCACTCTCCGCCAGTCTTAATAACATCTTTTGCTCTATCAACAATCTGCATACACCCATCTGGATGGATAGTTGCGACATCTCCAGTATCAAACCAACCCTCCTCATCTACAGCAGGACCGTCTGCCTTATAATATGTATGCATTATCCATGGCCCTTTCACCTTTAGAGCACCACTAGCCTCTCCGTCTCTTGGAAGTTCATTATTTTCATCACCAACGGTCTTAATCTCTACGCCAAACATCGGATAGCCTTGTTTAGTTTGAAGTTGATATCTTTCTTCTTTGGAAAGACTCATAGCTTTCTTAGTTGGAGCATTTAAAGTTCCAAGAGGACTCATTTCTGTCATTCCCCATCCATGAGTTAAAAATGCATCATGCTGTTCATCAAATGCTTTAATCATTGCATATGGCGCTGCAGAACCTCCAACCAAAACTTGATCGACTGTGTCAAGCTTTAACCCTTTTCCTTCAAGATACTGCAATAGTCCAAGCCATACAGTTGGAACACCCAGCATAGAGTCAACTGATTCTTGCTTTACTAACTCATACAAGGACTCTCCATCCAGAGCATGGCAAGGCAATACCAAAGTTATTCCGAGGATTAATGCGCAATAAGGCACACCCCAAGCATTAACATGAAACATAGGAACAACTGGTAAGACTGAGCTAGAAGAGTCGAAACCCATAGCTCCAGATACAGAAATTGCATGCAAAATAGTTGACCTATGAGAATATAAGACCCCCTTAGGATTGCCAGTAGTTCCTGAGGTATAACACAAAGCAACTGCATCATCTTCACTCAATTCAGGCCAAACGTATTCATCTGATTCATCCTGTATTAATTCATCATAACTTAACGCATTTTTTAAATTATTTTCTGGAATAGCATCTTTTGATGAGGCAATAATTATCAATTTAACTGTATCTAATTTATCTTGAACGCTCTCCACAAGTGGAATAAATGTAGGATCGACAATTAAAACCTCGTCCTCTGCATGATTAAGTATATATATTAACTGATCAGGGGAATATCTTGGATTTAAGGTATGTAGGATAGCTCCCATACCAGAAACTGCAAAATAGGTTTCAAAGTGCCTACTGTTATTCCAGGCAATAGTTGCAACTCGATCATGTGCATTTACACCAAGTTTTGCAAGGGCATTAGCAAGCTTCTTAGATCGTTTAATTGACTCTCCATATGTAGTCGAATTTATTGAACCATCTAGTTCTCGTGAAACTAATTTGCCATCAAAATTATATTTTTCAGCATGTAAAATTGCCTGCGGGATTGTTAAATCCCAGTTCATCATATTGCCTTTCATTGAAATATCCCCTTTATTTGAGCTTATATTCTAAATCTTTTTTTTAGAGCAGAAACAGAAATTTCATCTTGCTCATTAAGAATAAATCTTAACATATGCAAATAAGAATAAAGCTCTAGTTTTAATGGGTGATGCCATGCCCATAATAATGTTTCAATATTAGATAAGTCTTTTTTAGGATTCTTTATACGAGGTTCAAATTTAAACAAATGCATTAAATTTATAAATTCCTTGGGAAAATCCATATTTAAAAAATATTTTTTAGGACTAATATCCTGGTTATTGAGGAATTGTCCTAAAAAATCTAAACATATTAGATCAGTTTCAATTAATCCTGTTGGGTTAATCATAACGCCATCAAGTATCTTTGATGAATCAAAAGACAAAGATTGATATGAGTCCAGAATAACTTTTGGACCACAATAATCATTTGCAAAATAGTTATCCCAAAAAATTAATGGGCGCTTAAAAAGATTCTTCCAGGTCTCAACCTCCTCTTCAGATGAGTATTTAGAGACCACATAAGATCCAGTCCAGAAAATAGGCACCTTAATATTTAAAAGTTCATTAAATTCACTCAAATATTTACTAGAAAAAATATCTGGTGAAGCCTGAGAGGATGAATATTCCTGAGGCACAGCAAAGAAATTAATTTCAGGAAAGTGCTCTATACATTCATTTACAATTTGAGCATGTAACGCCCCGGATGATTCGATGAAAAGATCATCAAAAAGGATTGCAAAATTCTCTATATCACTTTTTTTTATCGATGATATATTCTGGAATAAAATCTGCAAATCATTTTCTAGGCTAAAATTTATGCCTGGCGAAATACCAAAAATGATCTCTATACCTTTTGTATTAGCCTCCCTTGCAAATGAACTGAAGGCATTGAGCCAACTATCTGGATAAGAGTCTCTCCAAAAAGTTCTATGAAATCTATCTTCCTTAGGACAATATAAATACGATTTAAGATTATTGTGCTCCAAATTAGACAATATTCTTGATCTGTCTTCCCAGCTAAGTAGCTGACCATAATAACCTTCTATGTATCCTGAAAAAATCATTTTATTTTTTTATATAAATATCATAATACCAATCTTAAGCTTTCGCATGACACTATGTAAATTTTATAATTTATCTGCATATGTAAATCTATCTAATCCCTGAAGATCTTTTTTTGTACTAATATTTTTATAACCTAAGTCTTTTAAAATATTTGAAACCTCCTCTGCTTGAGAGTAACCATGTTCAAAAATAATTTTCCCTCCCAACTTTAAAGAATTTATCCCTTGTGAGGCAATTTCATAAAAGCTTTGGGATCCGCTATCAGAAGTTAATGCAATTAAAGGTTCGTGTTTCAGATCATCAAGATGTGCATCGTTCGGTTTTAAATATGGAGGATTAGAAATAATTAAATCGAGAGAATTTTTAACTGAACAAGACATCCAGTCAGACTGAACAATCATTACATTATTAGCATGATGCTTTTTTCTATTTATTAAAGCTACCTCTAATGCTTTTTCTGAAATATCTGTAGCAAGGATTTTAAGATTTTTGTTTTTTAGAACAATTGATATAGCAATACATCCAGAGCCTGTTCCGATCTCAAAAATTTTTGCATTTTTTGAGAATTGTAAATCTAAAACCCAATCAATGATTAATTCGGTTTCTGGCCGAGGGATTAATACTCTTGGATCAACATAAAATTTATATCCATAGAATTCTGACTCTCTTAAAATGTAATCAAGAGGAATGTTAGCTAAGTAAGATGAAAAAAAAGTATCAATTTTGCAAATTTGCTCAGCTGATAAATCATAATCATCCTCTAAGGCAAGAATAGGATCGCTGATATCAAGAGATTTTAAGAAGAATTTTAAATCTCGCAAGATGTGCTTATGCCGATTTGCTTTTGATCTGGCAAAAATAAAATAGGATTTAAGACCTTGTTTCAATTATGAATTTTCTTCTAAATTAAAAAGCTGAGCTAATTGATTCTCAGTAATTAGCGCTTGGCAAATAGAAATCATATCGCCATCCATCACTTGGTCTAAATTGTGCTGAGTTAGCTTGATTCTGTGATCAGTGATACGTCCCTGAGGGAAATTATAAGTCCTAATCTTTTCACTTCTGTCTCCAGTGCCTACAAGGATTTTTCTTTCGCTAGCAATTGTATTTTGCTGCTCATCAATTTCATTTTGCTTCAATTTAGCAACTAATAATGCCATGGCTTTAGCCTTATTCTTGTGTTGAGATCGATCATCTTGACATTCCACGACAACTCCTGTTGGGATGTGAGTTAATCTAACAGCAGAGTCAGTTTTATTAACATGTTGCCCACCGGCACCAGATGCCCTATAAGTGTCGACCCTTAACTCACTTTTATCTATCTCTATATCTTGAACCTCATCAACTTCAGGCAAGATTGCAACCGTAACAGTTGAAGTATGAATTCTTCCTTGCGATTCAGTCTCAGGAACCCTCTGAACACGATGCACCCCCGATTCAAACTTTAGAAATTTAAAAACTCCTTGGCCATTAATTTTAACCACAGCTTCTTTTAATCCACTTGGTTCAGACTGCTTAATATTTACTATTTCTACCTTCCAGCCTTGGCGCTCAGATAACCTTGAATACATTCTGAATAAATCTGCTGCAAATATTGCAGCCTCATCACCCCCTGCCCCAGCTCTAATCTCAAGGTAAGCTGCTCCATCATCTGCTTCATCTTTGGGCAAGAGCATAAATTTTAAATTTTTTTCAAGCTCAGTAATCTTTTCTTGATTAGCGGTAACCTCAATTTTTGCGAGCTCTATTAATTCTGAGTCACCAGAGTCTAAAAGTTCCTTTGCTCCAGTTAACTCTTTTTCAGTATCTTGCAGTGATTTAAATAGATCAACTATCGGTGTGATTTCAGAATATTCTTTATTTAATTGTGTGAATTGCGCCATATCATCTGTTGCACCCTCTCTGGCAAGAGCTTCATGAATCTCAACTGACCTTAATCTTAAACTCTCTAATTTTGTAATAATGGATTCTTCAAGCACTTCTAATTTCCTTAATCATAGACAAAATAGCATTAGGGGTTAGTTTAGAAATGTATTGTAGCTGATCATCTGAAACAATATGCATTTGCTTAAGCGATGAATAGGGATCATCTGAATTTAATAATCCCAAAAAGTCTTGATCATCAATCTTACTAGATACATTCTTAAGGGCAGCATATGCCTCATTACGACTATATTTGTTAGCTTTATCTTGATTCAAAGAATTAACTCTACCTTGAATGAGATCCCTTGCTTTTAATGCCTCAAATGAACGTTCTTCTAAATTCTCTTGAGTAACAAGCTCGATATCTTCAATTGTAAAAAGATAAGCGTACTCTAAATCTCTTACTTGATCTTCTATATTTCTGGGAACTCCCAAATCAATTAATAGCATTGGTTTATTTTTTCTTTCTCTCATGGCTTGCTCTATCAAACCTTTTCCAATAATTGGCAAGGGCGAATTAATAGAGGTTACTAAAATATCTGTATTTTGAATAAGAACCCCAAGCTGAGATAAATGCGTTGTTTCTATTGATAAAGAGTTATTAATGGTTAATGTTTTCTTGGAACGATTAACTGCATTAATATTCTTAATGCCATTATCATGAAAATTTTCAATGACGCTTAACGCCATCTGGCCGGCTCCTACTATTGTAAGTTTTTGCTGAGTCGGATCTTCAAAAATCTCTTGGACAATTTTTAATGATAGGCCTGAAACAGATAAGGAATTAAAACCAATTTGTGTTTCTGTTCTTGCTGCTTTTGCAATTGAAATAATGTCATCAGTTAGGCGCTGAAATTCTCCTTTCAATGAGCCAAGTTCAATATATGTTTGAATTGATTTCTTAAATTGACCTAATATTTCTTGTTCGCCCAATACCTGAGAATCAAGACCGCTAGCAACATTGCACATGTGCTTAATAGCCTCATTACCATTAAAAAAATATAAATCATTGTTCAAAGAATCGCTGGAACCAAAAAACTCAAGAGTCTTTTGGGCAATTTTAGTAGCGCTTCTTGAAGAGCCAAAAATATAAACCTCTGTCCTATTACAGGTAGATAGAGCAAAAAATGAATCTACAGAGTCACTAAAAGCGCTTTGAAAGAAATTTTTAAAGTCTTCTTGATTAGAGTCATTTATAATAAATAGCTCTCTTTCTGATAACTTTGTAGTCTTATGATTTATGCCAAACAGCTGTAATTCCATATCAAAACTTATCTCAATATTATTTTTAGTATCCTTAGGCTCATGTTCATCAATATATCACTCAACATTTTCAGAAAAAGTATTTGTAGGTAAGTTATCTTTTACCAATACTCAAGACCACTCTAACTTTAATATTAAAGTTAAAGCTTTTCCTGAAAA
>CABWYS010000009.1 GCA_902509555.1 uncultured SAR86 cluster bacterium
GGGATCCTAGATATCAACATGATTCCTGAGAGAACAAATCACGTAAAGGTTTTAATCTTTTTTGATGTTGGCGGATCTATGGATCCTTATATTAAATTATGTGAAGAGCTTTTCTCAGCTCTGAAGACTGAATTCAAGCATTTAAAATATTTCTACTTTCATAATTGTGTTTATGAGTCTGTTTGGGAAGACAATAGAAGGAGAACTCAGGAGAGATTCCTAGTGCAAGATATTATCAATAAATATAGTGCTGATTATAAAGTTATTTTTGTAGGTGATGCCACCATGGCTCCATACGAAATTACTAACGCAGGAGGAAGCATTGAGCACTGGAATGAAGAACCTGGCGGTGCAACCATCAAACGTTTGTGCGAACATTTTGATAAAGTGGCATGGTTGAACCCTGTTCCGGATGACCATTGGGACTATACCTCTTCTTTATGTATTATTAGAGAGCTGATGGATAACAGGATGTTTCCATTAACATTAAAAGGACTAGAAGAGGGGATGTCAGAACTATCAAAATGAATACTATCAATACTGTACAAAGCAATGGAATTAAATGGGGTCCATTTACCCTCAGAATTCCTTTCATTCATATTAAATTTAGAGCACCAGAATTCCTTCAGGGCCTTGTGATTTCTGGAGCTACTGCTTTTGCAGCCGCACCTTTGGCTATGAAACTAGGCTTAAGCTTTGAAGAGGCTGTAGCTCTAAGTATGGTTGCAGGAACTTTTATTTCAGCTGGCCCTTTAATCTTTGGTGAGCCCATGGCCCCTGGATGGGTTACGCCAGCAGTTCCTATCGTAATGGGAGCATTAGCCGCAGCTGGTTATTATGGAGTTCCTACCGAAGGATCAGATATTTGTGTTGATGGTGTATGCAGATACAACCCAGAAGCCTTTCAGTTCATGGCAGCAATGTGTTTTGAATTTAACTGGTTGGGGTAAATTATTGGTTGAAAAAATACCAAATGGTTTAAAAGCTGGAATTATCCTAGGAGCCGCTTTGGCTGCTTTCTACCAAGTATTTTTTGAAGATTTTGATGCATATCTTTTGCAACCTGTTTCTATGACAGTAGCAATTGTTCTATGTGTTATTACTACTTTTTCTAATCCTTTTAAAAGAATTGCTGCCAAGAATAAATTTTTTGAAGTCATTGGTTCCTTGGGATTATTACCAGGATTTGTAGTAGCTGGTTTGATCGCTTTCTTTTTGGGTGAATTAACTTTTAATATTGAATGGGGTTTTAAAATTCCTGCAATTATGAGCTTGATTGAGAAAACTTCTCCGCTTTATATTGGATTGCCAACATTACAGATGTATATCGATGCATTGCCATTGGTGATTATTGGCTACATGCTCCTTTTTGGAGATCTGGTTACTGCAACAGAAGTCTTAAAAGATGCTCAAAAACATCGAGATGATGAGAAGCTACCGATTGACCTTAACAGGTCACACCTTTCTGTTGGGATTAGAAATCTATTGGCTTCATTAGTTAATCCATTTTTTCCAACTCAGGGAGCTCTATGGACAGGAGTTCATGTCGTTGTAGCTGAGCAATGGAAGAAGGGTTATAAACATATGCCCTCCATTTTTGATGGAATTGGCTCTTATTATTTAATGGGCATCCCGTTTTTGTATTTTACATTACCTTTTGTAACTCTCATGCAGCCATTGATGGTCATGGCTCTTACCTTGACATTAATTTTAACTGGTTTTGCTTGTGCTTATGTTGCTATGGCAATTCCAAAAAAGAATTCTGAAATGGCAACTGCACTTCTTATAGCATTCTTCATTACTTTTTATAGTGCCTGGGTGGGTCTTCTCATAGGTTTGTTGTTGGCAGTTTTTGTCGATGGATTTGAAGAAGAGGCTCCATGAGTCAATTTGCTCTTGAGATCACTGATCTTAAAAAAACATATGATTCAGATGTTGTTGCCTTAAAGGGCATTAACCTTTCAGTAAAAGAAGGAGATTTCTTCGCATTGCTTGGACCAAATGGAGCTGGAAAATCTTCTACAATTGGGATCATTGCTTCATTGGTGACCAAAAGCGCTGGCAAAGTAAAAATCTTTGATATTGATACAGATGAAAATTTTCCAGAAGCAAAGCGTTTGCTTGGAGTTGTTTCGCAAGAAATAAATTTTAATAATTTTGAGAAAGTTATTGATATTGTTACAACTCAAGCAGGCTTTTACGGCATTCCGCTAAAAGATTCTAAGTTAAAAACTGAGTTAATACTTAAACGTCTTGGCCTGTGGGAAAAGCGTAATGAGCAAGCTCGAACATTATCCGGGGGATTTAAGCGAAGGTTAATGATTGCAAAGGCATTAATTCATGAGCCAAAACTTTTAATACTCGATGAGCCTACGGCGGGTGTTGATATAGAACTCAGACGAGAGATGTGGGAGTTTTTGAAGGAGATTAATGCCCAAGGCACTACTATTATTTTAACCACTCACTATCTTGAAGAAGCAGAGCAACTATGCAAAAACATAGCCATAATTGATCATGGCGAGCTAGTTGAAAATACTTCAATGAAAGATCTTTTAAGTCGGCTTGATGTTCAGGGATTTGTATTAGATATAGATCAGTCTCTGGATCAAGCGCCCTCTATTCCCAATTTTTCAATTTCTCTAGAAGATTCAACAACCTTGAATGTGGTAATTAAGAAAGATCAATCCATCAATCATCTTTTTGATCAATTATCAGCCCTTGGCATCAATGTCTCGTCTATGCGAAATAAATCGAACAGGTTGGAAGAAATGTTTATTGAAATGGTTAAAAAAAATTAACTATGAAAAGAAGAAATGAGATATTAGTTTCTTTAATTACTCTTATAAGAAAAGAGATTAAACGCTATTTAAGGATCTGGGTGCAAACATTAGTGCCACCAGCAGTCACCATGTCATTGTATTTTGTAATCTTTGGATCCTTAATTGGTCCAAGAATTGGAACCATGGACGGTCTTGATTATATTCAGTTTATGATCCCTGGACTAATCATGATGTCTGTCATCACAAACTCCTACGCAAATGTTGTTTCTTCTTTCTACTCTGTTAAATTTCAAAAATCCATTGAAGAATTACTTGTATCTCCAATGCCAAATTGGGCCATATTGGTTGGCTTTATTATGGGCGGAGTTTCTCGTGGTGTTTTGATTGGCTGTATAGTCTTTTGTGTCAGCCTTTTCTTTTATCCATCTTTTACCATCGTTAATCCATTGCTAACGATCATTGTTTTATTTTTAACCGCTGTATTGTTTTCATTGATGGGTTTTATCAATGCTATTTTTGCAGATAGTTTTGATGATATTTCCATCATTCCAACTTTTGTCCTTACACCCTTAATTTATCTGGGTGGCGTATTTTATTCTATCAACATACTTCCTGATATTTGGAGAAATATCTCTATGGCAAATCCAATGTTGTATGTTGTAAATACCTTTAGGGAAGGGATGCTAGGAGTCAGTGATGTATCTATTCCATTTGCATTGGCAATGATTGTTTTTTTTATCGTTATGCTGACTTCAGCATGTCTATTTCTTTTACATAGAGGGGTTGGAACTCGTCAGTGAAGATTAAATATCTAGGACAACAATCTACCCCAAAACTTGATTCTTACTCTCCAGATTTTTTAGATTCTATTCCTCGACATAATCAGGACTTAAATAAATTTTTTGGATTGGATTATTGGAATGCTTATGAATTCTCATATCTAAATTCTAAAAATCTTCCAGTAATCGAGGCCTTAGAGATAAAAATTCCAATGCACTCTGAGTTTACTGTTGAATCTAAGTCTTTGAAACTCTACTTAGCATCTTTTTATAATAAAAAATTTAATGACTCGACTAGAGCATATAAATTAATTGAGGGAGATTTAACTAAACTTTTAAACTCCAAAGTATCTGTCAGGAAACTAAATAGATTTGATGATGCTCCTAGTTCCACTCTTGTTTCAAAATTTAAAAATAAAGTACCAAAGAATAAGGTGGTCCACTTTCAAGGTTTTAGATCTATATGCCCTGTGACGTCTCAACCCGACTGGGGGAATATTTATATCCATTCCATATCTAATCTCATGGATTCAAAAAAATTAATTAAATTTTTGAAATCATATAGAAACAAAGGTGATTTCCATGAAGCTTGTATTGAATCTATTTTTATATCACTTCGAGATGATTTTAAAATTGATGATTTGACTGTCTATGGAAAATTCTTAAGAAGAGGCGGCATTGATATAAATCCAATACGATCAACTTCAAAAAAGCTTATATTTAAAAATTTTAGAGATTTTAGTCAGTAATTATCTAATCTAACAGAGCCAAAATTTTGTTTCTGACTTCTTCTTCTATTTGTAGATGACCTTTGATATTTGGATGAATACCATCAGCCTGCATCAGTTTTAATGAGACCATTTCTTTTATTGAGCCCTCAATAAGAGTCAAATCATATTCTGTAGCTAATTCAAGATACATGTTCTTAAAACTACTCGTATATTTCTCTCCATAATTTGGAGGAAGCTCAACTCCAATAAGAGCAACATTAGCTCCTTCTTGAAGTGACATTCTAATCATCTGATTTAAGTTTTCCTTTATTATCTTTTTTATAGACATACCTCTTAAACCATCGTTCCCACCTAGCTCTAAAATTACAAGATTTGGTTTATGTTCTTCAAGCAATTTTGGAAGTCTATATAGACCTCCAGATGTTGTATCTCCACTAATACCAGCATTAATGATTCTTATATTAATATCGAGAGCATTTAAATTTCTCTCAAGAACTGATGGCCATGATTCCTCTATTTTTACCCCATACCCAGCACTCAAACTATCTCCTAAAACAACAGCAATATATTCTTTGTTTTTGAATTGGTCGGATGAATTTACTGACGCTGAAAGTGTCAGTAGAATACCTAAAAGCAAAGCTAAGGATATTTTGAAAAATTTAATTTTGGAAGTTAAAAACATCACCAAAGAAGTTAACAGCCCAGAGGGCCTTTTGACAATAGTTAAAGATATTAATTTATCAGTTGAGCAAGGCAAGCCTATATCATTAGTAGGCCCATCTGGATCTGGAAAAACTACACTTTTAGCCATCATGGCAGGGCTTGATTTACCCACCTCTGGAACTGTCACTCTGATGGGCTCTCAAATTACAATACTTGACGAAGATAAAAGGGCGCAAATCAGAGGTAAAGACGTTGGCTTTGTTTTTCAGTCATTTCATTTGATGCCAAGATTAACTGCTCTTGATAATGTGATGTTGCCTCTTGAGATTTCAGGGGATCCTTATTCAATGGATAAGGCTCAAGAAGCGCTTAAGCAAGTTGGTTTATCCAAAAGGGCAAAGCATTTTGCAACCCAACTCAGTGGTGGTGAAAAACAGCGTGTTGCCATTGCAAGATCCATTGTTAATAAACCTAAAATTTTATTTGCTGATGAGCCAACCGGCAACTTAGATAAAAAAAGCTCAGGCTCTATAACCGATCTTTTATTTTCATTAAATGAATTGATTAACACAACTTTGGTTTTAGTGACCCATGATTTATCTTTGGCAGAAAAGTGTGATGAAGTTTATGAGCTCGATGAAGGTCGTCTATTGTGATTAGAGGCTTGATATATGGCTTAAAAAAATTTAGGTCAGAAATTTTTAGTGGTGACTTACTCATATTGTTTTTCTCTATTGTTTTAGCTGTCACATCCATCTCTAGTGTTGGATTTTTGGCTGACAGGCTGCAATCTTCCATGCAAATGCAAGCTTCAAGTATTTTAGGCGCAGATCTTGTATTGCGTTCAGCGTCTGAAATTGATTCTAAATATTTAGACTTGGCTGCAGTAAATGATCTAAATTCAGCTCAGACAATTACATTTTTAAGTATGGTGCTAACAGATGATGACAATCTGTTAGCCTCCATTAAGGCTGCAACAGACTCATATCCACTCAGGGGAGAATTGCGGGTGATTAATTTTGATGGTATTCCAATTCAGCATTCTGGATCACCCCCTTCAGGTTTCATCTGGATAGAAAAAAAACTCTCTGACTCTTTAGGTTTAAACCAGTCAGATAAAGTTTCTATCGGTAATAAAAACTTAATCGTTGAAGGCATTATTGAGGATTATCCAGATAGAAATTCAAGCTTTGTTGGCTTTTATCCTATTGCAATTGTAAATATTAATGATGTTGATGAGATGGGAGTGATTCAAACTGGCAGCAGAGTTGTTTATAGAAAACTTTTTTCAGGTACTCAGGATAACCTTGATCGTTATGAAAAATCTCTTGGTTCAATTCCAGCCAGCATTAGAGTTCAAAATGCATTAGAGGCTGGAGATAATCTTGGAGAGGATATAGCTAATTCCAACACTTTTTTTAATTTGGCAAGTCTTTTCACCATAATCATATCTGTTATTGCAGCTATGATGGCAGTTAAAAGATATGCAAGCAGAAATCTTCTTCATACTTCATTGATGAAAGTTTTTGGTGCTTCTAAGTCGTTTATTTTGGGTCATCAAATTATGCAGCTTGTATTAATAGTTATTACTGCATCGATATTAGGATTGATTTTTGGATATGCATTACAGCATCTTTTGCTATCTACTTTGCAGGGAATCATCAATGCTAATTTACCGCCTCCTTCATCTCGACCAATCATACTTGGCTTTATTACAGCCGCTTTTGTTGTTTTTGCGACTGCATCCCCATATTTAAAAATTCTTAGTGAAACAGAGCCAATACGAATCTTGAGAAATGATTTCAATATCAAGCTATCAAGCAACCTTATGATTTACCTAGTTGCGTTTTTTACAATGTTTGGATTTCTCGGAGTTTTATTTCAAGATATTAGATTAATTTTATACATAGTTATTTCATTGATCTTGGTAACTTCTGCATTGTTTTTGATAGGAAAATTATTGATTTACATTCTTTCCTCTATGAAATTTTCTAATGGTACAGGATGGAAGCTGGGTCTGAAGAACATAGTTCAGCGAGGTAACGATAGTGTATTGCAGGTAATTATTTTTGGACTTTCTTTGTTGTTTCTTGTCGTACTTGCAGAGACAAGAACTGATCTAGTCGATTCATGGGGTGAAACCCTTGACGAAGATACCCCTAATTATTTCTTGTTTAACATTCAAGAATATAACTTGAAACCCATTTCAAATTATTTAAAGGATCAAGCAAATATCACCCCAGATTTCACTCCTTTAATTCGTGGCAGACTTTTATCTGCAAGCCGCCCTGGATCTGAAGAAGTCAATTTTGATAATCTTATGGAAAGAGAAGCTAATTTAACTTGGCGGAATCTTCTGCCACCAAGTAATGCCTTGGTAGATGGCGAATGGTGGACCAATGGTGAGGAAGTTTCAGAGGTTTCGGTTGATCGCGAGATTGCAGCATCAATGAAGCTTGAAATTGGTGATGTGCTTAGTTTTTCTGCTGGCGGTACAAAATTCAGCGCAACTGTAACAAGTTTTAGAGAGATTGAATGGCAAAGCTTTTCTCCAAATTTCTTTTTTATCTTATCTCCAGCTGCAGGCAAAGAACTTCCCAATTCGTACATTACGAGCATTAAGGTCGAAGGCTCTAAAATGTTGATGAGTAACTTTATTTCACGTTTTCCCACTATTACAAGTATAAATTTAGAGGCAATTATAGATCAGGCTAAAAGCTCAATCTCAAGCGCTTCTTTGGCTGTGCAATACATTTTCTTATTAACATTGATTGCGGGAATTCTAGCTTTGATTGCATCCATATACTCGAATAGAGATCAACGAACCAAAGAGACCGCAATCATGCATGCAATTGGAGCCAGCAGGGCAATGATCTTTAAATCTGCCGCATCGGAATTTTTTATATTAGGCATGTTATCTGCAACCACGGCAATTATTTTCTCCACAATACTTTCATCTGTAATTTTTTATCAATTTCTTGATCTTACTTATTCACCAAATTTCTCAATTCTTGGGCTAAGTTTTTTTCTTGCGATTGCTTTTATATTTCTTGCCGGCGTCATCTCTATTAAAAAAAGTATTTATGCCTCGCCTATGATCACTTTGAGAGATTCTTAGGTTTAGTTCATGTAAAATGCTACAGCATTAATTCGGAGAGATGGCAGAGTGGTCGATTGCGCTACCTTGGAAACCGATATAAGCCTTTATTTTCCTGTTATGCCTAATACCAAATATCCCTTAAATACAGCCTTTACAGGACATTCTGATATTTGCTGATAATTAATAAAAACTAACGATACAGAGAACTTTTGTGCTCGTTTTTGTGCTCGATAGCTTATTACCTTAATTGAGAATTTATGACTCTAGAAAAACTCTGCACGTTCGAATTACCCACATGGAATTGTAAGTAAGAACCTAGATTATCTGGAATATGTAATCTGCAATACAACCAAGTGCAAACATGATTATCAACGCTAGATAGACTGGTATATTTTTAACCTCTAATTTTATTAGTCCTGCTAGCAATGATCCCAATAAAATATAAGGGATGACACCTATTAATATCATTACAAAGACATATCCAATGTACTCCATTAGCCTGACATCTCACCAAAGACACCTCTGATAAAAAGAACGATTAATGCCAGCCAGTAGAAACTCGTTATTTGAAAAAACTGACCAATCCAAAGTTCTATTTTCCATTTAACTCTATGCTCAGCTTTTAATGTTTTAAGAATCTTTGCGTCAGACAGTTCTGCAAATTCACTCCTTTTATATTTGAAATATGCCAGCATTTCTTTGTGTGTTTTTGAGTCTGGCGATGCGTTATAGGCTTCAAGAAATTCCTCTGCTTCTTCATTATGTCTTTCCCATCTTTCTCTGACATCTTTAACACTTAAAGAAGTTATATAAATAACAAATGCAGTAAAAACCAATTCATCAATCTTTAGGTTCAACCAATCAAAAGTAACAATCTTTTCAGCACCATCACCCATAAAAACACCACCTTCCACAAAGCTGGTAATTATCATACCTATTAATTCACCTAATGTAGTTTCCATATTTAGTCCTTATAAGGGTAGGGATCACATTTGCCAGAGAGTATGTATCTGATTAACCAACCCATGCCCCAAAACAAAAAACAAAACACAGGTGCACTTAAGAACATTGCAACATCATCTAAGCCTTCTTTCATAAAAAAACCACCAACCATTAAGCCACCAAAAGTTATAAATCCAAGAATAAAACCAAACCAGTGAATCACCAGCCCCAATCTAGCTACAAAATCTTTCATTCGTCTTCTTTGTAAAATTCTTCCAAGTGTTCTCTATGAGCTTCTATTTCCTCAGCCATTGTAGGAACTAAATGAAGGTTTAACTCATCTACCTTTCCCTCTACTCTCATTACCATCTCTTGAGTTTGAGATATGTATCTATTCATTATTTCAATAGTAGTCTTTGATCTATGCAAGCTTCCATACTCATTGACACATAACAAAATAAAATTAACCACCACCATTACTGCTATAAATGTAATCATTTTAATTTCTCCTTTAGTTTTTGCACTTCAGCTTCAAGCACCTTAACTCTTTCAATTAAATCTTTATTGATATGGTTTTGCAATTCTTCGTTTTGAACTAAGTTTTTATAAAGTGGATTATCACTTAGATCAGAGATTTGCTTTGCTAAGTCTTTAAGATTTTCTTCAGTCATACTCACCAAGTGCAGATGCTACCAATACATCAACATCACCTTTAGTAATAGCTAAGCCTGTTTTAACCTCATCAATCTCATAGCCAAGCTCTACAACTTTTACGCCATAGCTAGCCAATCTCTCATTGATTGTCCAAAAATCTCCTTCAGCATTTATATCCATTCCAATTCTATCAATTATCAAATTAGACATATTTTGATTTGAATCAATCTCTTTATTAAGTTCATTATTTTGGTAAATCAGCAATGTAATGCAGATAGCAAAACAGACATTCATTATGTTTTGTATGCTCATAATCTCTCCTTTGTGTCTTAATAATACACTGAATAAGTTTGATTGAAGGATTCTTGATCTAGAAAAAAATTACGCTCGCAACCCTCGATGTGTGTTTGCTATAGTAAGAACCTATGAAAGAAAGAATTGATAAAGTTTTAAGGTTTATAGCTGTTGGCTATCCATTGATATTCGTTTTTGCATGTCTAATGAGGATAATTGACCCTTACAATTCATTTGCTCCGATAGAGAAACTTTTGTTTGGTAGAGCTGTTCGTTCTCTTATGGACTTCAACCAATTTCCTTTCGAGCCAATAATAGCTACAGCACTTTTATTTGGAATACGCTGGATTGTATCTGGCAAGACCTATCAAAAATAAATAGCTTAATGCTTAACCATCTGACTTGATCTCTCCTGGAATTGCACCAGTAAGTCTTGTAGCAACGCCATCGCATTAGGATCATTCTCACTATATGCCAGAGCAATACGATGGCTACCTACAAGAAGCTATGGATAAGCTTCAAGCATTACAGGTTAAGAATTCAGATCTGTAATTAAATTGGGTTTTGAGCACAAACTTTTTGTGCTCGAAGTTGTGCTCTTAGAATCAACTTAAAGTACAATTCCCATTCCTATCAGCAGGAGAGATGGCAGAGTGGTCGATTGCGCTACCTTGGAAAGGTAGTAACTGGGCAACTGGTTCCGGGGTTCGAATCCCCGTCTCTCCGCCAATGCTCTTCAACCCACATCTTTTATTTTAAGTAACATTTAAGTGACAAATTAATAACGATCATTTAAAGTTGAATAAAAAATATTACACTTTTTATGAAAGAATTTTATAAAAACATTTCTGATGCATTGAGCATGCTTGACGGGTTGGAACAAGATCTAAATATTAGGCACTTTAGTCCAAATGAACTAAAAGTTTTTTATACAATCATTATTCGTGCTGCCCATAATGAACATGGCTCCAATATTACAGATATAGTAGAAAATTCTGGAATGTCTCGCTCAACTGTATATAAAACTCTGAAAAAATTATCCTTAGAAAAGATTATCAATTTACATCAATCTGAAGAAGATGGCCGCGAATCTATTGTTGTTTTAAATAGTTAACCATACACACTTCCTTAGTGAAAAATTTTCTCTCACTCTCTTTGACTAGCTTTTTATTTTCAAGCGTTTTATGGGTGTTGTGGCACTTTATAGATACCCATCTATTATTTTTAGCAGGTAAGGGTGGTCTTTTCTATTTGCCTCATGCTGCAAGGGTTTTATGTGTTGTGTATTTTGGCTGGAAAGCTATACCTGCATTATATCTCGGTGAGCTGATTGGGCCTAATGTAATTGATCCTGGAATGTATTCTTTTTCTATACTCGTACCAAGCCTCATAAGCGTTATATCAGTTCCATTATCCTTGGCTTTGCTAAACTCATTAGGCTTTTCTTTAGGGCAAACAAGAACAAGCCCTTTAAACAAAAGAAACTATAAACACATTCTTTTAATTACTTTTATATCGGCTGGCTTTAATGCGCTTTTAGTAAATTTATACCTGAGTAGAAACAATTTAAGTTTTTCTAACGCCATTACTGATATCGAACAAGTATCTGCATTTTTGATAGGCGATATTCTTGGAGCAACTATAGTCTTTATACTTTTAGCTTACATCTTAAAACCAGTTTTAAGGCAGGCAAGAAATCAATAACCCATAATCCATTCGTCAATAATATCTTCAAGAATAAACAAAGGAACAATTCCTTGATCTAGAACCACTGTATGAAACTTCTTAATATCAAACTGTTCTCCAAGAGCTTGTTTGGCTTTTTCTCTTAATTCTAGAATCTTTAGCATTCCCATTTTGTAGCTAGTTGCTTGACCAGGCCAAACAATATATCGCTCAATTTCAACTCTAACTTCTGTATCTGACATGCCAGTAGTTCTCTTCATGTAATCCATGGCTTCTTCTCTGGTCCATTTTTTAAAATGCATGCCTGTATCTACAACAAGTCTATTGGCTCTGAACATTTCACTTTGTAGAACTCCCAGCTCATCATATAGATTTTTAGTCATGCCAACCTCTACAGCGAGTTGCTCTGAGTACAAGGCCCAGCCTTCAGTAAATGCAGAGGTTCTATAGCCCATCTTTCTGTAAAGTGTTAGGTCTTCATTCTCTTGATTCAAAGCGATTTGGAAATGATGACCTGGAACAGCTTCATGAAATGTAAGAGTTCTCATGCCAAATGTTGGTGTTTGCTTAATATCATACAAATTTGCATAAAAAACACCGGGACGTGATCCGTCTAAGCTTGGAGCCTGATAATAACCCCCAGCAGCAGTTTGCTCGGAATATTCAGGAATTGCTCTTACTTCTACAGGGCTGATTGGAAATCTTTCAAAGTAAGGTCTGACATCTTCTTCTGCCTCTTTTACCATCTGATTGTAATCAGCAATAACAATTTGTTTTCGATCTGGAGTATCGGCGTAAAGAAACTCTGGATTCTCATTTAACTCATTCATCATCTCGCCAACAGGCTTATTAACTTCATAACCCAACAAAATAAAGATTTCCTTCATTCGATTTCCAATCCTTTCAACTTCTGAAAGACCAATCTGATGGATTTCTTCAGCTGTATAGTCTGTCGTGGTGTAAGACCGAAGACGTGATGCATAAAAGGCATCACCATTGGGCAAAGACCAAACACCATGATGCTTATTTGCCTGATCGTAATTGCTCTCCATGTAAAGCAAAATTGACTCGTAGCCTGGCTTTACATCAAATTGAATGGCCTTACTCAATTCAACAAACAAAGCTTCTTTTTTCTCTGTCGAGATATCTAACTCATTAACTTTTCTTCTAAATACCTGCATCAATGGATTGTTATCGTCTGTGTATGCAATTAATTCTTTAAGTTGCCTAATGACATGATCGAATACAAACTCAGGAGCAAAAATCCCTAATTTTTTCTGTTCTTTCAACCAAAGCAAATCTGAGTTCATTGAATCATCAAAAAGACTAACTCTTTTAATGTAGTCTGTAGCTTCTCTATAATTTCGTATTGGATGAGTATCCGTCATAAACTCAACACCATTAAGATGATTGCCGCTGATTTGGTTGAATGGATAGGAATGAAACCTAAAGTTCTCAAATCTATCAATACTATTTTCCGTATCAAAAATAGCTATTTTCTGTGTCACCCTTTGAACATCCGTTAAGCCATCTGAATTATATTTTTTGAGCATTTCAAGATGTTTTAAAGTGTCTTGATAATCCTCATCACCATCTTTAAGGCTATCAATACTTAGCTTTTGATTGTGTTTTAAAATTGCATTGAATGGATCGAAAATTCCAATGTATGTCATAAATTCAGGCGAATCTAATAGGCTTAAAGTTAGCTCCTTGGCAAGGTAATGATCAATTGAATATGGCTTCATTAAAAATAAATTTGCTACATATAGGGACACAACCGCAAGCCCGCTTAGGACAAGATAGCCAACATACTTCAATAATTTTTTCATAATATTCCTTTGCCTAATGTAGTATATTGATTTTAGCATTTAACCAACGATTTAGGCATGAAGAATCCATTTCACTTAGCTATCCCTGTCAATGATTTAGTTAAGGCAACTGATTTTTATGAAAACACTCTTGGGTGTCAGCGAGGCAGGGCAAGTGACTCCTGGATTGATTTTAACTTATTTGGTCATCAGCTCGTTTGTCATCTTGTTGAAGAAACTAAAAGAGCAAACTCCAATCCAGTTGATGGGGATGAAGTGCCAGTTCCACATTTTGGAGTTATCCTGAGCTTTAATCAGTTCGACACTCTTACACAGAAATTAAAAAATAAAAACCAAGTTTTTATAATTGAACCTAAAGTTCGTTTTGCAGGTCAACCAGGTGAGCAGCGAACAATGTTTCTTCAAGACCCTAGTGGAAACGCATTAGAATTTAAGGCCTTTCAAAACTTAGACAGTCTTTTTGCTTGTTAGACTTTTTCCAATCCTTGGATTGGAGCATTGACCAGAAGTTAATGATCTATACATGCTAGCTCTTTTTTTAAAAATGGTTTCCTTAATAAACCAATTTTCGTTTTTATCTCGAATATATAAATCTTCATAGGTGCCTGAAATAGTTAAGCTAATACTTTTTAAAGTATCTATTAAATTATAGGACATAGACCAAAATCCTGAGGCTTCGTTTCTTGATAACAATTTGATAATTGGATTTTTGCCTGCATGTTGCTCAATTAGATGACCATGACATGAATAAAGCTCATATTTGGTTACCATGTCTTGCGCTGAAGAAAAGATACCAAAATCTTCAAAATTTATATACACATCATCCGACCAAAAACAGGCTAGGATATCGTCAGGTTTTTTTGAATCGCAGGCATTCCAATATTTAAATTTTAAACTTTTGATTGTGTTTATGGCCTGAATTGATTCAATTCTTTCGCTGATGTTAGCGCTACTTTTCATTTATAACTATTTTGGTTGATTAATCATTTTTAGCCAATAGTTGACTTAGTTTTAATAATGTTATTAAATACTGTATAAATATACAGTAAAACAATATTATGAATAATTTAATACATAAAAACCCTTTAGATCCAATCTTTAATGAGTATGAGGCTTTTGTAGACAAAAGTGCAGGCTTGAAGACTATAGCATTCAAATATTTCGGTGCAGACATACAAAAAGCGACTGAATATCTAGATCTTAACTATATACAAGAGCCAAAAGAGGACTTATCTATCAATCTTAGCTTGGTTGAAAGTGCAGAATATTATCAACCAGAATTATTGCACTAAAGTTATATTTTTCGAATTAAAACAGTATTTATTTTAAAGGATATACCTATATAATTTAATTAGATGTCGCATATACAAATTACTAAGGGGATTTGTTTATGCTTGTTTTAATACCCTTGCGCAGGAGGTGATCTTATTAGTATTTATATTAAATTAGGAAACGGAGGGTTCGCCTTTTGACAAGAGGTGAATTACCGAATTCGCCTATCAGACTTATCTAACTCTGATAGTTTGAAGCCTCCTTCGGGAGGCTTCTTTTTTAGATAATTTATATCTAAATTATTAACCTAAAGCTTTTTTATTAGTTTAAAATTCATCAACTTTTATTAGGCTAATTTATTTCATGGAATCTAAAGACTGGTTTTTGTTAACTACGCTTGCTGCTATTTGGGGTAGCGCTTTTATGTTTATCAAAATCTCCGCAGTAGATTTTGGACCAATTCTGCTAGTGACCTTAAGGCTATTAATTGCTGGTTTAGTCTTTATGCCTTTGCTATTAAGAAAAAAATATAGACTTTTATTTAAATCTCACTTGCCAGGAATTATTATCATCGCAATTTTTAGCAATGCATTACCTTTTACATTATTTGCATTTGCTTCACTTGGGGCGACATCAAACATGTTGGGCATTTTAAATGGCACCACTGCATTTTTAACAACCGTGATTGCTTATTTTTGGCTCAATGAATCAATTTCTTCAAAGCAGATCATCGGCTTATGTTTTGGTTTCTTGGGTGTCATTATCCTTGTTAATCCTGCGAATGGATCTAGCACCATTATAGCAAGCATGTGCGCATTAATGGGCTCACTTTGTTACGCCTTCAATGGTAACTATCTTCAGAAATTTCATTCAAAATCAAACAAAAAAGTTTTAATAGGTTGGTCGATGCTATTTGGAGGCCTGTTTATGACTCCTATTGCTGTATTTAACTTGCCTGATTCTATGCCAAATACAGATTCATTTTTGGCATTATTATGGCTTGCTGTTGTCTCAACTGGCATAGGTTATCTTGGCTATATAAGACTCATTGATAGAATAGGTGCTGTAAAAACATCAACTCTGACCTATTTGCTTCCGGTTTTCAGCATTATATGGGGTGCGATTTTTCTTCAAGAGCAAATAACATTAATAATTTTCGGTGGATTCATATTTGTTATGATGGGTATGTACTTTGCAAATACTTTGCCTAAGACAAAAAAAGAGAATTAGCATGACTTACACAGAAGAATTGCTTTCAAAAGCAGACGCAGTTATTCCACGAGTTACATTAGAAGACTTTAACAATGACTCAAATTCAAAAGTAATGATAGATGTTCGTCAGCACGAAGAGTTACAAGCATCGGGCACAGTGGGAGGAGCAATCCATATTCCTAAAGGTGTTATAGAGTTTCGATTGAATAATAATGATGAGATTTCATTTGATACTTCGGTCTATGTTTTTTGTGCTGTAGGGGTGCGATCAGCTATTGCTGGATATAATTTAAAAAAAGTTGGGTATCAAAAAGTTTTTAATTTAGTAGGATTTCAAGATATCCTAGATCAAGGGGCTGAAAAACAGTCTTTAATTTAATTCAGGAGAAGTGCATATGTTTAGTCATGTTATGGTTGGATCAAATGATATTGAGGCATCAAAAGTTTTCTATGATGCAATTTTAGGAGTGTTAGGTGCGAAACCGGGTCTATTGTCCGAGAATTTAACTGGTCAAAAGAGATACATGTACTTTCTCGATGGAGGTACTTTTTTAATTTCTGAGCCGATTGATGGAAATGCTTCAACTCATGGTAATGGTTCTACTATTGGTTTTAATGTTCCAGACGAAGCAACAGGAGATACATGGCATCAAACTGGGCTCGAAAATGGTGGCACAGAGTGTGAGGATCCTCCAGGCACAAGAGAGGGCATGGGAGTCAAAATGTATCTAGCATACTTAAATGATCCTTCCGGGAATAAGATCTGTGTTTTAAAAAGATTGGCCTAGATTTTTTAATAGCCAGCTGCTTGGCCATCCTTTCGGGTTTCTGAGGCACCATAATAGACGCCATTCTTTAGCATGATAGCTTGGTAACCTCCAAAGATACCTCGTTCATATTTAATGGCATGGCCTTTAGTAGCTAATTCATCCTCAATGGCTTTTCCAAAGCCACTTTCTATGCTCAAAGTTCCGCCATCTAGCATTACTTCATCTGTTGGTTGCGAAGATCCGCTGTGAACAATTCTAGGTGCATCTCCAGCTTCTTGTAAGTTGAGACCAAAATCGATCATGTTGATAATTATTTGTGCATGCGCCTGAGGTTGGGTAGCACCACCCATAACACCAAAACTCATAAATGGCTCACCATCTTTGGTAACAAATGCTGGAATGATGGTATGGAAAGGTCTTTTGCCTCCTTCTAGGGCATTTTTATGATTTTTATCAAGACTGAATAACTCACCTCTGTCTTGCAACATAAACCCTAATCCAGTTGGCATCATGCCTGATCCCATGCCTCGATAATTGCTTTGGATCAAAGAAACCATATTGCCAAACTTATCTGCCACTGTGAGGTAGATAGTATCACCAGATTTTAAAATTCCAGCATCATCTGTATTCGATGCTTTGTCTAAATTTATTAACTTAGCGCGCTCTTTTGCATAAGATTTAGAGATTAATTCATTGACTGGAATGTCAGTAAAATTTGGATCAGCATAATATTTTGCCCGATCAGCAAACACAATTTTTTTAGTCTCTGTAAATAAGTGAATATATTCAGAACTATATAAACCCATCTTTTTTAAATCATAATTTTCTAATATATTTAAAATTTGTAAGGCAGCAATTCCCTGGCCATTAGGCGGCAATTCCCAAACGTCATAACCTCGATAGTTCGATGAGACAGGCGGGGTCCACTCAGAATGAAATCCAGCTAAATCATCATAGGTCAAGAAACCACCCTGAGATTGAACAAAATCTGCCATTGTTTTAGCTATCTTGCCCTCATAAAAACCTGCTCTGCCTTTTTCTGCAATAGTCCTAAGTGTGCTTGCCAGTTGAGGGTTTTTAAAAATTTCTCCTTTTTGTGGCATTTTTCCATTTTTCACCCATACCTCGTTAAAGTTAGGGTAATTTTCAAAGCGTTTCTGCGATCGATCTAAGTAGTAGGCGATCGTTTCTGTAACTGGGAAACCTTTTTCTGCATATTTAATTGTTGGCTCAAATAAAGATGCAAATTCAAGCTTGCCAAATTTTTCATGCAGTTTTACCCAACCATCAACAGCACCAGGGACTGTTACCGGTAATGGACCATATGATGGTATTTTTTTGAGACCTTGTCGTTGAAAATATTCTATGGATAGATTTTTTGGAGCAGGCCCACTGGCATTAAGACCATGAAGTTTTTTTGTTTTAGCATCCCAAATAATTGCAAATAAGTCTCCACCAATGCCATTGCCTGTTGGCTCCATGAGTCCTAAGGCGATATTTGCAGCTATCGCCGCATCAACAGCTGTTCCTCCTTGCTTGAGAATGTCTAAACCAATCTGAGTGGCAAGTGGATGACTGGTTGCTACCATGCCATTTTCACCTATGACTTCTGATCGACTGGCAAATTTCTCACCAGTGATTCTATCGTATCCATATCCTGAGGTAGTCATAGTTAGTAAAAGTATAAATCCAAGTGCTCTATTCATCATATTTAATGAGTCTATTATATTTCTTATTGGCACGCCCGGAGAGATTCGAACTCCCGACCCCTTGGTTCGAAGCCAAGTACTCTATCCAGCTGAGCTACGGGCGCATTTATATATTGATTATAGTTGAAATTTTAAAAACATATTCCTGAATTTCCTATTACCTCAAGAATACATTTGAAATAATTCTATGAGCCTTGAACATTTAAGAGAAGGTAAACATAATGGGTTCGATACATACATTTGGGGAAACAATATGTATAAAAATTTAGGTTTATTATTCATCCTTATAGCTGTCTTTAATTGCTCAGAACCTGTGGAAGAAATTGAGTCTGATAGTTTTCTAAATATAGCAGGTGCGCGAGTTGGTCTTGCTAGCCAGCAACCCATAGATTGGGACTCCCAAGCCATAGACCCCTATATGAATATGAATCCCAAGCTCAGTTCATCCAGAGTACCTTTATTTGGTGACCTGCATGTACATACCACTTATTCATTCGATGCTTATATTTTTGGTACTTTGGCAACACCTGATGACGCATACGAATTTGCTAAGGGCAAATCTATTAAGCATCCTGCAGGTTTTGATGTCAGTTTGGATAGACCGCTAGACTTTTATGGTGTGACAGATCATGGAACGTTTTTAGGGCATGTTGAAGAGGCAGCCACACCAGGAACACCTTATTATGAAGCACCATCTAGCGCCCCAGTGAATGACATTAATAGCCCGGAAAATTTAAATATCTCAACTATCCCAAGAAGAACAGAGGCCTTTGGAGGTTTTTTAGCTAACACAGTTGCTGCTTTTAGAGATAGAAAGCTAGATATTAGATACGCAGATAGCGTCAGTCGAAGAGCATGGGCTGATACAGTTGCTGCTGCACAAAGGCACAATGACCCAGGTAATTTCACAACTTTCATTGCTTATGAATACACAGCTTCAACAGCAGATATGGGTAACCTTCATAGAAACGTAGTTTTTAAGGGAAATGGTAATCGCATCCCATCAGTCCCTTACAGCAGAGCTAATTCAAATGATCCTGAAGGATTATGGCAATGGATGGATAGATTAAGAGAGGATGGAATAGAGAGTTTAGCTATTCCGCATAATTCCAATGGTTCAGATGGCTTTATGTTTGCATTAAAAGACTCATTTGGTAAGCCATTAACCAAAGAATATGCTGAACTTCGCATGCGAAATGAACCTATTGTTGAGATCACTCAAGTCAAAGGTACTTCAGACACACATCCAGTTCTTTCTACCAATGATGAATGGGCAGATTTTGAAATCATGCCATACAAAGTTGCTACTCAAAGTTTTTCAGAACCGAAGGGGAGTTATGTTCGAGATGCTTTGCTTGAAGGTATCAAGATGGAGCAAACAAAAGGTTTCAACCCATATAAATTTGGGTTAATTGGCTCCAGTGATACTCATACTGCCGCTTCTTCACAAGAAGAAGATAATTTCTTTTCTAAAATAGGTTTGCTTGATTCTAGTGCTGCCTTGCGAGGTTCTATTCCTGTAACCGATCCAGCCATGCTTGCCTCGGGTCAGTCTTTTGAAGAGGTTGATGGCAATCAATACATGAATTCATCTGCTATTACATGGGGTGCAGCTGGTCTTGCTGGCGTATGGGCTGAGGAAAATACGAGGAATAGTATTTATGATGCTTTTCGACGCAAAGAATCATTTGCAACATCTGGACCCAGAATGACAGTGAGATTTTTTGCTGGCTATGATTTAGACAAAGATAAGATCAACGACAATGATTTAATTGAATACTTATATACCAACGCTGAAACCATGGGAGCGGATCTAGATGGTATTGATCAACAAACACCCAGTTTCTTTGTTTGGGCTGTTCGAGATACATTTACAGCCCCCTTGCAGAGAGTTCAAATTATCAAAGGTTACGTTGATGAAAATGGAGATCCTCAAGAACAGGTGTTTGATGTTGCTTGCTCTGATGGGGGATTACCAGATTCAGAAACTTACCGATGCCCAGACAATAATGCAAAGGTTGATATTTCTAACTGCGCATTTTCTCAAGATGTTGGAGCGGCTGAACTAAAAACATTTTGGAGCGATCCTACTTTTGAAGTTAATCAAAGAGCTTTTTATTATGTCAGGGCACTTGAGAATCCTACCTGTAGGTGGAGTACATGGGATGCAGTTAGAAATAACGTTGCACCAAGATCTGATATGCCTAAAACCATTCAAGAACGCGTTTGGTCATCACCCATCCACTATATTCCATAAAACATAGAACCCATGAAACACTTTTTAGCGTTTGTCGTTATCACATTTTTTTGTTCAAACAATGTTGGTGCACAAACCTACAAAAATACCAATGATCAGCAAAATGGTAAGACCTTTGGTCAGTTAATGACCTGGGTTCTTGATGGAGAGAAAGGACCAAAGAAGGTAGAAATTGAAACTTCGACTGAGTGGCAAGAATTAATCCCAGATCAGACTAATTATGCTGTTTGGATAGGGCACGCAACCTATCTGATTAATAATGGCGACGTTACCATTTTGACTGATCCAATATTTTCAAAGCGAGCATCACCCATTGGTTTTGCTGGGCCAAAGAGAATGATTCCACCGGCCATGACTCTTGATGACCTGCCGAAGATAGATGTTGTTGTTGTTAGCCATAATCATTATGATCATTTTGATATATGGTCTTTAAAAAAATTATATAAGCTTAATCTTGAAACTATTTTCTTAGTCCCGGCTGGAGACAGGCTCAAATTAATTAAAGCTGGTATTAAAAATGTATATGAAATGCAATGGTGGGACGCCTTTAATTTCAGTAATACAACTTTTCATTTTACCCCCGTCCAGCATTGGTCAAAGCGAGGTCTTTTTGATCGAAATAAAAGCCTATGGGGTGGCTGGTTTATAAAATCAAATGATTTAGCCTTATACCATGCAGGTGATACAGGCTATTCCAGCGACTTTAAAACCACCTATGAACGCTTAGGAGCACCAGATTATTCTTTTATACCTATTGGAGCTTACGATCCGAGATGGTTTATGAAAGATTCTCATGTTAATCCAGAAGAGGCTGTTCAAATTGCTTTGGATTTACAGACGCCATATTCTTTTGGAATGCATTGGGGAACTTTTACCTTAACCGATGAACCTGTGCTTGAGCCTCCAGCAAGATTAAAAGCAGCGCTTCAAGAACAAAATTTAGCACCGGATTTCTTCATATCTCCAAAGCCTGGTCAAATTCTCCAACTCACCAAATAAGTCTTATAATTAATCCATGAATCAATTAAATGTTTTTGGTGAGCCATTACCAATTTGTTGTGAAGATCCTATGACAGGGTTCACACGTTCAGGCTCTTGTGAAACCATGGATCAAGATCATGGCATCCACACAGTCTGCGCTCACATGACCGATGAATTCTTAGCCTTTTCAAAAGCTCAAGGCAATGACCTATCAACCCCTATGCCTGAGTATGGCTTTCCTGGTTTAAAGGAGGGCGATGACTGGTGTTTGTGTGCACCCAGATGGGTTGAAGCCTATGAAGCAAACTGCGCTCCAAAGATTTATCTCACTAAAACTCATGAAAAAACTTTAGAGTTAGTCCCTTTAAAAATCCTGAGAGAATACGCATTAGATATTAATTAAATAGAATGAAAAAATAATTTTTTTTCATATTCTTGGTGTTACCATTAATTTTTAACAAGGAGAAACAATGCGTAATTTATCAATATTTATGTGCCTATTTTTTGTGGCATCTATCCAAGCAGATAACCATACTAAGGCTGAGCAAGAAGTTGCTAAAGCATTTGCAGAATACTTTAATGCAAGGTCTGAACAAGATTGGGATACCGTGGCCGCAATGGAAAGTGCTTCAGGCACATTTAATACCAATTCTGATGGTAGTTTTCATAAAGGTTTAGCTAAAACAACAGCTGCTCAATGGGGAGCAAGCGGTCAATTAGGCTCTTTGAACACTTACTATCCTGAGTTTAGTCAGATCTCTGATGGGGTTGTCTATGTAAGGTTTTACTATGAGGGCATTGCTCAAAATGGTTCCATTTCATCAGATTATAGAACCAGAGTTAGTCAAAATTGGGTGAAAGAAGAAGGTAAGTGGGTTGTAAAAACATCGCATTATTCACCAGCTCAATTTGGTGGAGTTCACATTACGGTTGCGACAGACTTTGATAACTAGTTCAAGCTATTAGGCCTCAGGGATAACTTGAGGCCTATTTATCCAAGGTAGCGCTAGTATATTTAGGATTGAGTAAATCATTAAGCTCACTGCCACTGCAGCAATGCTCATTTCTATATAAGCATAGACACTAAGAGTAAAGCACAAGACTAGTCGGGCGATTTCCATGGTAAAGCCTTCTTTGCCATCTAGCCAAAGCGAAGTGCAATACATGGTAAATGCCATCATGCTGATGGTAACCCAAAGCTGTTGATAATTTAGTGTTCCACTTTCCAATAACACTAACCCCACCAGGCTTAAGATGAAAAACTGCATGAATGCATAGAACTTAATCTTGGTTGGAACTTCAGGATTATATTTTTTAAATGTTGTTGGATCAAAGTCATCTTTGTCTACTCTGATAGCTAATGAGGCAGGTTGCCAACCCGTTCTTGCAAAGGGCACAAAGAATTTTTCTTTCCAGCTTTGTGCATGCCAAATATCTTTTGCCATTTTTACGTAGATGTGAAGATTCGCCCATATAGGATTAAAGGTATTAATTTTGCTTCTGATGCCGTAGATAGGCCTTTCATGATCTTCTTCCTCTTTATAGGTACCAAACATTCGGTCCCAGATAATAAAGACTCCCCCATAGTTTTTATCAATGTAGTTTTCATTTTGCGCATGATGCACTCTGTGATTTGATGCGGTCACAAAGAATTTCTCATACCAGCCGAGCTTAGGAATATGTTCACTGTGGACCCAGAATTGATAGATAAGATTGACTGAAGCAACACTGACAAAAACATAAGAGGGCACACCGATTAAAAACACTGGGATAAAAAAGACCCATGTTACAAAAGCCCCAGTTCCAGTTTGTCTTAAGGCAGTGCTCAAGTTGTAATCTTCGCTTTGATGGTGCGCAACATGAGATGCCCAAAATAATTGTCTTTCATGACTCATGCGATGAAACCAGTAATAAAAGAAATCATAAACAACAAAAGCAAATATCCACACCAGGGGTGAACTTGCGTCCATTCGCCATAGGCCGTTATGGGTTTCAATCAGATAAAAGATGTAGCCACCAAAACTAATGATAATGAGCTTATTTGCAGAGCGAAGCGAACCCATAAAAAGGCTGCTAATAGCATCATTGAGTCGATAGGTATTATTTTTTTTAATAATGCCGTAGGCAAGCTCAATCAAAATGGCAAGCAAAAAAAATGGCACTGCGTGGGGTACGTAATCCATTCCTAAATTATAGAACTAGGATGCTTAAAAGTAATCTATTTAGTCTCAGGATGGTTTTTATGCATGGCAGTAAATCTAGAAAAAGCCACGCGTTTACCAGCATCATTAGTAATATCAATGTTCCAAACTGAAGTGGATCCACCTATGTGCACTGGAGTCGCTTTAGCGTAAACATAGCCATCGGTTGGAGAGGATATATGATTTGCATTAATCTCAATGCCAACAGGGTATTTTTTGGTGTTATCCATTGAGAGCGCTGCAGCTGTGCTGCCAATGCTTTCAGCGAGAACGCAGGATGCACCTCCATGAAGAATTCCGTATGGCTGTTTGGTTTTTTCGATCACTGGCATTCTGCCAACAATAAAATCATCACCAATTTCTACAATTTCTATACCAAGGTGCTTGTCCATGTAGATGGATGAATCCTTGAAGTCTTTAATGGAAAGAGGTTGAAACCAGATAGATTTTGACATGTGAGTATTTTATATGAATGTTGTGTTAATAAAAGAGCAAGAGTATTTGTTACACTTACATTTTTTTAAGACACCATAGATGCTTTCATTTACAAATCTAGCTCTGCGCAGAGGCCCCAATCTTTTAATTGAAGATGCATCATTTGTGGTTCATCGAGATAAAAAAGTTGGCTTAATTGGTGCCAATGGAGCTGGGAAAACAAGTTTGTTTAAAATGATTACCGGTGAATTGGATGTCGAAGAAGGGTATCTGGATTATCCTCATGATTTAAGAATTTCCTATCTTGCTCAAGAAGTCCCAGGAACCGATGAAGTGGCCGTTCAATATGTCTTAGAAGGCGACAAACAACTCATCGAAATACAACAAAAAATAAAATCAGCTGAAGAAAATGAACGATATGATGAGCTAGGGGAGCTCCATGCAATTTTCAATTCCATGGATGGCCATGCGGCTTTATCTAAAGCTGAGCAACTCATGATAGGGCTTGGGTTCACGCAAGATGATTTAAACAAAACTGTTAAAGATTTTTCAGGTGGGTGGCGAGTTCGACTCAATTTAGCAAGAACCTTGATGCAACCATCAGATTTACTCTTGCTTGATGAACCAACCAATCACTTAGATTTAGATGCAATAGTCTGGTTAGCAGATTGGATCAAATCATTTAAAGGAGCCCTCATACTTATTTCTCATGACAGAGAGTTTCTCGATGAATGCGTCAATACAATCGCACATATCTATCGTCAGTCAATTGAGCTTTATACAGGCAACTATTCACAATTTGAGGAGGTTAAAGCCTTGCGATTGGCCGAACAGGCTGCAACATTTAAGAAGCAACAAAGAGAGATAGCTCACATGCAAGATTTTGTGAGGCGTTTTAAAGCCAAGGCTACTAAAGCCCGACAAGCACAGAGTAGGGTGAAGGCCCTAGAGCGGATGGAAGTAATTGCACCTGCTCATGTGGATTCACCTTTTCATTTCAGTATTCCTCAGTCAGATAAGATATCAGATCCATTGCTTACACTAGATGGAGCTACTCTTGGCTATTCATCAGCTGTTCTGGAGAACATCAATCTCAGTTTACATCCTGGCGATAGAATAGGCCTGCTGGGACCCAATGGCGCAGGTAAATCAACGCTAATGAAAAGTTTGGTTGCTAGCATTCCTCTGCTTGATGGACATAGGTTTGAAGGCGGCAATTTAAAACTAGGTTATTTTTCTCAACATCAAGTAGATGATTTAGATTTATCCAAAACAGCTTATCAATACATACAACAACTTGATCTAGGAAAAACAGAACAGCAAGTTAGAACTTATTTGGGCGGCTATGATTTTAAGAATGACAAAGTCAAAGATCCAATAAAGTTATTTTCTGGTGGTGAAAAGGCAAGGCTGGCACTGGCTATTATTGCTTATCAAAAACCTAATTTGCTGTTAATGGATGAGCCCACCAACCATTTAGATATGGAAATGAGACAAGCTCTCACCATGGCCTTGCAATCCTTTGGCGGAGCTATATTACTCATTTCTCATGACAGACATTTGCTTGCCAATAATGTGGATCAATTTTTGCTGGTGGAGGAAGGGTCGATTGGAGAGTTTGATGGCGATTTAAATGACTACAGTCTAAGAATCTTAAAAAATTTAAATAAATCTCACCCTCGCAAATCCTCTAATACCAAAGAGCAATCACCTGGCGCTCAAAGGCAACTTGAACAAAAAAAGATTAAACAACTTAAAACTGAAATCCATTCTGCAGAGAAAAGATTAAAACGATTGCAGGAAAAAATAGCCGGTGTTGAGGGAATCCTGCAATCACCCGAGACCTATGATGGTGACTTTCAAGATGATCTACATGACCTTATTAGAAATCAAACCGAGCTTAAAGCTGAAATAGAAGAGGTGGAAAAGATTTGGTTAAATTTAAATGAGCAGCTAGAAGGTAGCAGTTAATTTAAAATTTAACGGGCATTTCTTGGATGGCATGCACAAAGTTATTCGGTGCAACTTTCCAATCTCCACTCATACGAATGTTTGGAAAACGTGTCAGAATTTGTTTGTAGGATTCTTCTAGTTGCATCAAAGCAACCGGTTTTCCAATGCAAGTGTGCCTACCTATACCAAATGCTAGATGCTTATCCGCATTTTCACGCTCAATATTAAACTGATCTGGGTTAGAGAAGACAGCAGGATCTCTGTTGGCAGCTCCGTACCACATGACAATTTTTTCACCAGGACCCATCAGCTGACCACCAACCTCTGTTTCGCAAGTAGTGGTTCTTCGCATGTGCATGACTGGAGAAATCATGCGAATGCATTCTTGTAAAAAATTAGGCATAAGCTCTGGGTTGTCTATGAGTTTTTGCTTTTGATCAGGATTTTCGGTGAGGAGTTTAATGGCACCACTGAGAGTATTACGCGTTGTATCATTGCCGGCAAAAATGATCAGCAGCCAAGAACCATCCAGAAACTCTGGACTTAATTGATGACCCTCTAATTCTGCATTGGCAATTGCAGAGAGCAAATCATCGGCAGGATCTTTTCTCTTTGCATTTAATATATCTCTACCATATTCAAACATTTCATCAACCATGGCATTGAACATATCGATCATCTCGGTGTTCACAGGTTCGTTAGACTGTTCAGCATCAAATTCTTTTTTGAGTTGCTCAACTTGAATGTATTGGGCCAGTTCAAGAAATTCCATCCAGGTGACTAATTTTTGTCTATCAGCCTCTGGAATGCCAAGAATTTCAGACAAGGTAAAAATGGGAAGTTGTTGTGAAAAAGCAGTTACAAAATTACAGTCTTCTTTAGTGTTAATAGCATCCAGTAAATCTGTCACTTTGGCTTTAACTTTAATTCTTAAATTGGATACATAATCTGGTTTAAAGAAGGGCATGTGCTCACGTCTTAGATTGATATGCATATCGCCATCTAGATTTAACATGTGATCAACCGCTGATCGCCACAATTTAGGATGTCTTCTTTCTTCACTACCAAGAGTAATCATGGTGCCAGTACCAGCCTGGGATGAGAAGATCTTAGGGTTAGATGAGACCTTTAAAATGTCTTCATGACGAGTTAATGACCAAAAGCCAGGTTCTGGATCATTTAAAAATGGAGGATGTAAAAAAACAGGCGCTTCTTCTCGCATTTTTTTGAAGTGATCAAACGGCTGACCTTGTGTAAAAACATCTAGATCAGTGAAATTAACATCTGATTTAAAGTTATTAATGGGTGGATGAGAATTTGAACTGAAGGTTTTTTTGGCAATTGCATTGCTTATAGATACAGGTTCACTCATTAATCTAATAACTCAATAGGACCAAGATTCAGCTTTCTAATTGGCTCTTCAATTTTGCTTAGGTCGCCAACAATTAACCATGTCCATTGATCAGGTTTAATATACTTTTGTGCCATAGCATGAACATCTTCCAGTGATGGCTCGTCTAGTAATTGCGGTAATTCATTCAAATAATCCAGATCTCTGTCATAAGTCACAATATCCGAAACTCCACCTTTGAGTGCACCAAGGGTTTCAAATTGACCTGGAAGCCTTAATGTTTTTGAGGCTTTGCCTTTAGCCAGCTCATCTTCAGTCGTTGGTGATGTGCTTAAATAGGCTGCATATTCATTCACTATTTCAGTAATAGATTCGGATGTTTTATCAGTTTGAACAGGCGCCGTCACCAGCATGGCTCTTTGGCCTTTAGCATCTGATAGTCTAGTTCTCACTCCATAAGACCAGCTTTTATCTTCACGAAGATTCATATTAAGCCTTGCAGTAAAACTTCCACCGATGGCATAGTTCATGTAGCTAATTTTTATCTCTTCATCAGTCGCAGACGGCGGCAATAATTGTCCAGCAACGATATATGATTGCTGTGCGTTTGGCTTATCAATTAGGTAAACAGTTCTGGTATCTGGTAATGCTACGTTATTAAGCATTTTGAGGTCTGGGTTAGAGTCACCAGACCAATTTCCAAATTTCACTTCGAGCATTTCAACTAACTCATTTAAATTAATATCTCCAGCAACTGCAAAAGTTAGATTGGCTGGATTGATGGCTCTCTTATGGACTGCGATAACATCTTCACGTGTAATATCGGATATAGTTGCTGAAATACCACTACCAGTTAAAGGTTTGCCATATGGATGATTATCTCCATAGAGTAATTTACCAATATTTCTGTATGCAATAGCCGCTGGTCTATTTTCCTCTTGAACTATTGATGCAAGAGTTTGTTTCTTAATTCTTTCTATTTCTTTTTGTGGAAAAGTAGGATGAATTAACGCCTCTCTGGCGAGATCCAAGGTTTCTTCTAAATTGGTTTTTAAGCTTGATACGGTTGCATATGATGTATCGAGACCAGAACCAAAACCTAAATTAGACCCAAGAGAATCCAGAACCTCATCAAATTGAAGTGAGGAATATTTCTTAGTTCCTTCATTCAACATGTCCATCATGAAGTTTGTATATCCAAGCTCATCATTATTTTCTTGGGCGTAACCAAAACTAAATTGAAAATTTAGTTCAACCAATGGAACCCCAGTTCTTTGAGCTAACACAACTTTAGCTCCATTAGATAAGGTTGCTGTTTGCAAGGTTGGAAATTTAAATGAAACTTTTTCTGTTGGGTAGGGTACGCCGCTAGATCTATCTAAACCTGTATCGTTAACTCCGAGTTTCTCATTTGGCAAAATAGTCAGCACATAAGGAGTATCATCTATCCACTTTGCAAACGTTGCTTTCATATTTGCAGGAGTTACTTCATCTAGGTATCTTGCATTTTCTCTGTAGCAGCCAGGATTGCCTGTATAAGTCTGGCAGGTAGCAAGTAAATCAGACTTGCCTCCAAATCCACCAATGCGTTGAATGCCTCTGATGAATCCAGCTAAAGCTTTTGTTTTCTCGGCTTTGAGTAATTTTGCATTTGGCCCTTTTCTTATAAATGCATCCATTACCTCATCCATTGCATTTTCAACAGCAGCAGGATCTTCACCAGCAACCACATCAACAATTAAAAAGAACATTCCTGCTATTTCTCTATCGTAATAGAAGGCTGATACATCAGTTGCTATTTGTTTGTCATAAACTAATTCTTTGTAGAGCGGGGAATTTTTTCCACCGACCAGGACACTAGATGCAAGATCAAAGTGGGCGGCAGCTTCTGTATCTCGTGGAGGGACATTCCAAGCTTTATAAATTCGAGCTTGTGGCACATTATCAAACATAATGTCGCGTTTTTCTTCGCTTCTCTTGGCAACCCAAATATCAGGTTTAACAAGAGGAGGTCCCGCAGGAATATCACCAAAAAACTCATTAACCTTTTGTTTTGCTGTTTCTAAATCAATATCCCCAGCTAAGGCTAAGACAGCATTATTGGGACCATAATATGTTTTAAACCATTCTTGAACGTCTTCAAGCGAAGCAGCATCCAGGTCTTCCATTGAACCTATGACAGACCATGAGTAAGGATGTCCTTCTGGAAATGCAGCCTCGGAGATTCTTGTAAATGCTTTGCCATAAGGTTGGTTTTCGCCTTGACGTTTTTCATTTTGAACAACGCCTCTTTGCTCATCTAGTTTTTCTTGATCAACCACACCAAGTAAATGACCCATTCGATCAGATTCCATCCATAAAGCTAAATCTAATGCATTCGTTGGAACGTTTTGAAAGTAGTTTGTTCTATCAGAGTTGGTAGTTCCATTTTGATCAGTGGAACCAATTTTTTCAAAAGGTTCAAAATATTCACTGTTATAGTTTTCTGTCCCATTGAACATTAAATGCTCAAATAAATGAGCGAAACCAGTTTTACCAGCTTTTTCATTTTTTGAGCCAACGTGATACCAAACATTGACAGCAACCATAGGAACTTTTTTATCTTCATGCACAACAACAGTTAAGCCATTATCAAGTTTGAACGACTCGTATTTAATCTCAGGAAGGTCTTCTAGCAAGGAGGCTTGTATTGAAAGAATAAATATAAAATTGAGTGTTAAAGCATTAAAGAATATTTTCATTGATCTGTATCCCATTGAATTGAAAATATATTTTATACTTTAGTTATCTGAATATACATACGACCATGCAAATTAATAAAACTCATTCTTTATTGTTTCTTGTAGGAATCTTTATTTTTATAACCAGTTGCTCAGATTCTTTAAGCGATACCACTGATGGCAGATTGAGATATTGGATTTCAACTCTCTCTTCTGATGAATTTGAAGGAAGGGCGCCTGGAACTCAGGGAGGTCAATTAACTAAAAACTTTATTTCCAAAACATTTCAAGATTTAAATTTAGATCCTGTGAATGACAGCTACTTTTTAGATGTGCCGACTTCAGAAATTACCTTAAAAGATTCTTCTTATTTAACTTTATCTTTTAGGGGTAATGATCGAAAAATGATTACAGGTGATGAGGTAGTCTTTTGGACCAAACAAGCTAGAGAATATAGAAAAATAAGAGATAGTGAGGTTGTCTTTGTTGGTTATGGAATTGTTGCTCCTGAATACAATTGGAATGATTATGAGGGTATTGATGTTAAGGGTAAAACTGTAGTCATTCTCGTAAATGATCCAGGTTTTGCAACCGGAAAACTAAGACTTTTTAATGGTAGATCAATGACTTATTACGGAAGATGGACCTATAAATTTGAAGAAGCTGCTCGCCAAGGTGCTGCAGCTGCAATAGTTGTCCACGAAGAAGAGCCTGCTGCTTACCCTTGGTCTGTGGTTGAAAATAGCTGGCAAGGGCCCCAATTGGATTTGCAGAGAGATGATTTGGGTGCAGACAGAGTAATTTTAGAGGGCTGGATAAGAGACAGCACTTTAACTGATGTGCTTAACTTTACGGGTTTTAATTATGAATCTTTGAAGGAAATAGCCCTCGAGAAAACTTTTTCTGCTTTTCCATTGAGGGGTTTAACCCTTAGTTCTGAAATTCATAACAAGGTGAGATATCTTCAATCCCATAATATTGCTGCAGTTAAAAAGGGGTCAGTTCAACCAGACGAATATATTTTATTTATGGCGCATTGGGATCATTTAGGTTTTATGGAAGGCGCTCAAATAGGTGATGATAAAATTGCTAACGGAGCCGTTGATAATGCAACAGGCGTAGCAGCTGTATTTGAGTTCGCTAAAAGATTTGCCGAGATTGAGACTGATAGATCTATTATGTTTCTGGCAGTTACCCTGGAAGAATCTGGATTGTTGGGATCTGAGTATTTTGCAAAATACCCACCCATTGATTTATCAAATATAGTTGCGGGTTTTAACTATGATGCTATTTTGCCAACTGGTTTAACAAACGACATGGTTGTGGTTGGTTATGGGGCCTCTGAGCTTGAAGACCTATTGGAAGATGAGTTGAGTAAATCTGGTAGATATATCAATCCTGATCCCAACCCTGACAAAGGATATTTTTATAGATCAGATCATATAAGTTTTGCAAAAAGGGGAGTTCCAGTTCTTTATGCTGATGGTGGCTTTGATCTTGTGGATGGCGGCAAAGAGGCTGGTTTTGTTATTGAAGAGCAATATCGTCTTGATGCCTATCATGGTGTTGCTGATGAATATGATGAATCTTGGAATCTGGATGGTCTCAACCAATCAATTGATGTGATATTTAATATTAGCAAAGAATTAGCAAATAGCTCACAATGGCCTAATTGGTATGAAGGAAATGAATTTAAATTAATCAGAGATGCATCTAGATCTGGTAAATGAGAGGTATTAATGCATAAAGATATCATTGTAGTTGGAGCAGGAATCTCTGGCATAGCTGCTGGCTACAATCTTCAAAAAAGTTGTCATGATAAATCATTTGCAATTTTAGAAGGCAGAGAATCGCTTGGAGGAACTTGGGATCTATTTAAATACCCTGGTATCCGTTCTGACTCCGATATGCATACCCTTGGCTTTCGTTTTAAGCCTTGGATTCATAGGAAATCAATTGCAGATGGTCCCTCCATTTTAGAGTATCTCAATGAAACAGTTGATGAGTATGATCTGAGAAAAAAAATTATTTTTAATCAAAAAGTCATTGCTTCTAATTGGGTTTCAGAAAAATCAATATGGGAATTAACGATTGATAGTAATGGCCGGCAATTAACCATGACTTGTAACTTCTTGTTTCTATGCGGCGGTTATTACAGTTATGACAAACCCTACATGCCAGAATTTCCGTCTCAAGATGAATTTAAGGGCAGACTCATTCATCCACAGTTTTGGGATGAAGCCATGGATTACTCAAATAAAAAAGTTGTAGTCATTGGAAGCGGGGCAACTGCAGTAACGTTAGTTCCTGCTATTGCTGAGAAAGCTAAGCATGTAACCATGTTACAAAGATCTCCTAGTTATGTGGTTTCTGCGCCTGGCGAGGATTCATGGAGTAAAGCATTAAATAAAATTTTACCTACTCGTTTCACTTATTTTTTAATCAGATGGAAAAATGTTTTAAGAACCAGTCTAGGCTTTTACCTATCAAGAAAATATCCTACAAAAGTTAAAGAAAGATTGATTAATTTAGTTCGTGAAGAGTTAGGCGATGAGTTTGATGTGGAGAAACACTTCACACCAAGATACAACCCGTGGGATCAGCGTATGTGTCTTGTTCCTGATAGCGATTTGTTCAATGCAATCAAAGCGGGGCGAGCATCTGTAGTTACTGACCATATAGATCGATTTACTGAGGATGGAATTCAAATTAAATCTGGAGAGGTCATAGATGCAGATATTGTTGTTTCAGCAACAGGAATAGAAATTAATGCTTTAAATGATATAGAGGTATCCGTTGATCAGATTAAAGTCGAACCACATAACAAACTTTCATACAAAGGAATGATGTTAAGTGGAGTGCCAAATCTTGCTTTTTCTTTAGGCTACGTGAATGCTTCTTGGACGCTTAGAGCAGATCTTACATGCGAATATGTTTGTAGACTATTAAATCAAATGGATAAGCAGGGAGTCACCACTTGTCTTCCTGAGGAA
>CABWYS010000010.1 GCA_902509555.1 uncultured SAR86 cluster bacterium
TAGTGCTATTTCAAGAGATTATGATGATATTTATGACTAAGAAAATCCTTATTATTAATTTATTTTTTATATGTTCATGTGCAAATTCTAATATGCTGGAACTAGATTATTCTTCTTTACCAATCATGTTCAGAGAAACAATTTTTGGAAATGATATTAATGTAGATACCTCATTTATTAATGAGAGAAAATACTCCTTTGTTAAAGTAAAAATAAATGAAAGAGTTGCAGTATTAACACTGTCACAAATTACTAAAGATCAGCGTTATCGGTGGGTTTCAACTGATAATGTTATTTTGATCACAGAAAGAGGCAAGATAGTAAAGAGTTATGGTTTGGTAAATAATTTTGAAATTTTGAGTCCAGATCCTTTTAGCGAATCTGTCTTGATTAAGCTTGCTAATCCATCAGCAATTTTTGATCTCAACCATCAGAATTCCAATACTTTATATAATGATAAGACATATGTTTACATAGAAGAGCTTACCAATAAAAAATTAGGATGGGATAAAGAAAATCTTTATACTTACGAATTATCTACTGATTTACCATTGCAAACTAAACAGTATGTATATCCTAATCAAGAAGCAATTGAACTTGAATTTTATTACAAATTTTAGCCTTAAATGAAAAAAGGGAAGCTAAGCTTCCCTTTTTGAAGAATTATTATTTCTTTAACTGCCAGCAGCTGTTCTTGTAGCAGTTTTAGTTGAAGTAGAAGTTCCTGCAACATCTACAGTTGTTTCAACATCAACTATAGTATCCTCGATGTCAATGATCTCCTCAATAATAACTTCAACCTCAACTTCACGGATCATTTCTACCTCAAACTGATTCACCCCATTTACCGTTGCTATTTGTGTTGCATACTCTGAACCTCTGTAGTCAAGAGAGGGGTCTGTTACCGTAGCAGTATATGTTTCAGTTGAAGTAGCAGTTCCAGTATTGGTGGCTGTTGCTGTAGCTGTTACATTTGTTTGGGTAGTGGTAGCTGATGCAACAGTAATCGGAGTTTCGACTATTACTTCATATTCTTCAATGATTGTAGGTGCAGGTGTCGGTGCAGGTGCAGGCGTCGGTGCAGGTGTCGGTGCAGGCGTCGGTGCAGGCGTCGGTGCAGGACTACTATCATCATCATCTGTTACAGCTGCAATAGCAGCAGCTGCAGCAACTGCAGCAGCAATAGCACCAGCACTTAATGTACCTGAGGCTTCTTTGGCTGCTTTTGCGTCTGATCCAGCACTATTAGGCTCATCTGCATATGCATTTATTCCAAAAATAGGTGCGAGTAATGCTAGTAAGTAGCTAAGTTTGTTTTTTATCTTGGCCATTTTTCATAAACTCCTGTAAACAGTTAAATTGTATTATCTTAAATTAAACGTATAAAAGCAACATTTCACCTAATCTTAATTTAAATCAAGTTAATTGCAATATTTCTAACAACTATTATTGTGCTGCTTAATACCGCAGTGACCGAATGTTATATTAGTATTTTTGTTAATGCAATTATTTTTTAAACGTATTTATTCAGTTTAGGCATAATTTTTTATATACATTTTATTTATTTTATAAATTATTTAGATTTTAGAAATTTAATTTTTAAACTATAGTAGCTTACTTAAATTTCGGGATGTAGCGCAGCCTGGTAGCGCACCTCGCTGGGGGTGAGGTGGTCGTCGGTTCAAATCCGGCCATCCCGACCAACATTTCAGGATGATTTATTGATTACTTCGTCTGCGTACCAATTTATTTCGTTAATCATTCCTTCCAGTGTCCTGTTATCTGGACCACCCTCATAGGTATTTCTAAATGCAACTATCACTTCTGTTGCGCCCAGTTCTTCAAGCTGCATTATTCCTTCAGGCGAGTAAGCTGCTTCTCCCATAACTTGAAACTGATAATTTGGATGATCCAAGGTTCCAAATGCATCTCTGTACTCATTTATCTGATCTATAAGAGTTTTTGTTTCTTCTAAGCTCAATCCAGCACTTATCCAGCCATCTCCAATTCTTGCAGCTCTTTTTAAGGCAAGCTTTGAATGTCCTCCAATTAATATAGGCACTGGTTTTGTGGGTGCAGGGCACAGTTTAAGTTCAGGGATATCATAAAACTCTCCTTTATAAGCGAAGTATTCTCCATTCATCAGTCCTTTAAGAATGTCAATTTGCTCATCCATTCTTTTACCGCGCTTTTCCCATCTTTCTCCTGTAGCAAGGAAATCTTCATACCAAGGACTCACTCCTACACCGAAATGAAATCTATTATTGGTCATAACCCCCAAAGTAGTTACAAACTTAGCCGTGGTTACTGCTTGTCTAGGCGCAAGTTTGTATACAGATGTAGAAAATTCTAATTTATCAGTAACAGCCGCAATTGCAGGAATGATAGAAAATGGCTCCAAGAATGGAACTCCATCAAGAAACTCTCTACTTCCATCATCATTGTATGGATATGTCGAATCACATTCTTTCGGATAGCAGATACTATCTGGGAAGGTTATGGCATCAAAACCTGCAGCCTCAGCAGCTTTACCAAGCTCTAAATAAAATGATGGATCGCACATTGTTGGATGATATGAAAAACGCATAATTATTTACCTGGTGGTGAATCCTTGTAGAATCAATATAATAACAACATTATGATAATTGATATATAATGACAGCGTTGTCAAAATAAAAAAATTTTGAAAGATCATTCTCAAATAAATAATCCAGTAAATGACCTCGAACTTAAAGAATGGTTAGATGCTTTAGAAAATATTATTAACGAAAATGGTAACGATAGAGCCTCATTCATTTTAGGAAAACTTGCATCAAAATTAACAGAATCAGGAACTATTCCCAACTACAATCTAACCACCCCATTTAGAAATTCAATTCCAATCAATGAGGAAGCCAAAATGCCTGGAGATCTATTTATGGAGCGTAAGATAAGATCTCTTATAAGATGGAATGCCTTAGCAATGGTATTGAGGGCAAATAAATCCTCGGCTGACTTAGGCGGTCATATAGCAACTTTTTCCTCTTCGGCAACACTATATGACGTTGGGTTTAATTATTTTTTTCAAGGCTCAAAAGATGGGCAAGAGGATCTAATATATTTTCAAGGGCATTCTTCTCCAGGAATCTATGCTAGAAGTTTCTTAGAAGGTTATTTATCAGAAGATGACTTAGATAACTTTAGACGAGAGGTTGATAAGCCTGGTATCTCATCCTATCCACATCCATGGTTGATGCCTGATTATTGGCAATTTCCAACCGTTTCAATGGGTTTGGGGCCTATCATGGGAATTTATCAAGCAAATGTAATGAGATATTTATCTGCGAGAGGTCTAGCCCCTAGAAATAATAGAAAGGTTTGGGTTTTTTGTGGTGATGGAGAGATGGATGAGCCAGAATCTAAAGGAGCAATTGGTCTTGCAGGTCGTGAAAAATTAGAAAATCTAATCTTCGTAGTAAATTGTAATTTGCAAAGATTGGATGGTCCTGTAAGAGGAAATAACAAAATTGTTCATGAATTAGAAAGAGAATTCAGGGGCTCGGGTTGGAATGTGATCAAGGTTATATGGGGAAGATTGTGGGATCCAATCTTTGCTAGAGATAAGGAAGGTAAGCTTCAAGAACTCATGGATGCGGTTGTGGATGGCGAACTTCAAAATTTTAAAGCAAAGGGAGGCGCATACACTAGGGAAAAATTTTTTGGGCAAGACCCTGATGTTTTGGAAATGGTTGATGACCTTACTGACGAAGACATTTACAAATTAAATAGAGGTGGGCATGATCCATACAAAGTTTATGCTGCTTATCATAAGGCTGTAAACTCTAAAGGAGCTCCAACAGTCGTTCTTGCTTTGACTACGAAAGGTTATGGAACTGGATCAAGAGAAGCAGATAATACAACTCATCAAGTAAAAAAATTAACTTTAGATAATATTAAATCCTTCAGAGATAAGTTTGATATTCCAGTTTCAAACAAAGAGATTGAAAAATTGCCTTATGTAAGGCCTGCAAAGGATTCTCCTGAAATACAATATCTTTTAAAAACAAGAGATAGCTTGGGGGGTCCAATACCAAGAAGGCGTGGGCATACTCAAAAACTCTCCAAACCATCAGATTCAATTTTTCAGAAATTCACTCAAGGGTTTGATAATAAAGAGATTTCCTCCACCATGTCTTTTGTTCGCATGTTGACAGATATTTTAAAAGATAAAAATATTGGAGAACGCATCGTTCCAATTGTACCTGACGAGGCAAGAACTTTTGGAATGGAGGGTTTATTTAGACAAATTGGGATTTATTCTTCTGAGGGTCAAAAATATAAGCCTGAAGATGCTGATCAGGTAATGTGGTACAAAGAATCAAAAGATGGAGTTATGCTTGAGGAGGGTATCAATGAAGCAGGAGCATTTTCTGCTTGGATAGCGCTGGCGACTGCCTATTCAAACTACAATATTCCCATGATTCCAATTTACCTGTTTTACTCAATGTTTGGATTCCAGCGCATCCATGATCTTGCTTGGGCTGCTGGTGATTCACAAGCGAAGGGTTTTTTAATTGGGGCAACATCCGGAAGAACCACTCTGAATGGAGAAGGGCTGCAGCATCAAGATGGCCACAGTCATATATTTTCATCAACAATTCCTAATTGTCGATCATATGATCCAGCATACGCATATGAATTGGCAATAATTTTCAAAGATGGAATTAAGAAAATGTTTGTAGATCTGGAAAATTACTACTACTACATTACTGTTACCAACGAAAACTATTTGCAACCAGCTCAGCCAAAAGATTCAGAAGAAGGAATTATTAAGGGTTTATACAAGTTAAATGACCATAATAAACCTCAAGTTACTTTAATTGGTTCAGGGTCAATTCTGAATGAATCAATCAAGGCTCAGAAAATACTAGATTCTTTTGGGATTGGATCTGATGTATGGAGTGCTACTAGCTTTAATATGCTAAGAAAAGATGGAATGGAGAAAGAGCGTTTTAATGAACTAAACCCAACATCAAAGCAAAAACAAACCTATGTAGAAGAGTGTTTGCCAAGCTCAGAAACTCCTGTTATTGCAGCGACTGACTATATGCGCGCTTATCCTGAACAAATTAGAGGTTTTATTAAAGCACCATACTATACACTTGGAACAGATGGATACGGAAGAAGCGACTCTCGACAAAAACTTCGAGAATTTTTTGAAGTAGATGCAACTAGCATTGCTAGAATTGCTATTTACTCTCTTTTTCGAAAAGGAGATCTCAATAAAAAACAAATTATAGCTTTTTACAAAAAATTAAAGGTTAATCCTAGCAAACCAAATCCTTGGGAAGTTTAATGGCTAATAAAACTATCAATATTCCAGACCTAGGTGAAGCTGAGGATGTTGAAGTGATCGAAATTTGCGCTAAAGTGGGTGATCAAGTTGACTCTGAGGATCCAATCATTGTTTTGGAATCTGATAAAGCTGCAATGGAAATTCCAACTTCTGCAACTGGTAAAGTAATTTCTATTGAAGTTTCTGTTGGAGATACGGTACATTCAGGCTTACCTTTTTTACAAATTGAAGTTTCTGACGATGCTGCGGAAAAGGATGAAAAAGCCCCTCCAAACAATACAGATAAAAAGAATCATACTGTTAATGAAGAATCGGAAAATATTAAATCTGAACAATTAGCTAACCTTGAAAAACCAAAAAATTCTCTTAATACTTCAAATACAAATAATGCAAATATCTATGCAGGACCTGCGGTTAGAAAGCTCGCAAGAGAATTTGGAATTGAATTATCACAAGTTCAACCAACCGGCCCCAAGAATAGAATACAAAAAGAAGATTTACATTTATTTGTAAAATCTCGACTTTCTGCAACTCCGCAAAAAAATAGCTTTGAGTTTTCTCAGCCTGATATTGATTATTCAAAATGGGGACCAACTAAGGAGCAAAAGCTTTCAAAGTTTCAGAAATCTTCTCTTGCTAACCTTCATACATCTTGGATAAATATCCCGCATGTTACACAACATGATGAATGTGATTTAACGATATTGCTTGAAACTAGAGCTCAATTATGTAAAAAGCATAAAATAAAAATCTCACCTTTAGCTTTTATAGCAAAAATTGTTTCCCAATTACTAGCTGATTTCCCATTACTCAATTGCTCTTTAGATCAAAACTTAGAAAACATTATTTTGAAAGATTATGTCAATCTGGGTATTGCCGTGGATACTCCTGAGGGGCTGATTGTGCCAAATGTAAAAAATACTCAATTAAAATCGATTGTGGAAATCTCGTCAGAAATTAGCGAATTAGCTCAAGCCGCAAAAAAACGAAAGTTACAAATTGCTGATTTGAAAGGTGCTTCCTTTAGCATAAGTTCCCTGGGAGCAATTGGCGGAAGATTTTTTACGCCTATAATAAATCCTCCTGAAGTGGGTATATTAGGAGTATCAAAAAGCTATGAAAAAGTTATTTCATCAAAAGCGGGCTTTGAAGGCCGAAGCTTTTTACCAATTTCATTGAGTTATGATCACCGCGCAATTAATGGGGTCTATGCAGTACAATTTACTAGTCAGTTGGGAGAAGCCTTATCTGATAATAAATTGATTGAGAAGAGTTTTAAATGACAGATTCAAATTTTAAAGAAGGTTGTGTTTTGATTGTCGGAGGAAGCGGGGGCATCGGATCATTATGTGCTCAAGAATTTGCAAATTCCGATGCCAAGGTTGCCATTACATATTATAAAAATGAGCAAGCTGCGATTGATATAGCAAATGAAATTAATGCTGATGTAAATATATATCAATTAGATAATAGCAATTCAAAATCCGTAGAAGATACTTATAAGAATGTAATAAAAGACTATGGCTCTATTAATACTCTTGTTAATGCCGCAGGATTTGATATACCGCAAAAATTTATCAATGAAATAGATATTGATTTATGGAAAGGAGTTATTGATGCAGACATCAATGGTTTTTTTAATTTAATAAAATCTGGATTACCTTATTTGCGTGAGTCTAAAGGCTCTATAGTTTTCATAAGTTCAGCAGGTCTATTCAAGTATCCTCCTGGTGATATTTTATCTGTTGCTCCTAAAGCAACAATCGAGCACGTTTTAAGGGGTATAGCAAAAGAAGAAGGAAAAAATGGCATAAGGGCTAACTCAATTGCTCTTGGTGTAATAGATACTGGAATTTTTCATAGATTAAGAGAGGAAAATAATACTTTTTTTGATGATGCCTGGCATGAAGCTGTCATGAATACACTGGCTATTAAGAGGTTTGGATTTCCTAAAGAAGTTGCTGACACAGCTGTGTTTTTAGCCTCAAGCAAAGGAGGTTACATTACAGGTCACTGTGTTCCAGTTGATGGCGGTTACCACCTTTAAGATTTATACAAAATAATCTGTATTTTCTACTCCAAGCTGCATGGCTCCATAGTTTCTTGAAAAACTAACAGGATTATTTGCAACATGAGCTCTGGATGTGTGGACATCTAAAAATATTTTTTGAATATCACTGCCTGAAAATACTGCACCACCTCCAGCATTTGAGAATAGAGTGTCGACTACTTCTAGACACTTTTCTATAACTAAGGATGCGTCATATCTAAACTTTACTCTGTCAATCATAGGGATACCACCTTGATTACCAGCCTGATCTACCATTACATCATAATTTCTAAACATAACGGTTTCTATGGCATCAAGTTTTGCAGATGCTTCAGCTACAATTGATTGAGTGTGAGTATCACCAGCCAATTTTGCAGGATCACTAGAAGCTTTGTTATTGGCTCCATCTATAAATAGTTCTAACATTTTCTTTGTAGCACCGATTGCTGGGGTAGAAACAGCTCTTACAAATAATTGACCCCAAGGTATTTTATATAAATCGTTTTTGTTTACTTCATATCCCGGATTAGTTAGGTTAAAGCCGTCAGACTGTTTATGAGTGCGATATTCTGGAACAAAAACATCATTAACGTGGATATCTTGGCTGCCAGTTGCCTTTAAACCCATTGAGTACCAGGTGTCTTTTATTTCGTAGTCACTTTTGGGAATTAGAAAAGTTCTATATTCAGGAGCGCCTCCTTCAGGGGGGAAGATTAAACCACCAAGCAACGCCCAATCACAATGCTCTGAACCGCTTGACCATTGCCAATGACCTGAAAATTTAAATCCACCTTCCACAGGAGTGACCTGCCCCATAGGAGCATAAGAAGATGAAACAAGAGTGTTGTCATCTTCACCCCAAACCTCTTGTTGAGCTTTATCATCATAAAGAGCAAGTTGAAAAGGATGAATGCCAACAACACCTAAAACCCATGCAGTAGACATACAGCCCTGCGCAATTCTTAATTGGACTTCTGAAAAAGTGTGCGGATCTAATTCATGCCCACCGTATTGCTTAGGTTGTAGAATCTTAAAAAATCCAGCATCCTTCATGTCTTGAATAGTTTCTTTAGGAATTCTTCGATCAATGTTTGCAGATTCAGATCTTTTCTTGAGAACAGGAATAAGATCTTCAGCTTTTCTGATCATTTCGTTATGTAGGTCAAGATTTGTCCTTTCTTTGGTAGTTGCTGCTAATGCCATTTTTTACCTCTTCTTTGTATTGATAGTAATGATTCCATTAATACTTTGTTGATTCAACATAATAATTCATATTTTTTATCATTATTTTTACGATTAATATTATAATTATTAATTTTTATGAGCACACTTATGCTCAATATTGCGCATTCAGAAATTTTTTACTATATGCATCTATAATTGTTCGATGTCATATATAAGTGTTCACTGTAGTGCAGGAAAATTTACTGGTGTAAATGATGATGACATAAATTTTTTTTATGGAATTCCTTTCGCAAAACCCTTAACCAACAAAACGCAGTGGCAGGCACCTGAAAAAATTGATTCTCAAATATCTTATGATGCAACCAAAAGAGGGCTTAGTGCACCTCAAACAATTTATCGAGATTCTTTTTTAACTGATCCAAACATGCCAGATGAATCAGTGGACTGTTTGTCGCTTAACATTGCCTCGCAAAATATAAATGGCAATATGCCAGTGATGATTTGGATTCATGGAGGAGCATATATTACCGGCTCATCTAATTCAGTTATCTATGATCTTGATTCTCTTCCTCGTCATGAAATTGTATTAGTTACAATTAACTATCGCTTAGGACCATTTGGATTCTTAAAGCTTGATGAGGTCTCAAATGGTAAAATTAAATCTACAGGTAATGAAGGTTTAATGGATCAAAAGTTAGCAATAGAGTGGGTAAAAGAAAACATTGCTGAGTTTGGAGGGGACCCTGAAAACATCACTATTTTTGGAGAATCTGCTGGAGCTTGGAGTGTTGCATTGCAATCTTCAATAAGCCCAGAAGGAGATTTATTTTCTAAAGCTATCTGTCAAAGCGGAGGAATGAATGCATATTTTGATAAAGAGAGAGGAAATCAATGGGGTGAATTATTCCTCAAAACCGCAAATGATAATGGAATAAAAATTAATGATTTGCTATTACTTGATCACAAGCAGATAACCTCACTTGCATCTGCTATAAAACATACGATGATTGCAAGTGGAAAGTGGCTTTCACCAGAAATAGGATTTGCACCAATTGCAGATGGTAATTTCTTACCCTTAAATCCCATAAAAAATTTCCAAGATTCACCAATTAAATTAATAGTTGGAACAACTGCAGATGAATACAGGCTTTGGTCAGAATTTGAGCCATATTATCTAAATTTAAACAAAGATAGTTTTTATAAAAGATTAAATAAATTATTCATAACAGAGGCTGTTGATAAAATTGCTGATAATTATTTACCCAAAGGAGAATCAGATGATCAATATAAGCATGCGCTATCAAATATTATGACTGATTGGACATTTGGAATTCATGCATTGGAATTATTAGAGCAACATCAAGATAATGCTTATGGATATTTTTTTAATGAGCCCAGTCCAGTCCTAGGTGGTAAATTGGGCGCATATCATGCAAGCGAGCTTCCATATGTCTTCGGGTCAGCATCTAAAAAAATTATTCAAGATTTTTGCTCAAAAGAAGCTCAAAAAATTTCAAATTTTTTTCAAGTTTCCTGGACTCAGTTTGCAAAAACCGGTTCTCCATCTTCAGATTTGATGCGTTGGGATACTTATAATGTTAATGAATCCATTGCGTTTATAAATTCAACTCCTAAAATAAAATCTATGCCCAACAAAGAAAGGATAAAATTGCTGCATGAATCAAAAAATAATTTATAAAAATTTTTTAATAACTTCATTATGCCTATTTACCTTAGGATCCTGCATGAATCCTATTCAACAAGGAAATATGTTAACAATTACTACTTCATCTGGAGTATCTCAGGGAACGTTAAATAAAAATGTTGTTACATGGGAGGACATTCCTTACGCCATTCCTCCTGAAGGAGATCTTCGCTGGAAGGCTCCTAGAGCTTTAATATCTCCTGAATCAAATATTCAACCTCAAGATGGCAATGGATGCCTGCAAGAAGCGAGTATTTATGCAGGAATACAGGGTGAGGGAATCGTCGGACAAGAGGATTGCTTGTACTTAGATATAAAAGCTCCTGTAAATAATTTAAATCAAAGGCTTCCCGTAATGTTTTGGATACACGGTGGCGGCAATACATCTGGAGTGAAAGACTACTATGATTTTTCAGAGCTCATTCGCGAACATGAGGTTCTCGTTGTAACAATTAATTATCGTTTAGGTCCCATGGGTTGGTTCACTCATCCTGCTATACAGGGACTACAAAATGGAATTGATAAAACTTCTAATTTTGGAACCCTCGATATTATGGAGGCGCTTAAATGGGTGCGAACTAACATACAAAATTTTGGTGGAGATCCAAACAACATCACAATCTTTGGAGAGTCAGCCGGAGGAAATAATGTACTGTCTTTGCTTGCTTCTCCTATGGGAAATGGGCTCTTTCACAAGGCAATCTCTCAATCAGGCTATACAACTAGTTTTACACAGGAAGAGGCAATTGGCACAAACCAAAAAGGCACAACAGTAAATCGATTGGGTTCTGATCCAGTGCTTTCCAGTTACGACTTATCTGGATATGGAAGTATAAAAAATCTTTTTAACAATGATCCCAAGAAATACGCAGAAGAATATCAGCGTTATTTGAGATCCATTGATGGAAAAGCTCTTTTAGGGATCTATGAAAAACTTTCAAAAGATACTTATGATCGATTGCCGCTTCTAACTAGAGATGGAATAGTAACTCATATTGATGGAGTGAGTGCTGGGTTAGCCGCTTCTGTAGAGAAAAATAATATTCCAGTTATAGCAGGATCAAATAAAGACGAGCTCTCTCTCTGGTTAGGATCAAATAGATATTTTGTAAATGCATCTTATCCATTAACAAAACTTGTACCTATTCCTAAGATTGAATTTAAAAGAGAGGATTTATACAAACTTTGGGTTAATACTCGTTCTCTGGGCTGGAAGTTAAGGGGTGTTGATGAGCCATTAATGGAGCTAGAAAAAGCTGGTTATAATTCTTTATATGCATATAGATTTGATTGGGATGATCAATCTTCTTCATACTTTGCAGATTTTCCTAATTTAATTGGGGCGGCTCATGGGTTTGAGATTTCTTTTATTACTGGTGACTTTAAATTTGGTCCCATTGGGCGATTTGTTTATCCCAAGGGTGAATTAAGAGATCAAATGCAAGAAACCATGATGCAAGCTTGGGCATCATTTGCAAAAACTGGCATTCCAAACACTGGTAAAAGCCAGGAATGGAAAAAATTTCATTCTAAGGATAGAGGCTTTATGAAACTAGATTCTGATAAAAATTTATCTCTAGACAGAGAGATGTTGTCTCTGGAATTTATAACTGAAAATGTCCGACTTTCACCAGTGGGAACATTATTAGAAAAATGTTTATTAGTTCAAGAAACGTTTTTTAATATTGGAGATTACCTAGAGGATGAATTTATGAAATGGGATGAGGGTGCTTGTAAACAATTTGATATGGATTTCGAACGTAAAAAAATTGAATCTGATTTAATTAAAGAATACGGTTCAGCGACTGTTTACTAATGATCCCAATTCAAAAGAAGTTTCTTTTTTTATTCATTGCAATAATTTTCTTATCTAGTTGTGGATCTGACGTTGATCCCGGAACAATTGAAGGACCTCCTCGCTCTTCAGAGGCAATTTTTAAACAAGATTTAAAGTTTTTTCAGACAAAAGAAAAATTATTAGTAGATGACTCGGGTGATAAATCTCAAATTCTTTTTGGAGATTTGCATGTCCATACAACGTATTCTATTGATGCTTTTACACTTGAGTTGCCAATGATGGGCCTTCAAGGCGCTCATGATAGCTCTATGGCCTGCGATTTTGCTAGGTATTGTGCAAATTTAGATTTTTTTAGTTTCAATGATCATGCTGAAGGCTTAACTCCAGATCATTGGCGTGAGCAAAAAAAGATTATCCAACAATGCAATATTTCAAACAGCGACCCAGCAACCAATGATTTGGTGGTATTTCCTGGTTGGGAGTGGACTCAAATTGGCACTACTAAAGAAAATCATTGGGGTCATAGAAATGTAATCTTTAAAGACATTCAAAATCTTCCTGCTAGGCCAATTGGCGCCAGAACTCCAGATTCAGGATTAGGAGTTTTTGACACAACTGAGCAAGCTGTAGGCGCAAGATGGCTAGATGTATTTAATTTTAAGCGCTACTCAGATTTAAAATGGCTTCTAAACGAGGTAAGAAACTTACCTTATTGTGAGGACGATGTTGCTTCTCCAGATCTTCCACTTGATTGTTATGAATATGCAAAAACTCCGAGAGACCTATTTTCTAAGTTAGATGAATGGAATCTAGACAGCATTGTAATCCCTCACGGTCAATCATGGGGTTTCCATGTCCCATTAGGAACTTCTTGGGATAATCGCCTTAATTCTGAAGGCCATGATCCAAGTAAACAAATTCTTTTAGAAATTATGTCTGGTCATGGCAATAGTGAAGAGTATAGAAACATTGCATCAACAAATTTTCTTCAAGGCAACTCAATGAGTTGTCCTGAGCCAACCGATGATTTTCTTCCATGTTGTTGGCAAGCAGGGCAAATGCAGAAGAAACGTTGCGATGGTCTTACAAAAGATGAGTGTGATGCAAGAGTTGAGCTTGCAAAGAAATATACCTTAGCAGGTGGACCTTATACAAATATGGTTTTTCCTGAAGCTAAGCCTGAAGAATGGTTAAATTGCGATCAATGCACAGATTGCTTTAAACCAGCATTTAACTATAGACCAAAACAATCTGCTCAATATGCTTTAGCTATTTCAAATTTTGAAGAGTCTATTAAATCCCCACGAAGATATAATTTTGGATTTATAGCCTCAACAGATGATCATACTGCTAGGCCTGGAACTGGCTACAAGCAGTATGATAGAAGAAAGATGACTTTTGCAACCGGTGTTAAATCAAAGATGTGGGAATATCAGTATAAGGCTGAAGATCCAAATTTTCCTGAAATTCCAAACATTACTCCTGGTGACAGTCAGCCTGACAGCGAGAGAGTTTCTAGTTTTGTATATCCGGGTGGAATATTGGCTGTTCATGCAAAGGGTAGAGGCAAGGATGAAATTTGGACTGCTTTAAAAAATAAAAATGTTTACGGTACTAGTGGACCCAGAATTTTATTATGGTTTGATTTAATAAACTCTCCTTATGGAAAAGCCCACATGGGTTCTGAAATTACAATGAGTCAGAATCCAAAATTTATTGTCAAGGCCGCAGGAAGTTTTAAGCAAAACCCTGGATGTTCAAATGAATCCATAGATTCACTTTCTCCTGAAAGGTTGGAATATCTTTGCGCAGGTGAATGCTATAACCCAACCAACGAAAGAGAGACTATTGAGAAAATAGAAATTATTAAGATTACGCCGCAATTATATGTTGGTGAGGCGGTCAGCCCTCTTATTCAAGACCCATGGAAAACAATTCCATGCCAAGGAACAGGAGAATGTATAGTTGAGTTTGAGGACGAAAATTTTTCTAGGGATAGTGTTTATTATGTCAGAGCAATACAGAGCCTTACACCTGCAATCAACGGCTCATCCCTGTCTCAAAGAGACAGTTTTGAGCTTTGCAAGGGAAGTTTTAGAACTGACCTCAAAGATAATTGTTTAAGCATGACGAATGAAAGAGCTTGGTCATCGCCAATTTATGTAAATAAACCTTAAGTAGCCTGCTGCTTTATTTGATTTGCAATTGAACGCTTTACTTGAATAAGTTCAGCAATTTTGAAATATAAATTTTCTTCGTAGGCATCAACCACTGAATCAGCAGCAACAAGTTCCCACAATACTTTTAGTAGTTCAATTTTTTCTTCATTTGAATGCGAGTTATTGATTTTTTTTATTGAAGGGTAAAAAGAAACTGATTCCTCAGTCTCATCAATAATTTTCTTCACAATAGTGCTTGCCTTGATATCTTCAGTAGCTAACTTATTAGCTCTTTTTTTAATAAGGTTTAATTCAGAGCTATCAAGAGTGCCATCGCTTATGGCAATCTCAAACATTAGACGCAATGCAACATCTGCTTCATGTGTGTTAATAAGATCAAGGGATTGCTTTTTTTTAAATAAATTTTTAAGCATATATTTATCCTATTAGTTTAAGTAAGTGCTTTCTTGGGAATTTTATAAATGTTCCTAATAAAATCAAAGAATCAATATATAAGGATTTTTTTTCGATATAGAGTTTATCAATTTCGGCTAGTTTCATGGGATTGCTCATATCATATCCTAAAACTTGAGAGAGACCTGTTATTCCTGGCTTAACTTTTAAGACGCCTCTAATATTTCGCTCCTTTGCAAGTTCAGTTTGAGAGATAAGCCCTGGTCTTGGGCCAATTAGATTAATATCACCTTTAACTACATTGATAAGTTGAGGAAACTCATCAAGTTTTAATTTACGCAAAATCTTTCCAGAAACTAGTTGATATCTTTTATCAAGGAGATGAGTTCCAGTATTTGGCGACTCCTTTTTTAAAGTTCTTATTTTGATAATTTTAAATGGTAATTGATCTTTGCCAAGACGATTTTGAATGAAGAAAATTGGCATCCCATCTTCTATAGTTAACACGATACCTGCAAGAAATAAAAAAGGTGAAATTATTATAAGTCCAACTATGCATACAAAATTTCTTAAGAGAATAATAAATTTATTGAGCAACATTTTGTAATGTAAAATAAAAACTGTATTTTAAATCATTAATATGAATATTGCTTTAACTGGATCTTCTGGATTAATAGGATCACACCTTTTATCTGACTTAAAAAATATGGGTCATAACGTTCTATGTATATCTTCCTCAGAATCATCCCCCGAAGAAAATATTTTACTTTATGAGGAATTAAATTCAAAAAATATTGACTTTGATGCAGACTTTTTGATTCACCTTGCAACTATAAACTCAAGCTTGGATGAATCAGAAATCCCTATAGAAATAGACCTTATTAAAAAAGTAATTAATTTGATGCAAAGCCTTAAGTGTAAAAATCTTATTTTTTTTAGCACCATAAAGGTCTATGGCGATAATACTTTTGAGAAAAAAATTATTGATGAAGACTTCCCAAAAAACCCACAGTGTTTTTACGGTGAAGCTAAAGCAAAATGTGAAGAAGTTTTGATAAATAACGCTCTTGAAAATAAATTCAATTCTTTAATTCTTAGATTGCCACCAATTTTAATCAATCATCCTCATTCTAATCTAGGTAAATTATTTCAATTAGTTGAGAGCGGGTTACCAATCCCATCATTCAGAGTAGGAGATTCAAATCAAAGAAGTTTTTTAAGTTACAATCTTTTAACAAGTTTTTTGGGGGAGGTTTTATCAAAAAAAGATCTTTTTTCAAGCAATATACTGAATCTTTCTGATAGAGATCCTATTTCTACCAACGGACTTTTACAAAGGTTTGGCAAAAGTATTAATAAAAAACCTCGAATAATTTATCTACCCAATTTCCTTTTTAAAGCTATGATGAGAGTAAATCACTTACAATTGATCCTATGCAAACTTTTTGGAAATTTTCATCTGTCTACCTCAAAACTTAGAGATGCCTACAAGCTCCCAAAGTATTATTGATTGTTGGATATTCAAACTATGAACCTAATTGGAACTAAATTAAACTCCCTAGATCGACAATATAAAACTATTTTAGTTCTACTAAATGATTTATTTCTAGCATTTGCATGCTGGATAGTCTTTGGACCTCCAATGGCCACAATTATCTCAAATAAGAATCTTAATAATTTAATAGAATTATTACAGTCTCAAATGCTGTCGTTTATTTTTCCTGCGATCTTTCTTTTATCTTATTTATATTTTTTTGGATACTATAAGTCTCTTATTCGATTTTTTGATTCGAGAGATTCCATTTTCTTGTGTGTATCCGGATCATTAATATTTGGATTCTCATGGGCAGGAATCTATATTTTGCAATTTGATCTTATTTCAACTGATTTTCTCTCAATTATCATTCTTCAAGGATTGCTTTTATCAGCGGTTCTTTACGCATTTGTAAATATTTCTCGTGATGTTGCAAAGTATTTTTTATATCCTTATGAAAAAGACGAAAACGCTAGTCCTGTTGTTATTTTTGGGTCTGGTCAATCCGGCCAAGATTTATTAAATACTTTGCAAAATGATTCTACCAAGAATGTTCTTGCAATTTTTGATGAATCATCCATATTTAAAAACTTACAAATAAATAATATTCCAATTATTTCTAGTTTTAATAAATTAGTTGAATTGAAATCTAAGTACGATAATCTTCAAGTCTTTCTTGCAATTCCTAATATGAAAACAGAACAAAGAAGAAAAATTATTTCTGATTTAGAGACTATAAAAGTTGCTGTAAGTACTGTTCCCTCTCTGTCTGACTTAATTTCAGACCAAAAAAAATTAACTGACTTACAAGAGCTTTCAATTGATGATATTTTGCCTGGAGCTCGAATATCTAATGCGACTGTTCTTAATGCAAATAAAAAAAACTTTTTTGTATCAGGGGCAGGTGGTTCAATTGGCTCTGAGATTACTCGGCAGTTACTTGCTGGCAATCCAAAGCAGATCATTTTATATGAACTCTCTGAATATAATCTTTTTAAAATTGAAAGAGAGTGCCAAGCTATTATTGAAGCTAAGAATCTTGATTGTGATATTGTGCCCATCCTCGGAGATATCAGAGATCAAAATAATTTAAAGTATATTTTTGAACAGTTTAAAATCAACCATGTTTATCATGCCGCAGCATACAAACATGTTCCTTTGGTTGAAGATAAAAATAATTTAGCTAAATCTGCAGAAAATAATATCCTTGGTACGTATAATCTTGGCAAAGCTGCCATAGATAATGAAGTCCAATCTTTTGTGATGATTTCAACTGATAAAGCTGTTAGACCATCAAATATTATGGGTGCTACAAAAAGATTTGCAGAAATCATCATTCAATCATTAAATGAAAAATCGACATTTACAAGATTTAGTATGGTGAGATTTGGTAATGTTATTAATTCCTCTGGTTCAGTTATCCCTTTATTCCTTGATCAAATAGCCCAGGGCGGGCCCGTTACTGTTACTGATAAAGAAGTAAAGAGATATTTTATGACTATTCCCGAAGCATCAAGTTTGGTGCTGCAAGCAGGAGAAATGTCTAAGGGCGGGGAGGTTTTTATTTTAGATATGGGAGAACAGGTTAAGATTTTCGACCTTGCAAAAAAGCTTATTCATTTATCAGGAAGAAACTATGTTGATAATAATAATGATGACGGCATACAAATTTTAGAGATCGGTCTTCGACCGGGAGAAAAGATGTATGAGGAGCTTTTAATTTCTGGGTCTGAAATGAAAACTAATAATGAGAAAATTTTTAAAGCAAATGAAAAATTTATTCCTCAAGATGAATTGATGCCTGTCCTTAAAGATATTCAACAGTGTATTTCTAATTACGATATTGATGGAATTTTAAATATACTTTCTAAAAATGTTGAGGGCTTTAAAAGATGAACCATTGTAAAATTTTAACCTTAAACTTTCTTTTTTTAACACTTAGTTTTTTCATCCATTCTAAGAATCTTACCGATTTGACTCTTGATCCAGGATTTAAGATATCAATTTATGCAAAGAACTTAGATTCCCCAAGACAAATGGCTGAGGGAGAGGATGGAACTATATTTGTAGCTGAAAGAGGCGGCCAAATATCAGCATTAATAGACTCGGATTTAAATGGGGAAGTTGACTTAAGAATAATCGTTGCTAGAGATCTTAAATATTCCACAGGCCTAAGTCTATTTAATGGAGATCTATATTTTTCAGAGATAAGTAAGATTTGGAAAATTGAAAATATAGGACAGTGGATTGCTAAATATAATATTGAAGCAAATCTACCAAAAAAAATTCTTGTTGTAGAAAATTTACCAAATGATCAGTGGCATGGTTGGAAGTGGCTTAAGCATGATCAAGATGGCGGTCTTTTATTCAATATTGGGGCTCCATGCAATATCTGTCTTTCAAAAAACCCTCAATATGCTTCAATTTTAAAGTATCAAGATGAAGAATTGCATTATGTTGCTAAAGGGGTAAGAAATAGCGTCGGTTTTGATTTTCATCCAGTCAGTAAGAAGCTTTTTTTTACTGATAATGGAAGAGATTGGTTGGGTGATGATTCACCATCATGCGAGTTAAATAGAGTTGATTTTGATGGCCAATTTTTTGGATATCCTTTTAAGCATGCATCAGATGTATTTGATCCAGAATTTGGTGATATTAATCCTGGATATGATTTTGTGGATCCGATATTGGAGCTTGGCGCTCACGTAGCACCTACTGGTATAAGTTTTTATAACGCTGATATGTTCCCAGCAAAAATGAAAAATAACTTATTTATTGTGTTGCATGGATCATGGAATAGAACTGAAAAAGTTGGTTATAAAGTAATCAGAGTGGAAATAGATGAATATGGCAATGCTAAAAACTCAACTGATTTTATTTCTGGCTGGCTTAAAGATGGTAAGGTTTCAGGAAGACCATCAGCGCCTCTTGTAAGAAAAGATGGAGCTCTTTTGATATCTGACGATAAAGCAAATGTTATATATCAAGTAACTTATCAAAATTAACAATGAGAGTTGGTATTGCTGGCTATGGCGTTGTTGGAAAAACTAGACATGCCTCAATCCAGAAAAATACCTCTTATGAAGTTGTGGCTATTTCAGAGGCAAACTCTGATTCGCAGAAAAATATTCCTTCTGATATAGATATTTATAATGATTATCATGATCTAATTTATAAGGCTGATTTAGATATTATTTTTATTAGCTTGCCAAATAAATTTGCCTCAGATGCAGTTTCATTAAGTCTTGAAAATGGGTTAAATGTTTTTTGTGAAAAACCGCCTGCCAGAAATCTTGATGAGCTGATAAAAGTAAGAGAAATTTATAAAAAATATTCTAGTTTAAAGCTGATGTATGGTTTTAATCATCGCTTTCATCTTTCAGTAGAGGAAGCAAAGAAAGTTATTGACGCTAATACTTTTGGAAAAATTATCAATCTAAAAGGCGTTTATGGAAAATCTCAGATGATTAGTTTCAATCAAACAGACTGGAGAACAAAAAGAGAGGAATCTGGAGGAGGTATACTGCTTGATCAGGGCATACATATGCTAGATCTGATGAGATATTTATCTGGAGAGAACTTCTCTGAAGTTTTTTCATTTATTGATAATGCCTTTTGGAACTTTGATGTTGAAGATAATGCATATGTATTGATGAAATCCTCAAATGGAGTTGTAGCTCAACTTCATTCATCTGCTACTCAGTGGAGGCATGTATTTAATTTGGAAATTACCCTTCAAAAGGGCTCACTTGTACTTGGAGGCTTGCTTACAGGATCTAAAAGCTATGGAGATGAAACGCTTAAGATTATTTCTTCAAATCCAGCTCAGGACAGAGGAGTGCCATTAGAGTCCACTTCAAAATATAATGAAGATGTATCATGGGATAATGAGATTAAATATTTTGATAATTGTTTAAAAAATGATTTAACAATTGAGCGGGGTAGTATTGAAGATGCAATTGAAACTATGCACTTAGTTGAAGAGATCTATAGAGCTGATCCCTTATGGAAAAAAAAATATTATAGTTAAAAGGAAGTGAAAATGAATTCATCAACAGGATTTTCAAATAATTATCTTAAGTATTTAACAGAACTAATTTCTCAATTAGACAGAAAAGCAATTGGTAACTTTGCAGACTTACTTTTACAGTCTAGAGATTCTGGATCCACTACATTTTTTCTTGGAAATGGCGGCAGCGCCTCTACTGCCACCCACTTTGTGAATGATATTTCTCTTGGTAGCAGACAATTTGAAAAACCTTTCAGAGCAATAAGTCTATGTGATAATCAGGCTGTTATTACTGCAATTGCAAATGATGATGGCTATGAAAATATTTTCTTACAACAACTCCAAACTCTTGCTAAGCCTGGGGATACCATTGTATGCATTTCAGCCTCTGGTAACTCTAAGAATTTGATTAAAGCAATTGAATATGCCAAAGATAATAATATATATGTTGTAGGGTTCACTGCATTTGATGGGGGCTACCTGAAAGAAAACTGTGATCTCAATATACATGTTCCAACAAAAATTGGAGAATACGGGCCTGCGGAAGATTTACATATGGTTGTTTGCGGACTTATAGGATCATATTTTAGAGAAAAATTTTTAAATGATTGATTTACATCAGTCTTTACGAATTGCTAAATCAGCTGTGTTGCTTGCTGGAGAATTTTTACTGAAATCTCAAGGAACTGATCTGAAAATTTTGTTAAATCAAGGTCGAGATCTTAAGTTACAGCTTGATATTGACACTGAAAACATTATAAAAGATCACATATCAGCTCATAGTAGCTATTCAATATTAGGAGAAGAGACTGGCTCTAGTGATAAACTAGATGAATGTTTTTGGGTGGTAGATCCACTCGATGGAACATCAAATTTTTTAAGAGGCATTCCTATTAGTTGTGTCTCGATTGCATTAATGCATAAAATGAAGCCAGTTCTTGGAGTCATTTATGATTTTAATCATGAAGATCTTTATTTTGGGCATAAGGAATCTAAAGCTTTTATGAATGATCAAGAAATCCAGGTTTCTAAATTATCTTTAAAAAATGAATCCACTTTGGTAACTGGCATACCAGCAAAAACCAACTATTCTGATGACGAATTCAATCAATTAATATTAACCTTTCAGTCATGGAAAAAAATTAGAATGATTGGATCTGCTGCAATGGCAGCGGTGTATGTGGCAGCAGGAAAGGCAGAAAGATATCAAGAAAACGGAATTTTCTTATGGGACATTGCAGCTGGAGCCGCTATTGTAAATGCTGCAGGAGGGATAGCATCAATTAGCAATCTTCAACCAGATTACAGGGTTGATGCAAAATTTTCTAATAATCAAATTGAAGAATAATTGAATACTAAAGATACAGTTGCAGTTGCCTCGAGGTCTTTTTCAAAAAATACCTTTTTAGTTTCAAAGCTTAAGAATCTATATTCCTCAATTATTCTTAATGAAACAGGCAAAACCTTGGAAGGAGAGGATTTAATAAATTTTTTAAAACCTGCCTCAAAGGTAATTATAGGTATAGAAGCCATGCCTGATTGTATTCTGTCTAAGTTGCCGGACCTTAAAGTTATCAGCAAATATGGCGTTGGTTTAAATAACTTAGATTTAAAATTGCTTAAAAATTATAAAATTAAACTAGGATTTACTCCTGGTGTGAATAAGCAAAGTGTTGCAGAGCTTGCCTTAACTCTGATTTTGATTGGGCTCAAAAAAATTCAAAACAATAATATTGATATCCTTAACGGGAATTGGTCTCAAGAAAAAGGCTCAGAGCTTTATGGTAAAACCATAGGTATGCTTGGGTTTGGGAATATAGGCCAAAAATTATCGTCACTTCTTCAACCATTTGATTGCAATATTGTTTTTTTTGATGAAAGGCATTACTCCGATGAGGATATAAATAATATTTCAATGGATTTGAATCTTAATCCTAAATTAATCCATCAATTATCCTTGGATTTAGTTCTATCAGAATCTGATATTCTTAGTATCCATCTTCCGTTAAGCAAAGAAACAACTAATTTAATTGCTGCACCTGAATTTAACCAACTAAAATCAAGCGTGTGTATTATAAATACTGCGCGTGGAGGGATAGTTAATGAAGAAGATCTTTATAATTTTTTAGTTAAAAATCAAACTGCTTTCGCTGGTTTTGATGTTTATGAAGAAGAGCCAGCATTTGAAAACGCTCTATTACAATTATCAAACTTTTTTGGCACATCTCATAGGTCAAGCCTTACAACTGAGGGAATTTATGCTATGGGTATAGCTGCCATAAATGGATTAGATGATAATATCAATATTAAATAAAACATCTATTCTATGAAGAATCTTTCAATCGGCACATGGCAAAGCCTCCCAAATGAATCAATCGCTGAAATATTTGCCAAGGCTGGTTATGAATGGATTGTTATAGATCTTGAGCATAGCTGTATAAACATCAATCAAGCAGAGCAACTTATTCGAGTAATTGATTTAGCTGGGTCCAAACCATTTGTAAGGTTATCCAATCATGATCCTGCTCAAATTAAAAGAGTGCTTGATGCTGGAGCAAAGGGAATACTCGCACCAATGATAGAGACCCTCAATCAAATAGAAAAAATTATTTCTGCATGTCATTATCCTCCTAGAGGTTCAAGAGGGATGGGTCTTGCAAGAGCGCAGGGGTATGGTGAAAACCTCCAGAAGCAAGATTATATTTCAGATCAGGTAAATGAAATTGAAATTTATGCTCAAATTGAATCCCTCAAGGGTTTAAAGAACTGTAAAGAAATTTTTTCTCAAAAAATTAATGGTTACTTTATTGGTCCATACGATCTCTCAGCTTCGCTTGGCAATCCTGGAGTATTTGATTCTGGTGAATTTGATGAAGCTGAAATAACCATTCTATCTGCAGCTAAAAATGAAAATATTAAATGCGGATATCATCTTGTTGAACCAGAAATAGATCAAATAAAACTTCTAGAAGCTAAGGGCTATGACATGATTGCTTTTAGTGTAGATATTCGAATGTTAGATATCGGCGCTAGACTGCCATTTATAAAATAAATGAAAAAGACTCTAGGGGTAATTCCTGCAAGAATGGCTTCATCTCGGTTTCCTGGAAAGCCGTTAAAAAAAATTTTGGATATTCCAATGCTTGCTCATTGCTATGAAAGAGCATTACTTTCTGGAGCTTGCGATCAATTAATTATTGCCACACCTGATCAAGAAATTATTGAATGGAGTCAATCACAAGGCATGCCCTCAGTTTTAACCAGCCATAGCCACCAAAGAGCAACAGAAAGAGCCAAGGAAGCTTTAGATATTCTTGTTAAGCAGGGGCGCAGTTACGATTCAATTCTTTTATTGCAAGGAGATGAGCCGCAAATATTTCCTGATGATATTAATAATTTAAAAGACTCTTTTACAGGGAAAGATCTCGAAGTAGTAAATCTAATTTTTCAAATTACTGATGATGATCTTGAAGATCCTAACGTTGTAAAAGCAGTTACAGATAATTCGTTAAATATAGAGTTTTTTTCTAGATCACATATTCCTTTTAATAGCACTAAAACTTTCCGGCAGCTTGGCATGATCGGTTTTACAACCAAAGCTCTGAAACATTATACAAACTTACCACCTACAGAATTAGAGGAGCTAGAGTCAATAGATATGATGAGGTTCCTGGAAAATGATTTTTGCATTCAAGGCGTTTTATCTTCAAGCCCTATACTTGGAGTTGATAATCCGGAAGATATAATCAAGGCAGAGAAGATGATGTTAGACGATAAAATTATTCATCTTTATAAGGAAAAATATACATAAAGTATGAAAAAAATTCTTATCATTAGCGATGGAATACCTGGACACTTTAACCAATCAAAAGGAGTAGCCTCACTGCTTGCAAACAAGCATTCTTTTGAAACAAGAATTACTGACCTTCAATTCAGCAGTCATTATTTGAGAGGCTTTATAACGGTTTTTTCAAGGTTTTTGATGAGGTTCCCAAGCTCCTTAACCGCAAAGATCATATCTTTTCTTTATAAAAAAATTGATACTAGCGAGCTTGATCTAATTATTGCTGCTGGTGGAAAAACAGCTCCCTATACCGCAGCTCTAAGGATATTAAGTAAAATCCCAGTTATCCAACTTGGATCTCCTCGAGGATTACATTCTTCTTTATTTAATGCTCTTGTAACTGTTGAAAGATATTATGAGGATTCATCTAATATTATTGCCTCCATAACACCTAGTCTTTATTCACCGCAAACTTGTGATTATGCCGCTAAAGAAAAAGATCTAAGTGACCATTTATTATTTTTGATAGGGGGAGAAGGCATTGGATATTCATATAAAGCAGATGAATGGCAACATCTAATAAATTCGATCAAACAATTACACAAAGCTACCAACCTCCCAATTACAATAGTCACATCAAGGAGAAGTGATCCTGAGGTAGAAAAAAGAATTAAAACAGAATTACAAAATATCCCGCTAGATTATTCAGCATGGTTTCATCAAGGAGCTAAAAATTTTAATTTATCTGCTTTATTTGGCTCTGCAAAAAATATATTTGTTACAGAAGATAGCGCTATGATGATTTCAGAGTCAATCAGTAGTGGCAAGCCTGTGACGACACTTTTCCCTAGTGGCATTCAATCTCCATTGAGATACAAAGCCCATATTCAAAAATATTTAGATCTAAATTTAATTACAAGAGAGTCAATTAAAAATTTTTCAATCAAAGATGTAGAAAACTCTTCTGCAAATGTTCAAAATCACCTATCTAAATTATGCTATCAACTTGAGGAAAGGATTCAGTGGCAAAAGGACTAGTTTGGTTTAGAACTGATTTAAGGTTGGATGATAATCCAGCGTTAAATGCTGCATTGAGAGAATATGAAGCAGTACTTGCGATCTATGTCTTTTCTCAGCACCAATGGGAAGTACACAATGAATCGAATATTAAACATGAATTTCTAATAAATAATCTAATTTTGTTGAAAGATTCACTAGAGCGCTTGGGTATTCCGCTAACTGCAATAAATACTGAATCTTTTAAAACTTTACCAAAAGATTTATCTTCATTTTGCACTGATCAAAAGATAGATCACGTATTTTGGAATAATGAGTTTGGGTTGAATGAAGCTAATAGAGATGCAGCCTCAATAGAAACTTTAAACAATATTAGCATTAAATCTTCATCATTCAATGATCAAGTTATTTATGAGCCAGGTTTTCTCAAGACAGCACAAGGGAAACCTTTTTCAGTTTTTACACCATTTAAAAGAAGGTGGATTGAGAACTTTGACACGAATTTTTTGGATATAGCCAAACCATCAAAGTTAAAAGAATCTTATTCAACTCAAGGTGATTTATCGAACTTAAAATTTGCTAAGACGCATTCTGCAAATATTGATCTTTGGCCTGCTGGAGAGAGTGCAGCTGAGGAGAAACTTAAAAATTTTCTTCAATTAAAAGCTCAGTCCTATAGCGCCTCAAGAAATTCTCCAATTATTGATGGAACAAGCAGAATTTCACCCTACCTTGCACTTGGCATTCTGTCTCCAAAAAGATGTATTTTGGAGGGCTTAAAGCTTAATAATTTTGAGTTTACATCTGGCAATAGAGGAATCTGCAAGTGGATTGATGAAATTGTCTGGAGAGAGTTTTATCGAAATATCATGCATTCATTTCCAAAAGTGAGTAAAAATCGTCCTTTTCAAGACTATACAAATTCTATTAAGTGGCGACATTCTAATGAGGAGCTTGACGCTTTTTATAATGGTAAAACTGGATTCCCCATTGTTGATGCTGGCATTAGGCAAATGCTCAAGGAAGGGTGGATGCATAATCGATTAAGAATGGTTGTTGCAATGTTTTTTACTAAAAATATGCTCCATGATTGGAGATTAGGAGAAAAGTTTTTTATGCAACACTTGATAGATGGAGATTTTTCCTCAAATAATGGAGGTTGGCAGTGGAGCTCCTCAACAGGGACAGATTCTGCGCCTTACTTCAGAATCTTCAATCCCATTTCACAATCCCAGAATTTTGATTCTGAGGGGGAATTTATCAAAAAATTTATTCCCGAACTAAAAGATGTTCCTGCTGCCCAAATTCATCAGCCAAAAGACGATTTTTTTTCATCTACTAACTATCCAGAACCCATTCTTGATTTGAAAGAATCTCGTCTTAGAGCCATTCAAGCATTTAAAGATGCTCGAGAGGTAAGCAGTGTTTAAATGCTAGAACCATTGCATCAATACTGGTGATTATCAAAAAACATCCGTTATAATTAAATTCAATTTTTAGTGAGGAATAAATATGTCTGACCATCTTAAATTTTATATAAATGGGGAATGGGTTGATCCATTGGGCTCAGAAACAATAGAAGTTATCAATCCATCTGATGAATCTGTCATTGGCTCTATATCAGCCGGAACAAAGGAAGATATAGACCTAGCTGTTGCGTCCGCTAAACAAGCTTTCAAAACTTTTGGCTTTTCTTCCAAAGAAGAAAGAATTCTGTTGCTTGAAAATATTATTTCCGAATATGAAAAACGCTCCGAAGAATTAGCAAAAACAATTTCAGATGAAATGGGTGCGCCATTATGGTTATCAAATGTTGCTCAAGTGACCTCAGGCTTATCTCATTTTAAAGATACTTTAGAGGTATTAAAAACCTTTGAATTTGAAGAGATTGAAAATAATTATTTAGTAAGAAAAGAGCCAATAGGTGTCATTGGGATGATTACTCCATGGAATTGGCCTATGAATCAAATGTGTACAAAAGTGGCCTCTGCTATTGCATCAGGATGCACCATGGTGTTAAAACCAAGTGAAATAACGCCATTTTGTGGAATGATATTTGCTGAAATACTAGATGCTGCAAAAGTTCCAGCAGGAGTCTTTAATTTAGTGAATGGAATGGGTCCAATTGTTGGCGCTGCTCTATCTGAGCATAAAGATATCGATATGATGCATTTCACTGGCTCAACACGAGCTGGTGTTGCAGTTGCTATAGCATCAGCTCCAACTGTGAAGAGAGTTGCTCAGGAGCTTGGAGGTAAGTCAGCTAACATCATCTTGGATGATGCTGATATTGAAAAAGCTGCTAGTGCTGGCGCAAACCATTGTTTTATGAATACTGGTCAATCATGTAATGCGCCAACAAGAATGCTCATTTCATCTAAAAACTATGACAGGGCTGTAGAAGCTGCTGTAGAAGTTGCTAACTCAACAGTGGTAGGCTCGCCAGAAGTTGAGGGAGTCAAAATTGGACCAATCTCTAATAAAGTTCAGTATGAAAAAGTGCAAAGGTTAATTCAAATCGGAATTGATGAAGGCGCAAGATTAGTTGCTGGAGGATTAGGAAGACCCGAAGGTTTGTCAGAAGGTTACTTTGTAAAACCAACAGTTTTTGCTGATGTGACAAATGAAATGACAATTGCGAGAGAGGAAATTTTTGGACCTGTGCTTAGCATACTAAAGTATGAGTCAGAAGATGAGGCTATTGAAATTGCTAATGATACTGAGTATGGATTAGCTGGATATGTCCAATCTGGAGATGAGGATCATGCAAAACAAGTTGCTAGGAGAATCAGAGCTGGTCAAATAAGTATCAATGGTGGCGTAAGAGGTCCAGCAGCACCTTTTGGTGGATTTAAAACCTCTGGTAATGGCAGAGAACATGGTATGTCTGGGCTGATGGAATGCCTGGAGACTAAAGCTATTATTGGTAATTAATTAATCCAATAAGTCTGGCTCTTTTTTAGTAATCATATCTAAAAGGGGTTGGAAACTTGCCCAAGCTGCTAGATCGTTGGCTATAAATTCTCTTGTTTTAATTGCAGTATCATGGGGAATCTTAGTGGTTTCCCCGGCAGCATCAGCCATAAGTTGGGAATGGCAGCATCTTTCCATTGAAAAATAATACCAAAGAGCTATATCTATTGATGGCCCTGTAGTTAAGATGCCGTGATTTTGAAGGAATAGAACTGTTTTGTCTCCAAGAGCATTTGCGATTCTGTCTCCTTCTTCAGTTTCTTCTACAACTCCTGAAAAATGATTATGTATTGCTTGCCGTTCATAAAAAGCACACGAGTCCTGAGAAATAGGATCAAGCAATTTTCCAAAAGTTGAAAAAGTTCTTCCGTACAGTGAATGTGAGTGAGCTGCAGCGTTAACATCTGGCCTAGCTTTATGAAGCCTTGAGTGAATTGCAAAAGCTGCGACATTTACAGGTCTTTCACCTTGCACAACTTCACCATCATGATTAACAAGGAGCAGGTCGGACACTTTGATTTGACTAAAGTGAACACCTAGTGGATTTACCCAAAAATGATCGCTAAACTCAGGATCTCTCAGTGTAATATGCCCAGCGACCCCCTCATCGAAGCCAAAATGAGAAAATAATCTAAATCCAGCAGTTAGCCTTTGTAATTGATCTCTTCTTGTTTCTTCAATTGTTTTGCATTCTACCATTTCAATGCCTTTAGGCTTATTTGGTAGCTTGCCTTTATTAATATCGATGCTAATTGGTACAACTTTTGCCATAATGAATCCCTTAAAGTGTAAAATAGTTTACCCAATTACGGAGCGAATATGAAATATAGAGTCGAAAAAGACACAATGGGAGAGGTAAATGTTCCTCATGATGCACTTTGGGGGGCTCAAACTCAACGTGCGCTAGAAAACTTTAAAATTAGCGGTATTAAATTTGCTTTTCCTTTTGGAAGGAGTTTTATAGAGGCCTTAGGTGTAATTAAGTTTGCTGCAGCAGCATCCAATCAACAATTGAAGTTGCTTGACTCACGAAAAGCGAAGGCAATTAAAATTGCATCAAAAGAAGTGTTAGCAGGAAATCATGATAGCCAATTTCCACTAGATGTTTTTCAAACCGGCTCTGGAACCAGCACTAATATGAATGCAAATGAGGTGATTGCAAATTTAGCTTCAAAAAAAGCTCGTATTAAAATCAATGCAAATGATCATGTAAATATGAGTCAAAGCAGTAATGATGTTATCCCAACAGCAATTTGCATTTCTGCATTATTAGATACGCAAAGACTTTTGTTGCCATCGCTGGATAGTCTTATTGAAGTTATTGATAAGAAAGCATTATCACTTAAGGGTCAAGTTAAAACAGGAAGAACGCACTTAATGGATGCGATGCCCATAGATTTTTCACAAGAATTATCAGGATGGAGCGCTCAATTAAAAGCTGTGAAGAAGTCTATTATTTCAGCTGCAAAAGAAATGTCACAGTTACCCCAAGGTGGAACTGCTATTGGAACAGGAGTTAATGCTCACAAGGATTTTGGAAAAGTATTTGCTTCTGAGGTTTCAAAATTGACAAAATTAAATGTAAAGACGTCAATAAATTACTTCAAATCTTTAAGTGCTCAAGACTCTGCTGCGCAATTATCGTCTAGTGTCAAAAATCTTAGCTTGGTATTGACTAAAATATCTAATGATTTGAGGTGGATGAATAGTGGCCCGCTTACTGGTCTGGGAGAAATCGAACTCGAAGCTTTGCAACCAGGGAGTAGCATTATGCCTGGTAAGGTAAATCCAGTGATACCGGAAGCAGTTGCTATGGCTTGTGCCGATGTTATTGGAAACGATGTAACAGTATCCATAGCAAGTCAGTCAGGAAATTTTCAATTAAATGTAATGCTTCCAGTAATTGCATACAATTTACTTAAAAGTATTAGCCTGATGTCTAATTCCATGCCACTTTTGGCAAATAAAGCAATTAAAACTTTTAAAGTTAATAAAAAGAATATTGAAGAATCACTTGGCATGAATCCAATATTGGTAACAGCATTGAATAGAGAAATCGGTTATGAAAAGGCTGCCTATATTGCTAAAAAAGCATATAAAGAAAAAAGGTCTATTATTGATGTTGCTCATGAAGAAACTGGGTTATCGCTTAAGCAATTAAAGACTTTATTAAATCCTGCAAAACTCACAAAGGGCGGGGTATGACAGAACTTTCGAAGGGAACTTGTAGTGCATGTGAAATAGGCGCTCCATTAGTTCCGCATGATCAACAGATAGAGCTTTTAAACGATCTAGATGGTTGGATTATTGATAATTCAGATATCTCAAAACTCATAAAAGAATTTAAATTTAATAATTATGAGCATTCTATTGCTTTTACTAATTTAATTGCTGATTTGGCAGAATCACAAGATCATCATCCAAAAATTACTCTCGAATGGGGAAGTGTTTGCTTGGAGTGGTGGTCGCATAAAATTATGGGTTTGCACATGAATGATTTTATTTGTGCTGCTAAATCTGATGAGATTTTTGACACATTGTAGTGCTCAGATAGAGTTTAACTAATAGCTCTCTAAAACCAATCTTTTTTTTAATAAAGGCTTACGCTATAATCCGTTATGGAAAAGATCAAATATAAAGCCCTAACCTTTGATGACGTACTGCTTTTGCCGAGATTTACGGATTTTCTTCCTGCCGAAGCTCAATTAGAAACAAGGGTCTCAAGAAACATCTCATTAAAAATTCCTCTAGTATCCGCTGCAATGGATACAGTGACGGAAGCTGCTATGGCAATTGCGCTTGCTGAAAATGGTGGGATTGGAATTCTGCATAAAAATAACTCAATTGAAGATCAGGCCGCAGAAGTTAGAGCTGTAAAAAAATATGAAAGTGGAGTCGTTAGAGATCCTTCAACCATTCAATCAACCAAAACTATAAGTGAGCTCATGCAATTAACAAATGAGCTCAGCATTTCTGGTATGCCAGTTGTTGATAATGGAAAATTAATGGGAATTGTTACTAGGAGAGACTTTAGATATGCCGATAACTTATCTGATCTAGTTTCTTCAATTATGACGCCATATGAAAAATTAATTACAGTAAAAGAAGGCTTTGATCAAGAAGAGGTCAAGAAATTAATGTACAACAATAGAATTGAAAAAATTCTAGTGACCGATGAAGACAACTCTTTAACTGGATTGGTTACCATGAAAGATATTGATAAATCTGCCGAGCATCCCCTTGCAACTAAAGATTCTAGAGGTCAGTTGCAAGTTGGTGCTGCTCTTGGAACTGGAGAAGAAACCCTAGACAGGGCTCGGGCTTTATCTGAGGCAGGAGTTGATTTATTGGTAATAGATAGCGCTCATGGTCATTCTCAGAATGTAATTGATACTATCAAGCTCATAAAAAAAGAGCTTCCAGATATAGATGTTATGGGTGGTAATGTTGCAACTCCCGAGGGAGCTCAAGCCTTGATAGATGCTGGTGTTGATTCAGTTAAAATTGGGATGGGTCCCGGGTCAATTTGCACAACTAGAATTATTGCAGGAATTGGAGTTCCCCAGATCACAGCTATCCTTTCAATAAAAGAAAAGCTTTCCACTAGTTCTGTTCCACTTATTGCTGATGGGGGCATCAGATTTTCAGGCGATGTTTCCAAAGCGCTTGCCGCTGGAGCAGATGCAGTGATGTTAGGTGGTATTTTTGCAGGAACAGAAGAGGCTCCCGGAGAGTTGGAACTTTATCAAGGAAGAAGCTTTAAAACCTATAGAGGAATGGGCTCTATCGGAGCAATGTCTGAGAGAAATGATACAAACAGATACTCTCAAGATGGCATAAGTAATGAGAAGTTGGTACCTGAAGGGGTGGAAGGAAGAGTGCCTTTTAAAGGTTGGGTTGTAAATGTAATCGATCAATTAATTGGAGGTATAAGACAAAGCATGGGATATGTTGGATGCAAATCAATCAAGGAGATGCATAAAGAAACTCAATTTGTTGAGATTACAAATGCTGGAATTACTGAAAGTCATGTTCATGACGTAATGATCACAAAAGAAGCTCCAAATTATCAAAGAAGCTAACTCACTTTCTTAAAGAAATATAAATTTAGATAAAAATATTAAAGTTAGAAACCAGGCTCCGGCAGATATTTGTGCAATCCTTCCTAATGCAATTTTTAGCACCACATAAGATATAAAGCCTAGGGCAATTCCGTTTGCAATAGAAAAAGTCAGTGGAATCATAACAATGATGATTAAGGCTGGAAGAAGTTCAGATGTATCTGACCAGTTCAACCTCTCCATTCCACTCAACATCAATATCGCTACATATATAAGCGCTCCGGAAGTAGCATGCGCAGGTATTATGCTTGCCAAAGGTGAAAAGAATATTGCAATCAAGAATAAAAAGCCCACGGTTACAGCGGTCAACCCTGTCCTACCACCAGCCTCAACACCAGCAGAACTTTCTACATAGCTTGTAACCGGTGCGCATCCTAAAAAAGCTCCAACTGCACTAGAGGAGCTATCAGCTTTGAGAGCTTTATCAAGATTATCCACATTTCCAGATTCATCAACTAACTTTGCTTGATTAGCTACCCCAAGAAGTGTCCCTGCGGTGTCAAATAAATTTACAAATAGAAACGACATAATCACACTGATCATTGCCAAATCAAGCGCTCCCAAAATATCTAATTTCATAAATACAGGCATAAAAGCTGGGGGG
>CABWYS010000011.1 GCA_902509555.1 uncultured SAR86 cluster bacterium
AAACTGCACCCAAAGCTGTGGAATATCTTAAAGATCGTAAGATTACTGGAGCGACTGCTAAGAAATTTAACATCGGCTATGCGCAGGATAAGTGGGATGGTCTTTTAAATCATTTCGGCTCTGATATTCCTCACAAAGAACTGGATGAATCCGGGTTATTTAGCAAGAAGGATGACAGATTCTATGATCGATTTAGAGGCAGGGTTATCTTCCCCATTAGGAATATAAAAGGTGATTTTATTGCCATGGGAGGAAGAATCATAGATGAGGGGGAGCCTAAGTATCTTAATTCTCCAGAAACTTCTTTTTTTAATAAATCAAATGAGTTGTTTGGTTTGTATGAGGTTAAAGAACGAGAGAAACATATTGCTTCTTTGATTGTGGTCGAGGGATACATGGATGTAATAGGTCTTTATGAACATGGCATCAAAAACGCAGTTGCAACACTAGGGACTGCTGTAACTCCAAATCATGTTTCTAAAATCATGCGTTACACAAATAAAATATTTTTTGCATTTGATGGTGATCTGGCTGGAGGAAAAGCGGCCTGGAAAGCAGTTGAAAATACTTTTCCAATTATTAGAGAAGACATTAATATCCATTTTGTTTTTTTTGATCAAGGTCATGATCCAGATTCATACATTAATGAACATGGATTAAAAGCTTTTCAAAAACTTTTAGATGAGTCAATTTCGCTTTCGTCATACTTTTTATCGAAGGTCAAAGAATTTAACTTAGAAGCATTGGAGGGCAGAGCTCAGGCAGCTGCTTTCGCCATCCCCATAGTAAATAAGATTAATAATTCTGTCATTAAAGAGGTGTATGCCAACGAGATATCTAAATTATGCGGCATGGACATTAAGACTATGGATGCACCTAAAAGTCCAGAAATTAGAAAAGCTAAATCAGATAATGCAATGAGATCAAGTTCAAATACTCACGTCAGAGTAAAAGCGGTAATCAATATTTTTAGCGCTTTACTAGCTTTTCCCGCAATCGCCAATGAATCTGTATTCGATGAATTAAAAGAAGACCCAAAATTTAACTTTTTATTTGTAATCCTGGATTTATATAAAGAGATGCCAGATATCAAACCATCTAGGGTCATTGAAAGCCTTGAATCAGATCAAATCAAGGGATATTTCTCAGAAGCTGTAGTAGCAGGACTTAAACTGTCTGAAAAGAACGCATTTAAGCTTGTAAATGACTGCATGGATATTTTATTAAAAAATCAAAAAGATAGAGAGCAAACACTCAAAGACAAGTATAATGTCAGATCGATTACGCCAGCAGAAAGAAGAGATTTGCAGCAAATTATCTTAAAAAAGCAAGAAATCACTGACGATGATCGAAATTGGTTAAAAAAATTAAGTTCAAAACAAGATTGAAAAAATTAAATTTGGCATCACATATAGTGAACGATTTAGAAAGAGGCATTGAGTGGATAAGTTAAAAAAACAAGGTTCAAGAATTGCAGAGTTAATTGAGAAAGGCCGCGAACAAGGCTATTTAACTTATGCAGACGTAAACGATCATTTACCAGAAGATATTTCTGATCCTGATCAAGTTGATGAAATCATTGGTATGATCAATGATTTGGGTCTGCAAGTGCATGAGACTGCACCTGATGCAGACACTCTCATGCTTTCTGAATCATCTGATGACCAAGACGATATTGCTCTTGAGCAAGCTGCTGAAGCTTTAGCCGCTGTTGAAAATGAAACTGGTCGAACAACCGATCCAGTAAGAATGTATATGCGAGAAATGGGCACAGTAGATTTGCTAACTCGAGAAGGCGAAATTGAAATTGCCAAACGTATTGAAGAGGGAATGCGTGATTTGCTTAATGCAAGTGTCCATTACCCGGGCATTGTTGAGCATATTATTGATTTTTATGATTTAGTAAAAAGCGAAGATAAAAAACTCAGCGAGCTACTCACAGGATTTCTTGAAGAAATGGAAGAAGTTCCTTCAGCTGGACCAGGAAGCGAAAAAGCCAAACAGCTAGAAGAGAGTGATGAAGAGGTCGATAATGGACCAGATCTCGCTGAAGTTCAAAGACGCATGACAAATTTAAAGCGTCAATTCAACAAAACTTACAAAGTTCTTGAATCAAAAGGCAGGCATTCTAAAGAAGCTAAAGCTGAATTTACAAAACTCGGCTTAATCTTCCAGTTTCTTAAATTTTCACCAAAAATGTTTGAAGACCTAGCTTTCTTTGCACGCAGTGACTTGGCTGAAATTCGTTTACATGAAAAAAGAATTCAGTTTTTGTTTGTAAAATCAGCGCGAATTCCTCGTAAAGACTTTATTGCAATGCACAAAGACAACATCACAAAAGTGAAATGGGTTGATTCTTTGATGAGCAATAAGAAGTACTCCAAAAAATCATTAGAGCATATTAAACCTGACGTAGTCATAGCACAAAAGGCGATTAAAGCTATTGAGGAGAGAGTGGGTTTAAGTGTTAAAGATATAAAAGAAATCAATCGCGCCATGTCCATGGGTGAAACAAAAATGAGGCGAGCTAAAAAAGATATGGTTGAAGCTAACCTTAGGCTTGTTATTTCAATTGCTAAAAAATATACAAACCGAGGTCTGCAGTTCCTAGACTTAATCCAGGAAGGCAACATCGGATTGATGAAGGCAGTGGATAAGTTTGAGTATAGAAGAGGTTACAAATTTTCTACTTACGCAACTTGGTGGATTAGACAAGCAATTACTAGGTCTATTGCTGACCAGGCAAGAACAATCAGAATTCCTGTTCACATGATCGAGACTATCAATAAATTGAATCGTGTATCTAGGCAGATGATGCAAGATATGGGCAGAGAGCCAACTCCAGAAGAATTGAGTAAAGAGCTAGATATGCCAGAAGATAAAGTCAGAAAAGTGCTTAAAATTGCCAAAGAGCCAATTTCAATGGAAACACCTATTGGTGATGACGAAGATTCTAACTTAGGTGATTTTATTGAAGATACTGTGATTCATTCACCATTGAAAAATGCTACTGAAGGCAGCCTTAATTTTGCTACTGATGACGTTCTGTCATCATTAACTGCTAGAGAAGCTAAGGTCTTAAGAATGAGATTTGGTATTGGTATGAACACAGATCACACCCTGGAAGAGGTTGGCAAACAATTTGATGTAACCAGAGAAAGGATTCGCCAGATAGAAGCCAAGGCTTTAAGAAAGTTACGACATCCTTCAAGATCAAGTCACCTGAAAAATTTTCTAGACGAATAGTTTTCGGGCCTGTAGCTCAGTTGGTTAGAGCAGTGGACTCATAATCCATTGGTCGGAGGTTCGAGTCCTCCCGGGCCCACCATTCCTAATAGCAAAATTATTTTTGGTTTATTTCAGCGTAGACTTCGCTTGTTCCATCCTGAAAAAGGATTAAAACCTTATATGGCATAAATCGATCCCCGACTTCCATTCCGGGGGATCCTATAGGCATGCCAGGTACTGATAATCCAATGGCATTAGCATTTTTCTCAGAAAGAAATTGAGCAATATATTTGCTTGGGACATGCCCCTCAAAAATATAACCATCTTCAGATACCGCGGTATGACATGATCTATATTCTGGCTTAATATTAAATTTTTCTTTGATCTCCAAAAGGCTTTGATGGTCTTTTGTGGCTGGATTAAAACCGTTACTTTCAAGATGCTTGACCCATTTTTTGCAGCACCCACAAGTTGGAGTTTTATGAACTAATAGTGAAAACTGATTATCAATTACCTGACCCTGAAGTTCACAGGCACTTAATGTAATTGAAAATACAAAAAATATTTGGCTAAAAAATTTCATATTCATTATCCTATGATACCAAGAATTAGATTGCCACCATTAGATTGAAGAGCTTTGAGCTCACGGCATAATCACCGCTTTGGTTTCTAGGCACTCTTCTAATCCATGAAGACCATGTTCCCTGCCATTGCCAGAAGATTTGTAACCTCCAAAAGGTGCTCCTGTTCCTTTCGCACCGCCATTGATAATAACTTGTCCTGCTCTAATTTTTCTTGCAACTTTGTTAGCATGCTCGGGTTCACCCTGAACGTATCCGGCTAACCCATATTCGGTATCATTGGCCATTTCAATTGCTTGTTCTTCTGAATCATATTTGAGGATTGATAGAACTGGACCAAAAATTTCTTCTCTTGCAATGGTCATATCATTGGTCACATTTGCAAACACAGTTGGTCTTACATAGAACCCTTTCTCATAACCATCTGGCTTTTCAATGCCACCGGCAACCAAGGTTGCACCTTCCTCAATACCAATTTTGATCATTCTCAGGATCTTTTCATACTGAGGTTTATTCGCAATAGGTCCAATTCTAAATTCTCCTTGAGGATCACCAACAGTTGTACTATTTGCAGTTTGAGCAGCAACCTCAACTGCTTTCTCATAATTTTTCTTAGAAACCAACATTTTTGTCGGTGCATTACATGACTGTCCTGAGTTTAAGAAGCAATGCCCAGCACCGCCTTTCACAGATTTCTCAAGATCAGCAACATCATCCAGAATAATATTTGAAGACTTGCCCCCAAGTTCTTGATGAACTCTTTTAACAGAAACAGCAGATGCTTGAGCGACTGCAATTCCGGCTTCAGTTGATCCAGTAAAAGACATCATGGCAACATCTAGATGATCTGATAAAGCGGCTCCTACAATAGGACCATACCCATTCACCACATTAAACACACCTGCTGGTACTCCAGCTTTATCAAATATCTCGGCAAGCAGGAGTGCACAATATGGAGAAATTTCGCTAGGTTTTAACACCATTGAACATCCTGCTGCAAGAGCGGCTGATGCTTTGGTAGTAATTTGATTCATGGGCCAATTCCATGGTGTGATCATTCCTATTACACCAATAGGCTCTCTTATTAATGTGTAATCACCTTCTTTTTTTTCAAATTCATATTCTTTTAGAGCATCTAAAGTTTCATGTAAATTTTTAATTCCTGTTGATGCTTGAGCTTTCTGTGAAAGCCAGGTTGGAGCACCCATTTCTTCTGTGATAACTTGAACTAAATCATCGTACCGATTTTCGTATTCAGTAATAATATTATTTAAGATCTCAATTCGATCTTCCTTAGTTGTAAATTGATAGGTTTTAAAAGCATCAGATGCCGCTGATACTGCTCGATCTATGTCATCTTTTGTTCCAGAAGCAACATGCCCTATGAGCTCTTCATTTGCTGGATTGATAATCTCAATTTTTTCATTTGATTCTGATTCAACCCATTTACCATTTATATAGAAATTTAATTTATCTTTCATACGAAGTCCTATTTATTTTATAGCAATCCTAACAAATTTTTTGTTTAAGTTGGTGCAATACTTGACCCAAAGCAGGCCCAAATAATTACCAAGAACGGGTAATCTGTATCGAGTCGCTAAGACTGCCGCTTGGCAATCCTAATACCTTTGATATTTCTTCAAAAACATCACTTATAAAGCCATTGGGTTCTATGTGACCAGCTTCAGGCGCCAATACCCCAGCATGATTGATGCTACCTTCGGCTAGCATCTTAATGCCGCAAGCCAATGGGATGCCAGTAATTTCTCCCATGCCTATATTTTTAATTTTCTCATTCATGTCTGGGTCTTCAGTATGGCTCGGCATGCAAACTCCCACACTTGCTGGCATTTCATTTTTGATGCCACGAGCAAAACCATACATAGCCGGAGGATAATCAACGCCTTTAGTTCTCTTTTGAGTAGATTGCTTGCTTTCTAGCAAAGAAAATAAATTAGCCGCCCTTAGCTTGCTTAGTAATCTTAAGTTTACTAAACCCATTATAGATTTAAGGATAAGAAAGTCAGCATGACCCCCATGGACAAGATTGATTGAGTCTTTAAGTTTTGGAAAATAATGTGGAAAAGTTATTGCTTCAGGATGGCCAAATATATTTCCATTAAAATTAGTTAATCCTGGGTAGTTGACGTTGATTTTCTGAAGAGGCTTGACCATTTTAAAAGCTCCATCTTGGAATACTTTGACTTGCCCCGTCATTTGCTCAACTCCATGCATCATCGCTGCATTTTCAGATTGCTGCATTGCATTTTCATCTAGCGAGGTCCCACCAATGTCCCAACCGGTATAGACTGCAGTTACTTCATCTAATTCACGTATAGCGATGAGCGCCATCAAATTTGTTAGTCCAGGGCTTGCACCAAGCCCAATAGTTGCAGACACGCCAGCTGATTTGGCTTCAGTATCCAGCTTCATCATATCGATTGTAGGTTCCCAATCATCACAAATATCTATGTAGTTACAACCTGAAGATATTGCAGCTCTAAGGATAGGAGCTCCAAACTTAAAATAAGGACCACATGTATTGACAACAATATTGATATCTTCCATGGCTTGTTTTAGTGCGCTAGCATCATTGACATCAAGTTGAATTGAAGAAACTTTTTGATTTAAACTTGCCGCAAAAAACTCAGCACTTTCTTTATTAATGTCGGCAATGATAATTTGATCAACAGAGTTAAAGTTTTGGGCTGTTCTCATTGCATAACGACCCATGCTTCCACAACCACCTATTGCAAGTATTTTCATAATTTACTCCAAACGTTATTCACTTTATTATTTGCTAATAAATAACTCAACAATTTTTAAATATGTATAAAGATATAGATATTATTATTTATGGGGCCACTGGGTTTACTGGAACCCTTTGTGTTAAATATTTTCAATCATTAAACACAACGGTGACGTGGGCAATAGCAGGAAGAAACTTAACAAAACTGCAGCAAGTTGCTCAAGATAATCAAACAAAAGTAGAAATTCTGATAGCTGATTCAGATGATGAAAGTGCCCTAGATAACATGACCTCAAGAGCAAGAGTAATCTTGTCTACAACCGGACCTTTTCATAGATATGGTTCTAAATTGGTAGCATCATGCATCAAGAATCATGCTCATTATGTAGACATTACAGGTGAAAACTTTTGGGTTAAGGGTTTAATAGGGAAGCATCATGTAGAGGCATCAGCAAAAGGAATTAGGATCATTCCGTCATGTGGATTTGACTCAATACCATCTGATTTAGGAACTTTTTTCTCAGCTAAAACCCTTGCAAAACCAATTAAAAGAATAGAATCATTTCATTCATATAAGGGAGGGGCATCAGGAGGAACCCTTGAGACAATGTTCTCTATGGGAGAATTAGATCTTGGCGATGATCTTACAGATCCATTTTTGCTTAATCCAAAAGACTCTTATTCCGATGAGCAAAAGCAACTTAGCAGTGACAGAGTGGGCATTGCAAAAAAACCAGAAATTAGTGCATGGTCAGGACCTTTTATTATGGCCACCGCAAACACAAGAGTTGTAAGAAGAACAGAGGCATTACTTGCATTAAGGCAGGAATCTTATGGATCTAATTTTACCTATCAAGAGCATGCCTTTCACAAGAGCTGGTTCAGTGCCGCCAAATCACTAATTCTGACAGGTCTATCTGTTTTGGTTCTTCTATCACCGCTAAAAAGATTGGTGAAACCTTTTTTGCCCAAGCCTGGAGAAGGGCCATCAGAAAGTGTTCAAGAGAATGGATGGTTTGATTGCAAATATATAGTTGAAACAGATGATGGAACTAAGTCGGTATTCAATATGAATGGTAAAGGAGACCCTGGTTATAAAGTGACCTCCAAACTAGTTTCTGAATGCGCACTTTGTTTAATTGAAGATGAAGATGCTCTTCCAGGTGGAAAAGAATATGGAGGAGTTCTAACAAGTGCCTCAGGCCTGGGCAACCCATTAATTTCAAGGTTAAGTAAAGTAGGTATAAATTTTGAGGGCCCACTTTGATTTTTTGATTATATAATTTAATCTAAAAATTAAAAATCTTTTCAAGAATCAAGCATGAAACTTCACATTATTTTCTTTATATTTTTATCTATGAATTCATTTACCAAGTCTCTTAATGATCCAGGTAACTGGAGCGGAGTAACTGATCAGGTTATGGGCGGAGTGTCTGAATTAACTATAAAACACTCAGACGGCGTTTTTATAATGAACGGAAATGTTTCCACTGATAACAATGGCGGGTTTGTAAGATTGTCAAATAGAATTGATATTAATAGCAATGATTTCAAAGGCATTAGATTTAAAGCTAAGGGAAATAATGAAACCTATGAAATTCATGTCACTCTTAGAGGTTTAAAAATTCCACCCTGGTCATATTTCAGTCAGTCATTTGATGTTTCAGACCAATGGCAAGAGTATGAAATATTTTTTAAAGATCTCAAAAGAAGCTCTGGATTTTCTGCAGCATCAATGAAAGCAAAGAATATTAGAGACCTTAGCATAGCCGGATTTGGAAGAGATTTTGAAGTGGATTTAGCTATTAAAGAAATAAGCTTAATTTCATCTTAATTTATTAATGACACTTCTTTTCAAATTATTTTTGCTGAAAAGTTAAAATTCTGGAGACTAGATAATTATTATAGTAAGTTAAAATGAATTATTTAATGTAAAACAAGATATGCATGATACTTACTAACAAAGATAGAATTGAAGATTATATAAATAAAGGATGGTGGGGTGAAGATACATTATATTCTTTATTTCAAGAGGCTATAGTTTTATGCGGCGATCAAGAAGCCCTTGTTGACCCAGAAAATCGCAAAACAATTACAGGTGATGCTCCAAAGAGGCTATCTTTTAATGAGATCAATGTAACTGTTGAGAGATATGCAACTATTTTTTATGAGCAGGGGCTCAGAAAGGACGATATCGCCATCATACAATTACCAAATGTTGTAGAACTACCAATAGTCTATCTTGCACTATCAAAACTTGGAATAGTTTGCTCTCCGATTCCAATGCAATATGGTGCATTTGAGGTTACTAGCATTATCAATGAGACCAATCCAAGCGCCTTTGTTAGTATTTCAAAATTCAGCGATAAGGCTCACGCCAAACAATTTTCTTCGTTATTTACTAAAGATGAAATTAAATTTTCATTAGGTTCAGTCGATGGTTTTGTTGATTTAAATACATCAAATCCTTCAAGCGAACTCATAGAAAGTCAGCAATTGTATGCAAATGATAACTCCATCACAGCAGATGATATTTTTACCATTTGCTGGACTTCAGGAACTACTGGTACTCCAAAAGGTGTTCCGCGCAGTCACAACCTTTGGTTGCCAATGGCTAAAGCTGCTGCATTTGTATCAGAAACTGAGCAGGGCGATGCATTGCTCAATCCTTTTCCAATGATAAATATGGCAAGCATCGGAGGGTTTTTGTATAACTGGCTCCTTTGTAAGGGCAAGCTTGTTCAACATCATCCGTTTGATCTTAATGTTTTTTTAACTCAAATTTCTGCTGAGAATATTAAATACACAATTGCACCTCCTGCAATCATGAATATGCTACTTAATAATCCAGCCATTTTGGATCAACAAGATTTAAGCAGCTTGAGATGTATAGGTTGCGGAGGAGCACCACTTTCAGAGTGGATGGTGGAAACTTTTCAAAATAAATATGATTTAACAGTTCAAAATATTTTTGGATCTAATGAGGGGGCAACGTTGCTCAGTGCTCGAAATGAAATTGAGGACCCAAAGTTAAGAGCGAAATATTTCCCTCGTTTTGGAGTAGATGGACTTAATTGGAGCAATCCAGTTTCAAGGTTGGTAAAAACAAAATTAGTCAGCGTTGAGACTAATGAGGAAATACTAGAGCCAGAGCAGCCTGGCGAACTTCTTATTTCTGGCGCAACTGTTTTTGATGGTTATTGGAATGCTCCTGAGGCAAACGCAGAAGTTTTCGATGAAGATGGCTATTTCAGGACTGGGGATTTATTTGAGATTTCTCCAGATGACACGGAAAAAAGATATTATAAATTTTGCGGCAGATGCAAAGATCTTATTATTAGGGGTGGAATGAATATTTCTCCAGAGGAGTTAGACAACCTTCTTAGCTCGCATCCAAAAATGTTAGAGGTCGCTGTAACTGGTTATGATGATGAAATTTTGGGAGAAAAAGTAGGAGTTGTTGCAGTAGTTGTTGAAGGCGAAACATTAACTTTAGATGAAGTCATTGAATTTTTAAAAGATAAGCAAATTGCAAAATATAAAATGCCTGAGGACTTGAGGGTTATAGATGTATTACCAAAAAATCCTGTGGGTAAAGTTTTAAGACGCGAACTAAAAGATTTATTTAATTAAGCAGTTCCAACAACAAAACTAACAACCGTTGTAGCACTTCCGCCGATATTTAAGGTTGATATGTTTTTTGCGTTTTCAATTTGGTAGTCACCAGCACCATTAGTACATTGTTTATAGCAATCAAGTAGCATTCTGACACCTGTCGCACCCACCGGGTGCCCTAAACCTATTAGACCGCCACTTGCATTAATTGGAATCTTTCCACCAATCTCTATTTCACCTAATTCAATAGCTTTCCAGCTCTCTCCAGGCTTTGTAATACCAAAATGATCAATCGCCATGTATTCGGTTGATGTAAAGCAGTCATGAGTTTCAATGCCATCAATGTCTGTTACCCCCTTCATCCCTGCTCTTGAAAAAGCGTCGTCAATAGCCCTTTTTACATGCGGAAAGACGTAATCTTTTTCCTGACTAAAATCGATTTTTTCTTGATATGTAATTGGACCAGTTTTATGACCCCAGCCTTTGATATAAGGAATTGATTTAATATCTATTGATTTTGCTTTTGCATATTCTTTAGCTTTTTTTTCGCTTGCTAAGAAGATAATAGCTGCACCGTCAGTTACCTGACCACAATCCATTTTTCTGGTCCGACCTTCAATTACAGGGTTTGCGTTATCTGATCTTGTAAAAGCATCTGATTCAAAAGTCCACCCTCTAGTTTGAGAGTTTGGATTTTTCTTAGCATTGGCAAAGTTAATTTCTGAAATTTTCGAGAGATGATCTTCATTGATGCCATATCTTTTATCATATTCATTAGTAAGCTCACTGAACATATGAGGCCATGGGTATTGCACACCTTGGCATTCAAAACCAGATCGCATTGCAGGGCCCCCAATATTTTGAGCGGCCTGTTCTCCTGAAACATTTCTCATTTGTTCAATTCCCAATACTGCAGCTAGTTCGTATCTGCCTGATTCAATTTCAGCGCATGCTGCTAACGTTGCAATGCTCCCTGAAGCGCAAGCTGCCTCATGTCTTGAGGAAGGCAGTCCAAAAAAATCTGGATGAGAAGAGACAAAAAAACCACCCAAATGACCTTGGTTACAAAATAATTCAGCTGTGAAATTGCCAACATGGGCAACATCAATATCTTGAGGTTCCAAATCAACAGATGTTAATCCTTGATGGATTGTTTCTTGGAATACATCCAAAAGATCCAATTTATTTCTATGCCAATTTTGGGCAAAGTCAGATTGATAGCCACCCAATATGTAAACACGTTCTTGCATTCATTAATTATATGCATGATTCCTCAACATTCAAAAGAATAACCTAGGCGAGTAAATATATAAGAGTTGTAATAAACTTAAATAAGGATTTTTACTACGCATATGCAAAATAATAAATTAATCGATCAATTACGATTGCCTGTAATCGTAGCTCCTATGTTTCTAGTTTCTGGACCTGAATTAGTGATAGCCAGCAGCAACGCAGGATTGGTTGGATCTTTTCCAGGACCTAATGCGAGAACAATTGAGGAGCTTGAGGAGTGGATGGAGCAAATCAGTAGCTCTACATCAAATCCATGGGCATTTAATATGATCACTCACAAGACCTATGATAGATTTTCAGGGGAATTAGACTTAATTAAAAAATTTCAGCCTCAAATTGTAATCACTGCTTTAGGTAGTCCCGAAAGAGTTATAGATGCAGTGCATGCTTATGGAGGCAAGGTAATAGCTGATGTTAATAATATTAATTTTGCTCGCCGCTGCGCTGAAATGAATGTCGACGGCATGGCTCTTATTTGTCATGGAGCAGGGGGCCATACTGGATATCTCTCCCCATTCTCATTCACAGCATATGTAAGAGAGTTTTTTGATGGGCTTATAGTTTTGGCTGGCTCAATTTCTACCGGACACCATATTAGAGCAGCTAAATTATTAGGCGCAGATCTTAGTTATATGGGCACAAGGTTTATTTCAGCTAAAGAGAGTAATGCAGTTGATGAATATAAATCCATGATTATTAATTCAACTTACGATGATTTAAGAATGACCAATCTTTTTACCGGAGCGGAAGCCTATTATCTAAAAGACAGCATCATTAAAAACAATTTAGATCCAGATAATCTGGACTCAAATACTGATGGTTTTAATGTTTCTGCCTCACAAGATAAGATTAAGGCATGGAAAGACATTTGGTCAGCAGGACAGGGCGTAGGTTTAATTAAAAATATAGAAAGCGTAGAATCTATTGTTCAGGACCTCGAATCTGAGTTCTTGAAGGGTTAGAGCATGGAAACTAAGAAAACAAATACCATTCAATCTTCAATTAAAACGCATGATCATCCATATCTTAAGGATGCATGGGTACCAAATTATGATGAGTATGAGGTTACTGATCTAAAAGCGTTGGGAGATATTCCTGAGGATCTAGAGGGTGCTTATTATAGAAATACTGAAAATCAGGTTCATGAACCTATTGGTCGCTTTCATCCTTTTGATGGAGACGGGATGATTCATTCAATTAATTTTGATAATGGCAAAGCAAATTATGTAAATAAATTTATTCGAACGGAAGGATTTTTAGTTGAACAGGAAATGGGAAAATCAATGTGGGCTGGTCTTATGGAGCGGACAGGTGCATCCATGCTTCCAGGATGGGGTGCACAAGGCGGAATTAAAGATTCATCCTCAACTGATATTATTGTCCATGCAGGCGAGCCGCTTTCGACTTTTTATCAATGCGGAGAAGGCTATCAATTAGATCCATATACATTAGCAACTCAAAATAAAGCATCATGGGTTCCCTCTGGTGGTTTATCGGCTCATCCAAAGGTTGATTTGGCAACAGGTGAATTGATGTTTTTTAATTATTCAAAACATGTTCCATTTTTAAATTATGGGGTTGTTGATAAAAATCAGAATTTAAAACATTTTATTCCAGTCGAACTGCCTGGTCCAAGGCTGCCTCATGACATGGCGTTTAGCAAAAATTATTCGATTATTAATGATTTACCTCTTTTTTGGGACCAGGAGATGCTTAAAAAAGGAATTCATGCAACAAGATTGCATGACCTGCCTTCAAGATTTGCAGTCATTCCAAGATATGGTAACCCTGAAGATATCAAATGGTTTGAAGCTGATCCAACATATGTACTGCATTGGAATAATGCATATGAGGTTGGCGATGAGTTGATATTAGAAGGGTATTTTCAAGAACATCCTTGGCCAGAAAATTATGTCGATGCACCGCCAGGGCTTGAGCGTATGATGGCTTTTTTAGATTTTTCATTGTTAAAACCAAGACTGCATAGATGGAAATTTAATCTAAAAACTGGATTAACAACTGAAGAAGATATTTGCAATGAAACAATAGAGTTTGGCGTCATTAATCAGCATATTGCTGGCGTAGAGCATAGATACACCTATAGTATGGTTCCGACTAAGGGGCACTTTACTTTTGACGGGATTACCAAACATGATCATCAAAAAAAATCTTTAAGTAAATATATTTTTCCAGAACACATCTTTATTAGTGAAGTCAGTTTTGCTCCTAAAACTAATGGGATAGATGAAGACGATGGCTATCTGGTAACTATTAGCAATGATGTCAGAGAAAAGAGCTCATCATGTTTGTTGTTTGATGCAAAGAATATAGAGCAGGGACCAGTTTGTGATATTCCTTTGCCGCACCAAATTTGTTCAGGCACACATGCTACCTGGGCTCAAAAAAGTGATTTAAAAACATAAACACATGCATCCTGTTTACATTGTTGATTCTATAAGGACGCCCAGAGCTAGAGCAAATCAAAAAGGTGGACTGAGTAAGCTCAATCCATATGAATTATTGGATTTTTTGTATAAGGATGTTGAGTCTAAGAATTTCTTCAATTTAAATTCTATTGATGAAGTGATATTGGGTTGCGTCACCCAATTTGGTGAGCAAGCTGGCAACATCGCCAAAGCTTCCTCTTTATTTTCTGGATATCCAGATTCAATTTCTGGCCTTACCGTAAACAGATTTTGTTCATCTAGTTTAGATGCAATAAATCTGGGGCATTTAAAAATTCAATCTCAGCAAGCGAATCATATTATTGCTGGTGGAGTTGAAATGATGTCTAGAGTGCCTATGCTTTCGGATGAAGCAGCAATTTGGAATAGCATCGAGCTAGCTCATCAAGCTAAGATTTTTTTAATGGGCAGTGGAGCTGATCTCATAGCAAGTCTTTTTAATATTTCTAGGGATGAGGTAGATAGACAGGCATTAAAGTCACAGCAAAATGCCTTGAATGCTCAAAAAAATAACCACTTTAAATCTATTATTCCAATTATTAATAGCAGCAAATTGATTCACTGCGTTGAGGATGAATGCATTAGATCAGATACAACCATTGAAAGCTTGGCATTATTGGATCCAAGTTTTAAACAACTTGGAGAGCAGGGAGTTGATAAAGCTCAGTTAAATCTTTTTCCTGATTTAAAAGAAATTTCACATGTGCACACTGCAGGCAATTCTCCTGCAATGGCAGATGCAGCTTCTATGACAATACTCTCAAATAAAAAAATTCAGGAAAATGGGCAGAAGGCTAGAGCAAAGATTATTTCCGTTGCTACTGTAAATGATGATCCATTGTTGGTTTTGTCAGGTTGTATGCTGGCTACACAAAAAATACTTTCGCAAAATAATTTGCAAGTTACCGATGTAGATTTATTTGAGATACATGAAGCTTTTGCATCAACAATGATTCATTGTCAGCAAGAATTAAATATAGATGAAAATAAGCTAAACGTTAATGGGGGCTGCATTGCTCTTGGTCATCCGATGGGAGCAACGGGCTCTATAATGATGTCCACACTCATTGATGAGCTTGAAAGACAAGACCTTTCAACTGGAATTGTTGCCACTAGCGGCGCAGCTGGCGCAGGGACTGCCATTTTAGTTGAAAGATTATAGGCAGAAAAAAGCCCCACTATAAAGTGAGGCTTCAAGACAGCTATTTAGTTTGACTAAAAATTATAATCAAGCTTGATTGCTATATTTTTTGGACGAGCATAGATAGCATCATACGCTATTCCATCAAGCGCTCCACCTGAAGCAAGTCTAACAAATGTTCTTGCTAAAGGAATAGTTCCACCAACGACCTTAATGCGTTCGTCAGTTAAGTTATCTCCAATTAATGAAATTCTCCACTTGCCATCAGAGCTTGTTAAACCAAGCACTAATCCTACTTTTGAGTAACCGCTTTCTTTAATATTTTTATCAAGGTTGGTTGTAATAAAGTACTCTGAGGAATAATCAACATTTAAATTGGCATCAAATGCCCAATTATTTGATAAAACAGTATCGTATGCAAAGCCAGCATTAGCTGTGTCTTCAGGAGCAAGAATGACGCTAGCACCAGATCTATCACAATAAATACCATTTGTTGCAGTTTCCCCATATGCACACTGACTATTTTTCCAGTCAGTAAATTTATAGTCTAGGCTAGCCATAGATGCATAGAATTCCAAGTTATCAGTAATAAGATACCTACCTTGCATTTCAAAACCATCTAATTCAGCGGCTGAAGCATTTCCAACTTTAAATCCTAATACGCCATCAAACACACTAGTTTGAAGGTCATCATATTCAGTTGTGAAATAAGTGAAATCAAATGAAGCTCTATCTGATTTCATTTTATAGCCCCATTCGATATTTGTAGCTTCTTCTTCTTCAAACTCCCATCCGCCTTCACTGGAAACTAAAGGGGTTCCTGGTATTGAGTTACCTCTAATATCAAACCCACCCGCTTTAGAACCCTGTGTGTACGAAACATACATTTGAGAGTTATCTGATAAGTCATAGCTTAGTCGAACCATTGGATCAAAAGAGTTTTCGCTTCTGCTGCTTGCTATATCATGCGGACCAACATTCAATACACCTGCCCACAAAGCATTCAGCAATGGCGAGCCAGCCAATGCTGTACCAGTTCCATCTAAAGTTAACTTTCTGCTTCCATCTTTATCTTCATTGGAATACCTTGCGCCAACTGTCAATCTCCAATTACCTTCGAGATTAATATCAGCTTGACCAAAAACAGAAAACATATCAGAAGACTGCGCATAAAGTCTGTCCCAGTTAGTTCCTACCAATAAAGAAACTGGAGGGCCTGCAAGAGCAAGAAAAGAGCCCAATGGAACATAATCAGTAACATCAACATCTGCAGTTTGGAAATATGCACCAATGATGTAATCAACATTTTCACCACCTGGTGAGGTGTAACGAATTTCTTGAGACCACTGATCATACTTTTCTGTTTGATTTGTACCGTCTAGAATTTCTAAGCCAACATAATCAACATCAAGAACTTCATATGAATCATATTCAACATGTCCTGTAATAGAGGTTAAAGTGCCGCCACCATCCATTGGATAGTTAGCAGTTAAAACAAAGTTGTCCATTGTATTTTGACTAAAAGTTTCTCCACTAGATCTGACCCAATTTTCTGTTGTTTCTACTGCAATGGGACCTCTAAACACGAGACCATAACCATCTTGTGGTGCAATAGCTTCCATGGCATAGCCCACAGAGTCAAAATCTGCAGTCTCAACTTTGAGGTTGTAATCAACATCACCAGACATCCACGCAAGTTGTCCTCTGATATATGTTTCATCTCTTTGAGGCTCAACTCTTTTCATCCTTGTATTTGTAATCCAACCATCCATCTCTCTCGTTGAAACAGTTAACCTTCCAAGAAGATTGTCAGAGAGAGCTCCAGATAAAACTAAAAGTGATTGATCTTCACCATGCTCAGATTCATGAGATGTAGAGAACTTGCCTTCAAATTCTTCGGTTGGTTTTGCAGAAGTAACACTTACAGCTCCACCAATCGCATTTTTACCAAATAATGTAGGTTGAGGGCCTCTCAAAACCTCGACTCGCTCTAAATCGACAAGCGGAGTCCTGGCTAATTGACTTCTTGGATAAACAATTCCATCAAAATTCACTGGAACAGACTGCTCGAAACCTTTATTTGCGCCTGATCTAACTCCACGAATGGATATTGAAGTATCAATTTGAGTTTCAACTACCATAAAGTTTGGAACAGAGGCTGAGAGTGATTGAAGATTATCAACACTTCTGTCAGCTATATCTTCTCCAGAAACTGCTGAGACAGAAATTGGAACATCCTGCAGGCTTTGCTCTCTAATTTGAGCAGTAACTACGACTTCTTCAAGTACTTGTGAAAAAGCGGATGGCGATGTAATTAATAATATTGCAACAATAGCTGCATTTATAAGGTTTGTTTTAAACATTTTTCCCCTTTTATTTAAAAAATATAGTTCATTTTAACTCACATGCTAAATAAAGCCTATTTTTTTAATAAAAAGTAAAATTTTTATGCAATCATTGTCTTATTGCATCAATCATAACCTTAACCTTGCTCGGATTAATGTCTGGTGTAATGCCGTGGCCAAGATTAAAGATAAATCCTGGATATTCACTCATAATGCTGCAAATTTTTTGTGTTTCTTTCCAGATTATTTCATCAGATTCAAGTAATACTTTTGGATCAAGATTTCCCTGAATTGCATATTGATTCTTAAAGTTCTTAGCCACGCTCTCAATATTCTCTTGCCAATATAGACTCACACAAGAAATATTTTTAAAAACTAAGTCATCAATTTTTTTCTTTGGAGCTTTTTCAAATAAAATGATTGGAATATTTGATGTAACTGGATCAGATTTAAGAAGGTCAGTAAGCTGTTGAGTATATTGCAATGAAAATCTTTCTAACTCATTTTCTGATAATAAATCTGCCCATGAATCAAAAATTTGAAGCGCATTAACACCACTCAGCACTTGTTGTCTTAAATATTCGTAACAAGCATTGCTAAGAATTTCTAAAAATTCTTGAAGCTCCGTTGGATGATTTGCCATAAAGCTTTTTGTTTTTTTGAAATCTTTTGAGCTTCCACCTTCAATTGAATATGCTGCGAGCGTCCAAGGACTGCCACAAAAACCTATAAGAGGTAGATCTTTGGGCAATAGATTTTTAGTCTCTTCAACGGCCTTGAATACATAGCCAATAGCGTTAACGTCAAAGGATATTAATTTTTTAATGTCTTGAGGAGATGATATTGGATTGCTAAATTTTGGACCCTCACCCTCGTGGAAAGCAAGGCCAAGATTTAATGCATCAGGTATCGTCAAGATATCAGAAAAAAGAATGGAAGCATCTAAATCAAACCTATCAATTGGCTGCAATGCCAGTTCAGCGCATGTTTTTGGCTGTTTGCACATATCAAGGAAGTTAGAGTAATTTTTTCTAATTTTTTGATACTCAGGAAGATATCTGCCTGCTTGACGCATAAACCAAACTGGTGGAATTGAGTGTGTTTGAAGGTTCAGTGCTCTTAAAAATTTTGAATTTTTCATTTATGAAACGAATTGTATGATACTTTTAGCCGCTTCTCTTCCTTCCCATATAGCAGTCACAACTAAATCAGAACCTCTAACCATATCTCCACCAGAAAAAATCTTTGGATTGGAGGTTTGAAATTTCAATTTTTGTTGCTCTGGAGCAATTACCAAACCAGACTTATCAGTTTTGATCTTAAAATCTTTAAACCAATCTGCTGGATTGGCCCTAAAACCAAAGGCAATGACCACCTCGTCAGTAGGGTAGATTTTTTCGCTACCTTGAATTGGCACAGGTACTCTTCTTCCATTTTGGTCGGGTTCGCCTAATTTTGTTTGTATGGTTTTTATGCCCTGAACATTCTTTTCTCCAATGATTTCTATTGGCTGAATATTAAACTCAAACTGAACACCTTCCTCTTTAGCATTGATCACTTCTCTTCTAGAGCCAGGCATATTTTCTTCATCTCGTCTGTACAAGCAAGTTACTGATTTTGCGTCTTGCCTGATGGCAGTTCTATTACAATCCATCGCAGTGTCACCGCCCCCCAAAATTACTACATCCTTGCCTTTAAAATTAATATAGTCAGATGCTTTCTGTTGAAACTTTAAAAGATAATTTGTGTTCCCAATAAGATAATCAATTGCTTTATGTGATTGCGGTAAATCTTCTCCCTTAAAGCCTCCTTCTAGCGAAGTGTAGGTCCCCATTCCAAGAAATACTGCATCATATTTCTCATGCAGTTTCTTATAAGAAATGTCTTTACCAATTTCTTTATTAAGATGAAACTTAATACCCATTTCTTCAAGAATTCGCCGTCGCCGTCGCACGACACTTTTTTCTAATTTAAATTCTGGAATTCCGAATGTTAGTAAACCACCAATTTCTGGTTGTTTATCAAACACATCACAATTGATTCCTGCTCTTATGAGTATATCTGCACATCCGATGCCTGCAGGACCAGCCCCAATAATTGCAACTTTTTTGTTGGTCCAAGTTCTGTTGCTTAGATCTGGTTTCCACCCCATATCTATTGCTTTATCTGTAATATATTTTTCAATATTGCCAATACTCACAGCACCAAACCCATCATTGAGTGTGCAGGCCCCCTCACATAAACGATCTTGTGGACAGACTCTCCCACACATTTCAGGAAGAGAGTTTGTTTGATGGCATAAATCAGCTGCCCCCATTATATTTCCATCATTTACAAGCTTTAACCAATCGGGGATATAGTTATGGACTGGACATTTCCATTCACAATATGGATTTCCACAATCCAGGCATCGATGAGATTGATTGGATGCCTCTGATTGATTGTAATCACCATAAATTTCAACAAAATTAATTTTTCTTTCCTCTATATTTTTTTTATTGGGATCATAACGACCGACTTCTAGAAATTGAAAATCATTTTTAAGAGGAGCATGTTCAACATATTCCGATCTTGATTTAAAATTTTCTGGAGAGGGTATTGTAGAAGTTGGGATAGTGCTTGGTGTTAAAAGCTCTTTGCGCCATTCAAAAAGCATAACTTTTGCTTCTTCTAAATCTGTTATTGGAGCAAATGATTTAGTTACATACTTCCTATTTAATCTAATTTTTCCATAAAAGTAGGGAGAACGTGGTTGAGTAAAAAGCATCAAACCTTTTTCAATTTTATATTGTTTATTTTTTGAGCTCATTGAATTGTTTTAGTTCTGCGTGGTATGTATGACATAGTATGACAGTTTCATGTTAATATGTATAACTTTATGCCACAACACAATACAAATATATCGTTATACCAAGAATCTCAAGCTAAGGATAACTGCGGTTTTGGGCTCATAGTAAATCGACATGGAATACAAAATAGAGATGTGGTTAAACGCTCCATCGCTGGCCTAACAAGCATGACGCATAGAGGAGCGATCGGGGCAGATGGTAAAACTGGAGATGGTTGCGGTCTATTATTTGATTTGAATCAAAAATTTTTTCAAAAGAGAATAAAAAAAGAATTAAAGATTAAATTGCCAGAATTATTTGGTGTAGCTCAGATTTTTTCGTCTACCGCTCTGCATAAAGACTTATCAACCATAAAAAAAATTCTTGAATCTGAAAATTTAATTTTTGAGTGCGTTAGAGATGTACCCATCAACAAATCTGTTCTTGGTGAAATAGCACTTGAATCTTTGCCGAAAATTAATCAAATATTCATAACGCCAATCTCAAAAGATTTTAATAAAGAAAGTTTTGAATCCTGCCTTCTGCAAGCTAGAAAAAAGATTGAAGAATTGCATAACAATGATGAGGAGTTTTACATCTGCAGCATGTCAAGCCAAACAATTGTTTACAAGGGCTTAATGCTGCCAGATGAAATTAGTAAATTTTATACAGATATAGCCAAAAGATCATTTACAGCTAAGGTTTGTTTATTCCATCAAAGATTTTCTACAAACACCCAACCACGGTGGCACTTAGCTCAACCTTTTAGGCTTCTTGCACATAATGGTGAAATCAATGCAATTAGAGGAAATAGAAATTGGGTTAAAGCTCGCGCTTCGAAATTTTCAACTCCCCTCATACCAGACATTAGTCAATTTAAATTACTTGTTAACGAAACAGGCTCTGACTCATCAGCCCTGGATAATATGATTGAGCTGCTGGTGAAAGGAGGAATTAATTTTTTTAGATCTATTCGAATGGTCTTGCCTCCTGCTTGGCAAAACATTCACACAATGGATCCAGAAGTTAGAGCTTTCCACGAATATAATTCAATGCATATGGAGGCTTGGGATGGCCCCGCTGGGATTGTCATGTCAGATGGAGAATGGGCAATCTGTGTTTTGGACAGAAACGGCTTAAGGCCTGCGAGATACCAAGTTCTTACTAATGGGATGATTACAGTAGCCTCTGAAACTGGGATTTACCCAGTTGCAGATGAAGAGATTCTTCAAAAGGGGCGTATAGGTCCTGGTGGAATCTTTGCAGTCAATACAGGGTCTGGTGAAATTCTTGATCAAGAGATGATCGATGAACAGCTCAAACAAAACAAACCTTATCGAGAATGGCTAAAAAAATCTGCTATTTATCTTGAATCAACTTTAGATGCATTTGAGGGACCAGGCATAAAAAAAATTCCTCACTCTGAATTTATTAGATCTTCAAAACTCTTTTCTTTATTTAATGAAGAGAGAGTTTCTGTAATAAAACCGCTTGCACTCGATGGTCTTGAAGGTACTGGTTCAATGGGCGATGACACTGCCTTGGCAATGTTAAGTTCAATGCCAAGATCTATATATGATTATTTTAGGCAACAATTTGCTCAAGTAACTAACCCACCAATTGATTCCCTTAGAGAATCAAGTGTTATGTCTTTAGAGGCATGTTTTGGCCCTGAGTTGAATATTTTTGAAGAATCAAAAAATCATGCAAAAAGAATTGTAAGTACGTCTCCCGTCCTTTCGCATAAAAAGCTTTCAGCACTATTAAAGAACCCTTATTTTTCCTCCAAAAATTTTGATTTGGAGTATTCGCCTAAATCAAACCTCAAGGATGCTTTAAACACGCTAACCAAAAGAGTGGTTACATCAGTTCGAAAGGGAGAGATTATTATTCACTTAAATGAGAAATTGCCTGACGGCAATAAACTCTCAATTAATGCTTTGCTTGCGGTTGGTTGCATACATCAAGAGTTGGTTAGATTAGGCCTTAGGTCAGATGCTAACTTGATAGTTAGCTCTGCTACAGCAAGAGACACTCATCAGATTGCATGCTTGATTAGTTTTGGAGCAACCGCTGTTTTTCCTTGGCTGGCATTCCAAACAATCCTAGATCTAACTCATCGTAAAGAACTCAAGGGCAGTCCAACAGCTAACTGCGCTAAGTATCGTAAAGGTATTAATAAAGGGCTGTTAAAAATTATTTCTAAAATTGGCATCTCAACAATCTCAAGCTATAGGGGATCTCAATTACATGAGATCGTTGGCTTAAGTTCAGATATTGTAGATTTATCTTTTACAAATACTGTTAGCAGAGTAGGGGGCAAGACTTTTAAAAATTTAGATGCTGAAATGCGATCTTTAAATAAATATGCAAACTCAAATGTAAGTGAAATAGGCCTTGGTGGATTATTAAAATTTGTCCATGGTGGTGAATACCACACCTATAATCCTGAGGTTGTAAAAAAACTTCAAGAAGCAGTTAGCACGGGATCTTACAAAACTTATAAAGATTATGCAGATCTTGTTAATCTCAGAGATCCCGCAATGCTCAGAGATCTGATGAAGCTTAAATTTCCGATAAAACCAAACAAGGTTGCACTTTGTCATACAAAAGAGCTATTAAAAAAATTCGATTCTGCAGGCATGAGCCTGGGTGCATTATCTCCAGATGCTCATGAAACATTAGCCGAAGCAATGAATAGCATGGGAGCAAGATCAAATTCTGGAGAGGGTGGGGAAGCCAAAGAAAGATACGGCACTTCCAAGATGTCAAAAATAAAACAAGTTGCATCTGGTCGTTTTGGTGTTACGCCTGAGTACTTGGTAAATGCAGAGGTTTTACAAATTAAAATAGCTCAGGGTGCAAAACCAGGAGAGGGTGGTCAACTTCCTGGAAGTAAAGTCAATCCGTTAATTGCAAAGCTTAGATACTCAACTCCTGGCATTACCTTGATTTCACCTCCACCGCATCATGATATTTATTCGATTGAGGATTTGGCGCAACTGATTTTTGATCTCAAGCAAGTAAATTCAAAAGCATTGGTTTCAGTCAAATTAGTGTCTGAGCCAGGGGTTGGAACAATTGCTGCTGGTGTTGCTAAGGCATATGCAGATTTGATAACCATTTCGGGTCATGATGGTGGAACGGGTGCAAGTCCTTTATCTTCTATTCGTTATGCAGGCTCTCCATGGGAGCTCGGTTTATCTGAAGCCCATCAAGCTCTTAGGGCTAGTAATTTACGACATAAAGTTAGACTGCAAGCAGATGGCGGTTTAAAAACCGGTTTAGACGTAGTCAAAGCAGCAGTCCTTGGCGCTGAATCATTTGGTTTTGGAACAGGGCCAATGATTGCAATGGGTTGTAAATATTTAAGAATTTGCCATCTCAATAATTGCGCTACAGGTGTAGCAACTCAAAGAAGAGATATTATCGATCATCACTATATTGGTGAGAAAGAGCGAGTTATTAATTACTTCACATTTATTGCGAATGAAGTGCAAGAAATTTTAGCTAGATTGGGCGTTCCAAACCTTGAGTCCATAATTGGTCAAACTCAGTATTTAAAAGATATCACTCAAGACAATCCTTCTACAGAAAATATTGATTTATCTCCAATTCTATATTCTGATCAAAAATCAATATCTCCTCATTATTGCAATACTGTATCAAATGATCCATGGGATAAAGGAAGTCTAAATTTAAAGATTCTTCAAGATTTAAAATCCACAATTCCTAAAGGTCATTCAACAGATTTTTATTATGATATCTCTAATCGAGATAGATCTGTAGGAGCTCAAGCTTCTGGTTTGATTGCATCTTTGTATGGTGAAAAGGGTTTGAAGCAAAAACAAACTCTTAACTTCAGGGGATCTGCTGGACAAAGTTTTGGTGTATGGAATGCAGCAGGCTTAAATCTAAAATTAGATGGTGACGCAAATGATTATGTAGGCAAAGGCATGAATGGGGGCAAAATTGTAATTTCTAGTTCCGCAGAATATGCCTCACAAGATTCCCCAACAGTTTTAGTTGGTAACACTGCATTATATGGCGCAACTGGCGGCGCGCTTTATGTGGGAGGATGTGTCGGCGAAAGGTTTGCTGTAAGGAATTCCGGCGCATCTGCTGTGATTGAAGGCGCAGGGGATCACTGTTGTGAATATATGACGGGTGGACACGTAACTGTCTTGGGAAATGTGGGTTCAAATTTTGGGGCAGGAATGACAGGCGGTTTTGCATATGTTCTTGATACCAATAGAAGGTTCTTTGATCAATGCAATCGAAGTCTTGTTAACTTAGATAGAATTGTGAGTGAAGAAATGGAATCTCATAGAAAATTTTTAAAACAAATTCTTGCTCGTCACATTAAAGAAACTAAAAGCGAGAGGGCGAAATTAATATTAGATGAGTTTGATAGATACGAGCCATCATTTTGGTTGGTGTCACCTGCTGCTTTAAATATCCAAGATTTATTAAAAGCAACCACAGCTAATGCCGCTTAATTTAATCTTGCAGGCCTTTCTGTAGATTCTTAGCATTAAATGCATTTGTCACTATTGCATTTGATAATTTATTCAGCAAGACAAGATTTAATTTCCCTGCTTTAATTTTTTTATCTCTAAATATATATTGTTTTAATTCTCTGTATTTATATTGGCCAACAGATAAATCAAATTCATACTTTTGCAATAAAGCAATAACTTCCTTGTATTCTTTTTCAGAAATAAGATTTTCTAAATAGGAAATTTTAGAAGCTATTCTCATTCCTTTGGCAACAGCTTCTCCGTGAAGGATTTTTTTATATTTACCATGTGCTTCAATGGCATGCCCAAAAGTATGTCCAAAATTTAAAATTGCACGAATACTATTTTCCTTCTCATCCTTGGTCACAATCTTTGCTTTGGTTTGAAGAGATAGGAAAATTATCTCTTCAATAATTTTATGATCCTTTGATAATATTTTCTTAGGATATTTTTTCAGCAATGAAAAAAGAGCTTTATTTTGAATGAAGGCATATTTAATTACCTCTGCCAATCCAGCTTTGAGCTCTCTGTTTGGAAGTGAGTTAAGTACATTTGTATCTATAATGACGCCTTTTGGGTTATAAAATGCTCCAACAAGATTCTTGCCCGATAAAATATTAATTGCAGTCTTCCCGCCCACAGAAGAATCAACCTGAGCAAGAAGTGTTGTCGGTATTTGTATAAATTGAATGCCCCTCAGGTATGAGCTGGCAACAAAACCCGAGATATCTCCAACCACTCCGCCACCAACAGCCACTATTAGATCTGTTCTATCGAAATTATTATCTGCTAAAAAATTAAGTATTTTTTTAAAGTTTTGAACAGATTTAGCCTGTTCTCCATGTTGGAGGATCATTTGAAAAACTTTAGTTGATGGTTTGCAAACAGCAGTAACTTCCCTAACTATCTTTGAAGGTACTCCATCATCTGAAATGAGAAGAGTCTTATTATGGTTTTTAAGAAGAGGGACAAGATTTTTTTTAGAAATAGCATTTTTGCTAATCACTATCCTGTACTTGCTTTTTCTTTGACCTGCAAATAGCTCTTTAGCCATAATTTTTAACTAGCTTAACAATTTCATTTGCAACCTCAGAGCCACTCTTATTCTCAGTATTGATTATGTGATCTGAAACCTCTTCATAAAGAGATTGTCTTGATTTTTGTAAATCCGCGAGGACTTTTTCAGGATCTTTGTCTTTCAATAAAGGTCTATCTTTATCTTTAGCTGTTCTTTCAATTTGAGTATTTAATGGGGTATGTAGATAGAAAACAGTCCCTCTTGATGCTAATAATTCCCTATTTTCTTCCTCAATTACAATGCCGCCACCGGTAGCAAGAACTATAGAATTCAAGGCAACCATTTCCTTTAATGTGGCAGTTTCTCGCTTTCTAAAACCTGCTTCACCTTCAATATCAAAAATCCAATCTATTGTGACGCCTGTGCTATCTTCAATCTTTGCATCAGTATCATGAAAATCTAAAAATAGCTCGCCAGCCACAATCTTTCCTACAGTGGTTTTTCCCGAGCCCATAGGGCCAACAATAAAAATATTCATACTTAGTTTTTAAGTTGCTGATTCTATCATTTATAGGGGTAAAATAATTCTAATTCATGTATCAAAATATTTTGGAGTTAAGGGTAAAAACATAATCATTTCATTCGTATGTTTATAAGATTAATAAATTGGGCACTAGTAATCGCACTTATTGGCACCATTGCATCAATATTGACCATTGGCATTGGATATCTTCTTATTAAGCCCACTCTTCCTGAAATAAATTTAGTTGATGAAGATGTTTTGCAAATACCTTTGAAAGTTTTAACGTCTGACGGAGTATTAATCGGAGAGTTTGGCGATCAAAAAAGAAGAACAATAGAGTATGATCAAATTCCACAAAATCTTAAAAATGCATTTTTAGCTGCAGAAGATGACCAATTTTTTAAGCATGGTGGCATAAGAATCCCATCACTTATTAGAGCTTTTTACCAGATGATTCAATCTGGAGAAATTGTGAGCGGTGGCGGCACAATTACAATGCAGGTTGTTAGAGGATATTTATTATCTCGAGAGCAAAAAATTATTCGAAAGATTAAAGAGATCTATCTAGCTTTTGAATTAGAAAGTTCTGCAACTAAAGAGGAAATTTTTTCCTTATATTTAAATACAATCTTTTTAGGCAATAGATCATATGGTGTAGAGGCTGCAGCAAATAAATATTTCTCAAAATCTATTAATGAGTTAACTCTTGCTGAAGCTGCACTAATTGCATCTTCCGCCCAACTTCCCTCAAGGATTAATCCTATTCGTTCTCCTGATAGATCTATTATTAGGCGTAACTGGATTTTAGGAAGAATGCATAAGCTTGGTTATATTGGCAGGGCTCAGTTTTTACTTGCAAAATCTGAGCCAATCAAATTAACCCAATTAGGTTCGAATTTCTCATTAGATGGAAGATACATTGCTGAAATCACTAGGCAAGCAATGATTGAAAGATACGGCTTATCAGTTTATAAGGATGGATTATCAGTTATTACCACAATAGATTCTTCACTGCAGCAAGCTGCCCTTGAGAGCGTTTCAAAAAACTTATATGACTATGATAAACGTCATGGTTGGAGAGAGCCTATAAATCTCTTATCAAAAATTTCTGAATTAATATTTGAAGAATTACAAGCCGGCAATTTAGAGATTCTGTATGAAGAGTCTAACACCTCGGATGAGCTGGGCATGAAGCAGCTCAACATATCAGTAATCAGAGATTTTTTTAAAGAGCTTGTGAATTTAGATAAACATTCAGGCGGAATAGTGATTGATGTAAAACCCGAAAGAGTTCTTTATTTAAATAATGCCTTTCAATTGGAGAGTTTATTTTGGGATGATGCATACAAATGGGCCAGACGAAAAATAGATATCAATAAATTAGGTCCAAGACCTCAAAATTTTTATGACATTCTTCGCATGGGCGATTTAATATATCTATCCGAGCAAAATGGAAATTATTATCTTGACCAAATTCCTGATGCTGAAGTTGCTTTTATTTCAACAGATCCATCTAATGGTGCCATTAAAACCTACATTGGTGGTTTGAATTTCTCAAAAAGTAATTTTGATAGGATTAAACAATCATACCCACAAGCTGGCTCTAGTTTTAAGCCATTTATCTATGCGTCTGCTTTTGCAAATGGTTATCAAGCATCAGATAAAATAAATGATGCTCCAATCATATTTGAGGACGCAAATTTAGAGAGCAGCTGGAGACCTGAAAATTATACAGGCAAATTTTATGGGCCTATCAGACTTAGAGAAGCATTGGTTCAGTCAGTGAATTTAGTTTCCATTAAGTTATTAAGAGAAATGGGAATTCCATTAACGAAAAATTATTTATCAAGATTTGGCTTCCCTGTATCTAGGTTAGCTCCAGATTTGTCATTAGCGCTTGGGTCATCAAGCTTCTCTCCAGCTGAAATGGTCCGAGCATACAGCATCATGGCTAATTCTGATGATCCACAAGACTTATATTTTATAGAGCGAATAGAAGATAGAAATGGAAAGATTATTTTTCAAAATCCTCAAACAAAAAATAAGAAAAAAAATATTGATGCTTTTCCATGGTTTCAAACTCAGCTTACAGAGGAAATAAAGCCTTTTTATTTACTGCCTCCCCTCTCAAGGGAATTATTGGAACCGATTGATCCTAGGGTCACTTTTATTACAAAAGATATTTTGCGTGAGGCTCTATCAAGAGGCAGCAACGGAAGAAAAACTCAAGTCTTAAGAAGGGGTGACATTGCAGGA
>CABWYS010000012.1 GCA_902509555.1 uncultured SAR86 cluster bacterium
TAACTATACGTCTAATTGGACCACGGTGGATACCGGCTCTATGACCTTGAAGTTTGGTGATGCGACTAACGATGAGGCGAAATCAGCTTACATTTCAAGTGAAGTCTTTGGTGCTGAAATTCAAGACGATGGCGCGCAAATTGATGGCAGCTCAGGGGGATCCAACAACTTGGCTGGGGTCATGGTCTCTTATAACACTTTGGATAATGAAGACTCCGATCTATTCCACACAGGTGGCAATGATTCGATGCCAGATACCGCTTATTCGACTTGGGGCTTTTGGGCCATGAGTGCGGCTGACGTCTCACCTAATTCTGGCACCCAGAATGCTTCGGTGCACCTAGGCACTTGGGTTGGTGGTGAAGTGGTTGCCCAAAATGAAATACCAACTTCAGGCTCGGCTTCGATGAGTGGGGCGGCGGTGATGAATGTGGCTTATCGTTACAATCAAACGGGCACCAATTATGATGTGCATAAATACACTACGACTGCTGATGTGGCAGCCACCTTTAACTGGGGCGGCAGCGGTTACTCTGGGACTTTAGCCTTTACTAATTTTGATGATAAAAACCCGATTGTTGATAATGCAGGCTTTGCTTCCTTCTCAGTTGCCATTACTGGCACCGATCATACCTACACGGGTAATTCGACCGACAGCCTTGATAATTCTTGGTTGGGTGGTGCCTCTGTGGCTGGAGCTTTATACGGGGATTCATCGCCCGATGAGAGTGGCGGCAGAGTGAATGTGAGCTTGTATAAATCTGGGTCCACCAGCACGGCTGGAGCCAATGATTTTTATTTTGCTGAAGGGATCTATCTAGTCGATTAATTAAGGGTTGTAAAAATACTTTCTATCATTATGATGAACAACTTATGAATAGTTTTGTAAACTTTTTTCTAAAAATAAGAAACAGTAAAATCTTTAGCGGGATAGTCATTGCTGTCATAGTGGCATCAGCTATTTACGCAGGGGTTAGCTCCTACAACATACCGCCTGAATACACTGTTTACTTAGATCTGTTTGACTATGCCATCACCTTATTCTTTGTTCTAGAGATAATCATTCGAATGATTTCTGAGAGATCTTTGGTCAAATTTTTTCAAGATGGTTGGAATATTTTTGATTTCCTTATTGTCACTATTTCCTTGGTACCCATCAGCAATGTTGAGAGTGTCTTTGTTGCTAGGTTACTAAGAATTATTCGAGTGCTGCGAATCATCACCGTGGTTCCTGCTTTCCGACATATTATTGATTCTTTGGTTAAAACCATTCCAAGAGTCGGTTTTATTGCCTTGCTCATGTTTATTTTTATGTATGTCTGGGGCGCCATTGGAACCATGTTCTTTGGACCGGTAGACCCAGAGCATTGGGGCAATATAGGTTTGGCCTTGATAACCTTGGTTCAAGTTGCTACCTACGATGACTGGGCAGCCATCATGAGTAATGTGATTGAAGTCTATCCTTACGCTTGGATTTTCTTTGTCTCTTTTATCATTATCAACGCAGTAATTTTGTTAAACATGGTTATTGGTGTCATTGTAGACGTGATGACTGGTGGAGCTGGGATTGATGATCTATTAAACAAGGACGAATCTGAATCTAGTTAGTAGCTCTTGCTAGACAATCAGCAAAAGTTTTTTCATCAACATTACCGCCAGATAACATTATTAAGGTTCTTGAACCTTTAAATTTTTCTTTGTTATCAAGCAAACAGGCCAGAGCAACAGCGCCGCTGGGCTCAAGCTTTAGATTAAGGCGGTTAAAGGCAAAACTCATGGCTTCACAAATTTTTTGATCTGATACTGATAAGCCATTTACTCCGTAATACTGATTAATAGCGAAAGGAATCTCTCCAGGCGTTGGCGTTAGAATGCCGTCGCACAAGCCGTATCGATTGGTATCCACTGCCACTCGTTTAGCTGCTTTAAATGATTGCTCATGATCATTCCAATCCTCTGGCTCAGCAGTGAAGATTTTACAATCTGGATTAACATGTTTTAGGGGAATGCAGGAGCCTGCGGTTAATCCGCCCCCGCCAGCACAAATAAGAGCGTTATCAATCTTTGGATTGCTAACATCTTGAATTACTTCGTAAGCCGCAGTTGCTTGACCATAAATCGTTTCGAGTGAGTTGTAGGGTTTTATTAGCGCTAGATTTTTTTCTTGCGCAATCTCTGCAGCCATCTCCTCTCTGCTGTCTTTGTTTCTGTCATAAAAAACTACTTTTGCACCAAGGGCTTTAGTGTTTTCAATTTTTTTCACTGGCGCATCCTTAGGCATGACTACGATAGCAGGGGTATTAAATAATTTAGCAGCATGGGCAACGCCTTGAGCATGATTGCCTGAGGAGTATGCAACCACACCATGTTTAAGCTGCTCTTTTGAGAGTCTTGAGATGGCTGAGAGAGCGCCTCTTATTTTAAAGGAGCCAGTAATTTGGAGAGATTCTGGTTTAAAAAGATACCGTCCCTCAAGCTCTTTATTTAAATCAGGGCAAGTCACCACTTGAGTGTGGTGAATGTATGGGGCTATAGTTTGATGGGTTTTAGCTACTTCTTCAAACCAAACAATTGGTTCGAGTTTCATTTGGCCGCCTTACCTCGCAACATGTCTTTGATTTGAAGAGGCAGGTAGGCAATATAAAAAAGGAATATAGCCAATGGAATGGTGCCAATCAAATGCAGAGGTGGATCTGGGAAATAATCCATCAAAGTTCCCTCAACAGGTCTCGCAACCAAATACCAATAATTAGCTGGTGGTCCTATAAGAAGGTTTACACAATAAACAAAAATCAAGAGAACCAAAGTCACCCCTATGACTTTAGGAATATCACTTAGAATGGGCCGCTCCTTTTTTACCATTAAGACGTAAAAAACTGCTAGCAAGATAAAGCTGTGACCCCAGAAAAATGGTGAGTACTCCCCATGAGGAAACCCATAAATAAGGTCGGGGGTTGCCAAAGCCATGGTTGCTCCACATATTCCCCAAAAATATGCGCAATGAAAAAGAATGCTCGGCGCCTTTTGATTTAATAAATAGTAAATCATTGCCAGCATTGAGAAGTCGCACATGTGCATGGGAAACTCACCTTGCCAAGGCAAGTCAAACAGCAAGACATCGTAAAATGGTTGAGTAAGCATATGTAAAATCATTATGCAGGCTAGTATTTTCCCGCCTAAGATTTGTTTTGATCCTGTTTGATTTTGAAAAAATTTCGGATACCCATAGATCACAGCAACACATATCATCAATGTGACAAGGTGTTGCGTTCCAAATACTTCAAATGCTGGGTAATTCATTTTGATAATAATATTTTTGAACCTATGTTAGCTTAGACTTTCTCAAAATACATCTATTTGCTTTTTTCAGCTCAGGAAATGAGTTTTTTAATTAATCGTAGTTATATTTTACGCTGCAGCCGTATGCTGTGGTCACATCTATGGCTAAAGATTTTTTAGCAATTAAGTCATTAACTTGAGAGCTTACATAGTTTGTAGCATCCTCAAAAGCAGCATTAAAAAATTGCATGCCACGACCGATATCATCAATCGCACCCTTGTATCTAAGGATTCCATTGGCATCAATCATATACATGTGGGGCGTGGTTTTGGCCCCATACAACATTCCAACTTTCCCTGATTCATCAAGTAAGACATGGGATGGTCTGGCTCCTCTAGAGGCAGTTAATGCATTGGCTTTATCGGGATTTACATGACCTTGATCACCCGGTGTAGAGGAAATAATGCTGAGCCAAACTATGCCTGCATCCTGGGCAATTTTCTGCACCCTTTGCATGTTATTTTCATTGTAATGTCTTGCTACATAGGGGCACTCATGGTTGGTCCATTCAAGGATTACCGGGGTTCCAGCAAAATCAGTTAGTTTAATCATTTGGCCGTAGCTATTGATAACAGAAAAATTTGGAGCTTGGAAATTGGTGGCAGGGTTTTGTAATTTTATCTCTGCTGCATAGGAAGCGGTCGTAATTGATAAGGTTATCAGGAGGTTTAAAAATAATTTCATTGCATTGATTTAATTAATAGGTCTTCAGTTAAGACCGCGGGTAAAATTTTTGATCCATGCATGCCTGGTTTCCAGAAGATATATAACGGAATGCCTGTGCGTTCATACCTTGCCAATCCTATGGCAATGTCTTCATTGCGATTGGTCCAATCAGCTTTGACATAAGTAATGCCTTGATCTTTTAAGTACTCTTTCACCCTGTCTCTTGCAAATGCAGTTTTCTCATTGGTTTGACATGTAATGCACCAAGCAGCAGTGAAATTAATTAAGTAAGCTTGATTTTGGGCTTGAAGATCTGATTCTATTGCCAGGCTCCACTTTTCTGCAGACGCATCTACTTCGAGTTCATTTGTATTTTCAGGGAGAGTATTAAAAATTTGAACAGCCACAAGTAAAGTTACAACCAGGCCAATCCATTTCCATCTACCCTTAAATGTGGCGATCATCCAAATAGCAATTCCCAGCATCAAACCTAGTATCAGTAACAAAATCAGGGCATCTCCCGAGGTTTGAACCATAAACACCCACATGAGCCAAAGGGCGGTGGCTATCATTGGAAATGCAAAGAATTGTTTTAAAGTTTCCATCCAAGCACCAGGTTTTGGTAAGGCACTAATCCATTCAGGCTTTAAAGCAAGGATTAAATAAGGTCCAGCAAACCCAAGACCAAGCGCTAGGAAAATTGGTAGAGTTGCAAAAGAGGGCTGTAAAAGAGCGTAGCCAATTGCAGCGCCCATGAAGGGAGCTGTGCAAGGAGACGCAACCACAACTGCTAGAACGCCTGTAAAAAATGAACCAGAATAATCATTTCTTGATTGCACTGAAGATCCCATGGTGGTTAAGCCTGCAGCAAAGTTAATATTGGTTAACAGTATCAAACCTATACCCAGCATGATCAGAGTTAAGATCCCAACAACAACGGGAGATTGCAGTTGATAGCCCCAGCCAATCATGGATCCAGTTGAACGAATGATGATCAACGCAGTTGCAATAGACAGAAAAGTCGACATAACTCCACCCACAAAAGACAGAGCGTGATTTCTAATTTTGGTATTATCATCGCCCCCCATTGAGACAAAGCTTAAGACTTTCAGAGAAATAACAGGAAACACACAAGGCATAAGATTTAAAATTAGTCCGCCAATGAGAGCAAATAGTAGCGCTTGCCATAAGGACATATTAGAAACAGATTGGAGCTCTTCTTCCACTTGGAAACCTTCTCCATTGATGCTTAGTACCCCTGAGAAGAAACCCATGTCAGCATTTAAAACTGGGACACTTATCTCGTAGGTATCTTCGCTCAATTGCACTAATTCTTGAGATGGCATGTAAACAAATAGATCATCCTGTCGAGGAAATAGATAGGCCGTTTCAACTGCTCGTGTTGATTGAAATCTTGTCTTTAAGTTTTCACCATCAATGAAGCTTTGGGTCTGCATGAAGTCCGTTGGAAGTTTTGCGATAGCTGTATCAAGGAGAGGGTTAGGAGTTGCAGATGATAAGTCTAGTGATAAAGAGGCTCTTTCTGGAATACAAATGTCTGCACAAATTAGAAAATCTAACTCAACGTTGATTTGAGTAAGATTAGAATCAACAGCACGAAATATCTTAAATGGAAAAACTACATCTCCCTCATAGCCAAATGTCATTAATGGTGGATACGGGATTGTTACAGGAGTAGGCCATTGTACATTTTCAACTATGATGCCTTGATCTGTTATCCAATTAGCCTCAAAAGGACTTCCAGAGTCACCAGGATTTTCCCAGTAGGTATGCCAACCTTCTTGCATCTCTAGCCGCACACCAACATAGAAAGATTCCTGCTGAGAATCTTGTAAATTTGTTATTAAACTAGCTCTTGCATGCCCTGTTTCCACTGGGTTGGACGCAGCCAAAGTGCAAAGAAAGAGGCTGCAAGCTAAGAAGATGTTTTTCATGCGTATCATGTTAAACCATTGTAATAAAAAAGGGGGAGCATTGCCCCCCCGATCCAAGTTGATTGAATTACTTGCTGCCTAAAATTTTAGGAGTTTTAATATCAATCGAACGCGGTTTCTGAGCGTCTGGAATTATTTTTTCCAAAGCAATGGTTAACATTCCATTAACCAAATCAGCACCATGCACTTCAACATTTTCAGCTAAAGTAAACTGTTGCTTAAACGCTCTTTGAGCTATGCCTTGATAGACAACCTCATTTGAATCGTTAAGCAATTCAGCTTTTGGGCCTTTGTGCTCAATGGTCAAAACGCCTTCAGCCAATTCAATGATGAGATCTTCACGAGACAGACCTGCAACAGCAACATCAATAAAGATTAGATTTTCATCTCTTCTAATGTTGTATGGAGGATAGCTTGAGGATCTCTCTGTGGTTTCAGAGAATCTCTGCAATCTATCAAATAGGTTTTCAAACCCTAACACACGAGTTGTTAGGAACGGATCGGTAAAATTAAGTACCATAATATAGTCCTCCTTAGTAGCGACTAAATGTGCATATCCAAATGGCATATGCGGTTAATAAACGTAGACCCAAATGGCATCTACACTACTTATTTAAGTACTATTGAGAGAAATTCAAGAAAAAAAATGTATTTATTTATCCCAGCGAGTAACAAATTTGCTGACATCAAGCTCTGGTATTTTTTTACTAGCACCCGCCGGAGTACCCACGTACAAATATCCAACAATCTCATGATCAGAAGGTAGATTTAAGTATTTAGCTATTTTTTTATTAAATGCGAATTTTCCAGTTCTCCAAATTCCAGCAAAGTTTTTAGCATGCAATGCCAACAATATATTTTCAGCGGCTGCAGCTGTTGAGAGCATTTGCTCAATTTTTGGAACTTTGGGATGTTCGGTGATTTTGGTAATTAAGATGATAACCATTGGAGCTCTAAACGGAGCAGATTGATATTTATCCATTTGCATGGGTGTTACATCTTTCAATTCATTTTTTGCATACTCAACAAAGGCTTTCGATAACTTAGTCAAACCATCACCAGTAACCTCAATAAAACGAGAAGGTCTAAGCCAGGCATGATCAGGGGCTCTTAGAGCTGCTTGGTATATCTCATGCATATCCTCCTTTGAGGGAAAAGGCAGCGTTAATTCACGAGGAGAGTTTCTTGATAAAAGATTAGTAATTGCATCCATATTAGTATTCTAATGGATGCTTAATTTTTTTTTAAGAAATACTCCACTCTTTTGTCTGATCGGATTAAACTTAAGATATATTTATTTAAAAAATAATTATGGAAATTACACTTTTATACGCATCTTTATTAACTATCTTTGCAGTCTTTTTAGCCTTAAAGACTGGAATGAATAGAGGAAAAACAAATACCATGCTTGGATATGGTGATTCATCTGAATTACTTCAATCCATAAGAGCTCATGGCAATCTTATTGAAAACGCGCCCCTAGCCATTATTTTGTTAGGGTTATTAGAGTTTCAAGGCGTTGCTGATTGGAAACTTCATCTGCTTGGATCCATGTTTTTTCTATTTAGAGTTCTTCATGCTTATGGCATATCCATCTCTAGAGAAAGTACCCCATATCGTTTGGCAGGAACAATAGGTTCATGGCTCATATTGGTTGGTATGAGCATCTTTGGAATTTATGCATATCTAGCATAGAAAATATGAACTTTTTTATGAGAACAAAGTCAAAAATTATATGAAAGACATAAAAAAATATTTACTTACTTTTGGACTTATTTTCATGATCCCAAGCCTATTAGCAGAGTCAAACAACGATTCCGAAATAGATCTAATCGGTAGTACTTGGCAATTGATTAAAAATGGCTCTCACAGTCCTTCATTTGGTTCCGGGCAAGTTGTATATTTTTTATCAAGCGATGCATACCACACTCATAGAAGTAGAAAATTTCAAACTTGGGATACTTTTTCTGTCGTTGATTCAAGAAATCTTGTCCGTTTGAAAAAAAATGATGGCATTGAGATTGTTGCAGCTAAATTTAATAATTCCATATATGAAGTAAAGCTTCTTGATGGTTTTTACAAAGGTAAGACCTATTATTTAATTGCAGATGAGCTTGAGAAAAATTTTAAACAGGAGATTGAAGACAATGACAACATCTAAAAATATTATTAGCATTATTTTTGCCATGTTCATGGTCAGCTGTTCATACAGCTCATTGCGACCTGAAGTGGTTGATCGTTCCGATGCGCAGAGAATGCAAACCGTTGTTTTTGCAACGGTTGTTTCAATCGATCGAGTAATTTTATCAGGCGATGGAGATACCGGAGCTGTGGCTGGTGCAATTATTGGTGGGGTTGCAGGGGCTTCAGTCACTGACTCAGAGACTGAGTCTGACATTGCAGGAGTTTTAGGTGCCTTAGTAGGCTCAGCAGTAGGTTCAAAAATGGGAGATGCAGCGACCAGGAAACCTGCCATTGAGTTAATGCTAGACCTTGACTCAGGTAAGACAGTTTCAATTATTCAAGAAGAAGGTAATTATAGTTTTGCTGTTGGTCAGCGAGTAAAAATTATTAAAAATAAAGGTAAGTCTAGAGTCATGCCTTTGCAATGACCTCTGAAGCTTTCACACTTGTATATAACAAAGCCCTTGATTTAGTTTCAAGGCGAGAACACTCTCGACATGAGCTTATGCAAAAGCTCAATAAACGTTTTCCCGAAACGATGCCTGTCATTGAAGAGGCGCTTGATAAACTAGCTGTTAATAATATTTTAGATGATGAGCGCTTTGCAGAAATGTATCTTAGTTCAAGAGCTAGAAAGGGCTTCGGACCAAAAAAAATAGAGATGGAATTGCATTCTAAAAAAGTAGATTCTGTTTTTATTAGCAACGCTATCGAAGCATATGAGAGTTGGACTGAGAACGCGGAGAGTGAACTTCAAAAGAAGTTTAAGGGCATCACACCAACAGACTACAAATCAAAGATGAAACAAAAACAATTTCTTTTTAATCGGGGATTTACCACTCAAATTATTGAACGGATTTTATAAAATCACATGGTATGATTTACTCCTATGTCCTACCAGGTTTTAGCTAGAAAGTATCGACCCTCCACCTTCTCTGAAGTTGTTGGACAAGAGCATATTTTAAAAGCTCTAGAAAACAGTATTCAGCATAATAAACTCCATCAAGCCTATATGTTTAGCGGTACCCGAGGGGTAGGCAAAACAACAATTGCTAGAGTTTTTGCTAAATGTCTTAATTGCCAAAAAGGTGACATGCCTCAAGTCGAGCCTTGCAATGAATGCACTGCTTGTCTGGAGATAAAAGCTGGTCGTCATATAGAATTTTTAGAAGTTGATGCAGCCTCAAGAACTGGTGTGGATGATATGCGGGAACTGCTAGAGTCTGTTCAATACAAACCCGCAAATGCTCGGTACAAAATTTATCTCATTGATGAGGTGCACATGCTATCTAAAAGCAGTTTTAATGCTTTGTTAAAAACTTTGGAAGAGCCACCACCTCATGTAATGTTTTTGATGGCTACAACGGAGGTAGAAAAAGTTCCTAAGACCGTTTTGTCTCGCTGTCTGCAATTGAATCTTAAGATTATTCCGGAAAAGAAAATTCAAGATCATATTCAATCTTTACTAGATTTAGAGAATATTAAATACGATGAAGAGTCCTTGGCTTTAATTGCTAGTTCGGCACAGGGATCTATTCGTGATGGATTAACGCTTTTAGATCAAGCCATTGCACATGGTAATGGAGCACTTGAAGCAAATCAGGTGAAAGCGTTATTAGGAACAATTGACCAATCTTATATTATTGAGCTTGTTAAAAATGTTGCTGCGTCTAATGGTGATGGCGCCTACCTAGCTTTACACAAAATCACTGAACTTAATGTTGAGTATGAACAAGTTTTAAAAATCGTTATTTCAGTTTTTCACAAAATATCATTACACCAACAACTCCAAGACAGTGAAGATGCAAGCATCGTGCAATTAGCAGAAAGCATTGATCCTCAGGTTACTCAATTGCATTATGAGATTGCTTTAAATGCTTTAAGCAAGTTCCATGTTCACCCTCATCCAAAACAAGCTCTTGAATTATGCATTTTGCGTATGCTTGCCTTTCAGCCTATTTCAGAGGGAGTAGCTCCAAAAACAGAAAAAAAAAATCCTAAATTAGCAGTTAAGTCTCCGGTACCAAAAGAAAATGTGGCTGAAGCAGCTGAGATTCCAACAGCCGTGCCCGAAGAAACTCAACCTGCAGAGAAACCTAAAGAGGAGTCAGGTACTGAGGAGTCAACCATGCCATCCGAGCTTGATATGCAAAGCTGGAACTCAATTTTTAATTCATTAAATTTATCCATGTTCGTGAGTCAAGTTTTTTCAGAGTTTGAGTTTGTTAGTTTTGCAGATAGCACCTTGACCTTAAAAAAATCAGACGAGCTCATCAATCCAACTGAGGGATTAAAAACAGAATTTTTAGAAGCGATTTCAGCCCAATTGGGTCAAAAAATTTCGTTAATCATAAAAAGCGGAGAGGTGATAACATCTCCTGCAGCTGTTGAGGTTGAGAATGCTCAAAATCAACTTAATCAAGACAAAGATACTTTACTAGAGAATGCAGCTGTAAAAGACATTCTCGATTCATTTGGTGGAAAAATTATTGATGAATCAATCAAGAAGGTGAGCCCATGAGCAGAGATTTGCTATATGAGCTAATAGAAGCCTTAACTATTTTGCCTGGGGTTGGTAAGAAGTCTGCTCAACGCATGGCCTTATTCTTGCTTGATAAAAATAAAGATGGAGCTTTGCATTTAGCTCAAACGCTAGAGGAGTGCTTGGATTCCATTCAACGCTGCGAGATATGTCGACAATTGACATCAGAACCTGTCTGTAGAATCTGCAGTGACGAATCGCGAGATGCATACAGCCTTTGTGTTGTGGAGAGCCCTTCAGATGTTTTGGCTATAGAGTCAACAGGTGGCTTCAAAGGTAGATACTTTGTTTTAATGGGACGCCTCTCCCCAATTGACGGAGTTTCACCTGACGATCTTGGTATCCCGGATTTATTGCGTCATATTCAAGGTGCAAAGATCGAGGAAGTGATTCTTGCGACGAGTTCAACCGTTGAGGGTGATGCAACAGCATCCTTTATTAATGATCATCTTGAGAGCGTAAAAGTTTCAAGAATTTCCTATGGCATTCCTATTGGAGGAGAGTTAGAGTATGTCGACGGCAACACTATTGCGCGAGCTATCCAAGGGAGGATTGTAATTTAATGTCTATTAAACCAGATGTATGGATTAAACAAATGGCTGAATCTGAGGGGATGATTGAACCTTTTTCTGAAAATCAGGTGCGAGTTGATGATAAGGGCGAAAAACTTATCTCATATGGAGTTTCTAGCTTTGGGTATGATGTTCGCTGCGCGAACGAGTTTAAAGTTTTTACAAACATTCACTCAGCAACTGTTGATCCAAAAGTTTTCGATGACAATAGTTTTGTAGATATAACTGCAGATGTCTGTGTCATTCCACCAAACTCCTTTGCATTAGCAAGAACGGTTGAATATTTTCGAATTCCTAGAAATGTTTTAACGATCTGTCTTGGTAAGTCAACATATGCAAGATGTGGCATCATTGTAAATGTTACGCCCCTTGAGCCTGAGTGGGAGGGACATGTAACGCTTGAATTTTCAAACACCACCAATTTACCAGCAAAAATATATGCAGGTGAGGGCGTTGCTCAAATGATTTTTTTTGAATCAGATGAAGACTGCGCAGTTAGTTACAAGGATAGAGGTGGAAAATATCAGGGACAAACAGGGGTGACCCTTCCAAAAACTTAATAAAGCCTCTTAAGCTCAAGCATGGTGTCTCCATCTTGATCTTCGTCTTCAACTTTTATTATTAGATAATCAAGATCGGGAGCTAAAAAGTATCGAGTGGTTCTATCATCCTGCAGCCTAATCCTTTCAACTATGATGCATGAATATATTATCCCATCAACCTCAAAACTTCCGTCACCAATAATTTCATAGTTGTTAGATTCAATTGCTCCTGTTTTTAAATCTGGAAGCATCAATGAGAACTCGCTAAGGCCTGCGATAACATTTTTTCTTATTTGTAACTGAACATTTAAAGGATCAAAGATATTTTCATTTTTTAATAAAGCCTGGCTCCACTCAAATTTTCCTTTTGAAATTAAAGTTCCTGAAGCCTGATCAAAGTTTAAAGTTCTTTTGTCCGAAATTAGAGTCCACTTAACGTCAACATAATACTTGGCGGAGGTCATAAGATTATTTATTTCCCTGAAATCTGAAATGATTTTGATTCTTCCAAGAGGAAATTTTGCATTGAATTGAATAGTTCTTTTTCCATCTTCTTCATGGGAAATAAGCTCTCTAATTCCCTTCATGGAGACTCGAGAATTAGTAAAAACATATTCTCCTTTATAGTCAGGAATTTCTTGAGAAGAAAGGCCCAAAGAAAATAAAACAAAAAATAATCTGAAGAATTTATACATTAAAGAACTCCATGTGATTTTGTCCAAAGTTACTTTCAGCTTCAAATTTCACCTCATCACCTTGAAGGCTAATGTATCCTTTGGCTATGTCAGCTATGACCTTTGGGTATATGGCATGTTCAATTTTATGAATTCGACTGGTTAACTTTGCCTCTGATTCGGCGAGATCTATTTTTAAAGCTCCTTGTGCGATAATTGGCCCTCCATCTAGCTCATTATTCACATAATGCACTGATATGCCATGCATTAAATCTCCATTTTCAATTGCTTGTTTGTGAGTATTTAATCCAGGGTATTCGGGTAACAAGGAAGGATGAATATTGATTAATTTTCCCTCTAGAGAATTAGTAAAATCATTTGATAGAATACGCATAAATCCGGCAAGCACGACAAGATCTGGTTCTATGGGAAGAATGTGCTCTAATAAAGCTTGATCAAACTCCTCTCTTGAATTGAAATCTTGATGTTCAATAACTTTGCTCATCAAATGAAATTTTTTAGCTCTCTCTAATCCTTTTACATTGAATTGATTAGAAATGACCAGCTCAATAGAGGCAGGTATATTTCCAGTTTGGCATGCTTTTGCTATGGCCTCTAGATTTGAACCACTGCCTGAAATAAGAACAACCATTTTCTTCATGACTAATTGTATTGAATTTGCTCTTGCAGACTTCCCTTTGTTATCGTGCCAATTTGAAATGATCGAAGTTTATGAGCAGATAAAATTTTTTGCGCTTTTAAAATTTCTTTTTTGTCTAAAATACAAACCATCCCAATCCCACAATTAAAAATTCTAAGCATATCTGATGTTGAAATTTTCCCTTTTTCTTGTAGCCATAAAAAAGCTCTAGGAAATTTCCATGCAGAAAGATCCACATTTGCAACTAAGCCCTTTTTTAAAATTCGAGGAATATTTTCTGTCAAACCGCCTCCGGTAATATGCGCCATACCTTTGACATTAGTTTTTTTGATAAGTTCTAAAATAGGTGTAGAGTATAAATGTGTTGGTTTAAGCAAAACTTGCAATATTTTCTCTGGAGCTGAATGTTTTTTAAGTATAGAGCGTATTAAAGAGTAACCGTTTGAATGAGGCCCGCTGGACTCGACACCCAATAATATGTGTCCAGGTTTTATGCCTTTACCATCAATCAGATCAGCTTTTTCTACAACACCAACGGAAAATCCAGCCAAATCAAAATTATTTTTTGCATAATGACCAGGCATTTCAGCTGTTTCACCACCGAGAAGAGCACAGTTACTTTTTTTGCATGCTTTCGCGATGCCTTTAACAATTTTTGCAGTAGATTTTGGTTCAATTTTTGAGGCGGCAAAGTAATCTAAAAAAAACAATGGCTCAGCGCCGCAAGTAACCATGTCATTAACACACATAGCAACTAGATCTTGACCAGTGAGATGCGTTTTATTATGAGCTTGGCTCAGCGCTACCTTGGTTCCAACCCCATCAGTACAACCGACCAAAACAGGATTTTTATACTTAGACCCAAGCTGAAAAAGACCAGCAAAACCGCCAATTCCACCTAAAACTCTTCTATCATGAGTTGCATTGACACTTAATTTAATTGAGTCAACCAGCTCATTACCTTTTTCAATATTTACACCCGCCTTAGCATAAGGATCTGTAGGTTTTGTTTTGCTAGTCATTTACAATAAAAATATGGTTCAAAAAATTATAATCTTAATTCTGCTGAATTTTCTTATGGCTAACACTGCTTTTACCAAAGAGCTACCTGCATTGTTTGAAGTTAAGATTCCTGATGATCAGTATACTAATACTAACGATGGATTAAATAAAGCATTTAATCGATTGATACAAAAGTTATCAGGCTCTAGAAGTAAAAAATTTCTTTGGAGAATTGGTGATGCTCAACTTAATAAAATTGAATTTGTTTCCTCCTACTCAACTGAATTCATTGGAGAGCAGAAATTTTTATCTGTTAAATTTAATGGCGAAGCACTAATCCCCGAGCTACGAAAAATTGGCACACCTTTAATAGGCTTCAATCGTCCTGTGATCTTGATTTTGTTCAAAATCGATACCGGTGAGACATTGCCTGTTTATCTTAGCAGTAGCTCATCAAGTAATAAGTTAGCCCTAGAAATAAAGCAAATATTTAAAAACATTGCTCTTGAGAGAGGGGTCTACCTAGAGTTACCTGAATTCGATTTGGAAGATCAAAATTTGCTTAATCAAGCTAATATACTTTTTTCGCCATCAAATTATATTCAGGATAAATTTTATAATGATGCTTTTTTAGCTATTGACCTTGTGAGAACTGGTATTAATCAATGGTCTGTTGATGGAGATCTCAAAACCATCTCTCCCTTGCAAGAGAAGCAAGTAATAGAATTTTTTCAAAATGCTATCCATGAGTTCTTAGATAATTTACTAGAGGTTAAACCACTTGAGCCTGGTGCATTAGGAGAGAGAGTGATGGTCTCAATTCAAGGTTTAAGAAATTTTCAAGATTTTCAATCAGTTGAATCTGAGTTGGATAAAATTTTTGCGATTAAATCGCGATCGTTCTATGCTTTTGAACGAACAAAAATTGACTATTTAACTCAATTATTCCAAACAAAAGATTCATTGATGAAGGAGCTCAGAGGCAGCACTAAATTTTTGATTAAAGAATATAATGCTGATAACAATCAATTAAAGTTAGAGTATTTAAATTAGCAATGAGTAAATATTTTATTTTTATACCAAATTTACTCTCGATTATCAGAATTTATCTGATGTATCCCTTGCTTACGTTCATTTCTGAAGAAAATTATCTCTTTGCTTTATATATATTTATTATCGCTGCTGCAACTGATGGTCTTGATGGATATTTAGCAAGGGTCATGAACTGGCAAACAGACCTTGGTAAGATCCTCGATCCAATAGCTGACAAAGTCTTGCTGATTGGAACTATTTTAATTTTGTGGATGAATTCATATATTCCTATTTTCGTGCTTATAGTTTTTGTGCTGAGAGATTTTATTATTATTATGGGAGCAGCATTTCATATGACTGTATATGAAACAGCTGCACCAAACCCAAATATATTTGGAAAAATTACAACCTTTGTGCATATTGGTTATTTAGCTGGCGTCTTTATTGATATTATCTTTGGTTTAAATTTAACTAACTTTGTGATTAATTTTTTGGTTGCCTTGATTACTTTAATAAGTTTATTTTTATATGGTGTGAATTGGTTTAAATTAACGGCTAAGTTGCATCGTGAATAAACCAAAGCAGCTTATTTTTCCATTTCAGATCAATCAAAAAGCTTCTTTTGATAGCTTTTTTTGCTCGCCAAATAATCTGAATCTGATGACAAGGCTTTCCGAAATAGTGATCAGCCATGATGCCAATGAATTAATTATCCATGGTGAGGAGGGCGCTGGAAAATCTTTTTTAATGCAAGCTATTTGCAATGAGCTCAGTTCTGCAGGAAAGCAGTTTGCTTTTATACCTATGAATAAAGCTCTCAATATGGGAGTAGAAATATTTCAAAATTTAGCTTCTTTAGATGCAGTATGTATTGATGATTTGCAACTTATGCTTGCAAATAAGAATTGGGAAACAGCTTTATTTAATTTAATTAATGAGTGCCAACAATTTAACTGCAGTCTGATACTTTCTTTTGGCGGCAATCAGCCTTTAGAAGAGAATGCTCAACTTTCTGACTTACTATCAAGAATTAAGCGTATGGAATTTATGGTTTTGAATGCTGTGCAAGATGATTGTTTCAATCAAGCGCTTGATTTTGTAGCTCAGCAATTAGACATCAATATAGATAAAGCCGAGTTAGAGTTTCTTTTAAAACATCAGACACGAAAATTTTCATTGCTAGTTGAAAATATTATTGCACTTGATAAGCAAGCAGCCTCCCTCAAAAGAAAGATTACTATCCCTCTAATTAAAGAAACACTAAATATAAAATAAGTTAATCTAGCTCCACTAAACAATTCTTACAGGTTAATAATGCTTTGGGTTCTTGAATGTCTGTCAGTGTTTCATAGAGATCTGCTAGACCATTCATAGCTGATAAAACTTTAGGCTCTCCAAGAGACACATCAAAATTTTCAAGTAATTCTCTAAGAATCAGTTCTTCAGGAGAAAGTTCTTCTCCATAATACTCAACTTGATAATCTTCTAATTCTGCCATGTTGGCAGCGTATGAAATTGCATCATCAATGCCACCAATCTCATCTACCAGGCCTATCTCTTTAGCACTTGTTGCAATCCAAACTCTTCCGCCAGCAATCGCTTTAATACCTTCGTAAGATTGAGATCTTGATTCAGCAACAAAGCTAACAAATCGATCGTATGCATCGGCACCCCAGCTTTCAAATATTTTACTTAGATCTTCATTGATTGCTTGTGTTGGGTCCCAGCCACCATGCTTAGAGGTAACCACTCCATCAAAATTAACTCCAATATAATCCATGGCATTTTCTAATGTTGGTAGGGCAATTGCGACGCCTATAGAACCTGTAATCGTGGTGGGTTCAGCAAAAATATAATCAGCTGGAGTAGAAATATATACTCCTCCAGATGCAGCGTAGTCTCCCATAGATACGATCACATCGATGCCTTTTTCTTTGGCAGCAAATAGCTCATCTCGCATCATTTCACTGGCAATAATAGATCCACCAGGACTATTGACCCTGAATACAATAGCTTTCGTATTTTCATCCTCATGCGCAGATCTAATTTGTTTAACAATTCCATTGGCACCTGCTACACCTTGAGAGATTTCCCCCTCCATGATTCCACCTTCTGCTGTAATAACTGCAATTTGATTTTCGCTATCAGAGTAATCATCATCTATTTGTTTTGCATACTCTTTATATGAAATAGTTTTGTAGGTTTCGGTTTCTGCTTCTTCATCTAGACCAAATTCCTCAATCATGTATTGACGAAATTCTGGAAATGATTTGGTCCCATCAATAATATTATTTGCCTCAGCATAGGCGATATTTCCAATGGCAGCTTCACCAAAAAATCCAACATAACCATCTGCAAAAGATTGGATATTATCTGATTCAATCCCACGTCCTTCCGCCATGAGAGATTTCATTTCACCCCAAATAGGGTTAAGTAAAGCTTCTCTTTGCATCCTGTCATTTTCAGACATGTTAGATCTCCAACTTGTTTCAGTTGCGGATTTAAAATCTCCCTGTGAGTAATTATGTATAGTAATTTTAAGATTATCGAAAAGATCTTTATTATAGTTTCGCATTCCACCAATACCTCTCACACTGATGCTTCCAACAGGATGAACCCATACTTCAGAAGCTTGAGATGCCATTAAATAGGAGGTAGTAGACAGTCGATCATTAAACGCAATTACTCTTTTACCAGACTCACGAAGTGCTTTTAATTCTTTAGCAATATTGATAGCAGTAGTGGGGCCAGCAAAACCTGTTGCAGAGAAATCAACAAACACAGCAGGAATATCTTCATCTTCAGCTGCCGTTCTTATTAATTGTATAAGATCTCTTGTTTGAATTTGATCCGTTGAGGAGTCTGTACCAAGGTTAAACAGAAAATCTGAGTTAAATACCTCTTGATCAACCACAGTTCCAACGGGATCAATAAAGAGCACTCTGCCACTTGGATCTTTTACTTCAGGCCCAGAAGAGGTTAGCGCTCCAATAATGATGATTGTAAAAAAAATCAAAACGAAGGCTGTACCAAGGTTCAGCATGACCGTTCTTGCTTTTTCTAAAAATCGACCAAGCCAAGAAAAAATAGATTTAAGTGCATTCATAGGTACTCTCCAGAGTGATTAAAAAATTAAAAGATTAAAAAACTAAAAAGGTTGAAACAATAGCTCCAATCAATGCAGTCAAAAGCATGATTAAAACAAAAGCAAAAGTTAATAACATTACTGCCATTGAAAAAATAAAAGCCATGAGGGTAAAAAACAATGCAAAAATTTTAGCAATGATTGCAGTTCCGCAAATTGCTATGGTTACACCAGCAATAATTAATAAGACTAGGGTGATCATTTCTCTTCCTCGTAAATAAATATTTGTTCCAATGGAACGTTAAAGTGCTTGGTCATTTTCATCACTAATTTTAATGATGGATCAAATTTTCCTGTTTCAATTGAGTTAATGGTTTGTCTGCTAACTTTGAGAATTGAACCCAGATCATCTTGGCTGATATTCTCTCTTTGGCGCAATTCTTTAAGGTTATTTTTCATTCAATTATTCAGCAATATATTTTTTATAAAAGTAATAACCACCAAAACCTGTGCCAGCTGCAAAGGCAAGAAAGAATTCGTAAAAAGTTGGATGATAATTAAAATAGGGCGCCATTACGGTCAATATTGAACCAAACACCAAAAAACCATAGGCTCCACCAGCAAAAGTGAAGTTGTGATAACTTTTGTAAAAATCATCTTGAGCGCTATAGAATTTTTTATAAAAGAAAGCGCCTATCAAAAAAAACACAATCATTAAAATTCTAATTAAAAGAAGTCCAGTCTCTGAGATCCATGTGTCAGTGGTTGGCTCATTTCCTAGAAAACCAATATGTGATAAATGCATTCCCCACAAAATAGAGGCGATGAAACCACATGCCAAGGAAGTTAAAAAGTTTTTCTTATCTGCAGCATTTAGAGATTTGATATCAATCCACATGCCTTTGTGTATGATTTTTGCCATGTTTGTTTCTCTGTAATATTTCTAAATAAATATAACGCTTGCATTTTAACCATGGAGGAGTTGATCTAATAACTTCTAGGGAGTTTTTTGATCACAGATGCAAACGTTATAGGTTAATAATATGTAAAGTTTACTTGACTGTCAAGTTTACTTTACATTTAATTGTTCGCGTGCCGCATAGACTGCCACCAAGAAAAGGGCAACTATTTCAATCAACTCTAACCAACTTAGTAAGCTGGCATCTGGCAGTCCAAAAACAATCAGGCATGCACTCATAAAGTAGATCAAAATAATAAATCCAAAGATTTGATAGAGCTTTGCTGAAGGGCTTTTATAAGCTTTATATCCAAAGATTATTAGAGGTAGCGACCAAATAAATATACCTATCAATGGAGTCCCCACTAATAGCCCTTGTGATAAATGCGTTATTAGCAATGCAAACATCAATATTAGGAAGCTTTTTCTAAGATTCATTTTAATTTTAGTATTAGTTCAGCCATCCTAGCTCCAGTTGCAAAAGCTATTTCCTTCTCATCTGAAGTTAAGTCTCCCTGTTTGGTATTGGCCACATGGGATGGCCCATAAGGAGTTCCGCCACTTTTAGTTTTATTTAGCCCAGGGATGGAGTAGGGCGAGCCAACAAACACCATACCTTGATGGAGCATATAAGTCATAAGATTAAATAATGTAATCTCTTGACCACCATGTTGAGATCCTGTTGAGGTGAAAACACAACCAAGTTTATTTTCTAATTCATGATTTGACCAAATATCTCCAGTTGAATCTAGGAAATATTTCAGCGGTGCTGCCATGGAGCCAAATCTAGTTGGTGAACCAAGCGCCAAGCCAGAGCAATGAATAAGATCCTCTTTGGTGCAATAAATCTCACCTTCACTAGGCATGCTCGGCTCAACGGCTTCAGCTACAGTTGAAACTTTTGGCACAGTTCTAATCTTGACTTCAAGACCCTGTTTCTCTGCGCCATCAGCCAGCGCATGCGCCAGGTTCCTCACAGCCCCTGTCGCTGAATAAAACAAGATTAGAAGATATTTTTGATGCATAATAGTTTCCTTTTGCAATACTATAAAACATGAAATTTAAATTACCATTAACTTTGTTTTGTCTTTTTCTAGTTTCTTGTGAAAAGGGCGATGTAGAAATTTTTGATTCAAGACCAATTTTTTCATCCAGCCTCAGTGGTAAGTGGGTCTTGGTAAATTATTGGGCAGATTGGTGCCCTCCATGTATAAAAGAAATTCCTGAAATAGTTTCTTTTTCAAAAAAATATCCTGAGGTTGAGGTTTTTGCATTTAATTTTGATCGACTCGAAGCTGAAGATCTAAGACCTCAAATCAAAAAATTTGGCATTAAATACCCATCAATCATTACTCATCCAAAAACTGTTTGGGGCATTCAAACACCAAAAACACTTCCAGCGACATATTTTATTTCTCCAGAGGGAGAGGTTGTTTTTACCAGCTTAAAACCCCAAGATGAGGCGAGTTTGTCTTTAATATATGAAGACTTACAAAATGGAGCTTAAATAACTGTCTTGAATCAAAGACTCTGGGTTCACTTTATTTCCATCAAAATAAACTGTCCAATGCAGATGCGGTCCTGTAACTCGACCGGTGGCTCCTACCAAACCTATCTCGTTGGATTGTTCAACCAAATCACCGAGCTTTACTTTTATTCCACTCATATGTGCATAGGAAGAAAATAAACCATGACCATGGTCAAGAATTAAAGTTAATCCAGTGTAAAAATAATCACCTATTAAAACAACCTTGCCTTTTAGAGGAGCAACGATAGGCGTTCCGATACTGCCACGAAGATCTAGAGCTAAATGAGCTGATCTAGGCATTCCATTCACAAACCTTTGCTTTCCAAAAGGTGATGTCACAATTCCTGGAACCGGAGCGACAAAATCAAAAGAAGGAGTAATCTCTGTTGAAGAATTGCTTAAGGCGGATTTAATTTCTATGGCCTCTTTGTTTGCTCTAGCTTGATCTTCTTTGCTTAAGGTAACCTTGCTTTCATCAGCAATAGTAATTCTTGATTCTCCAAAGTTCACCCAATTTACTTTCACGTTTACATGATGTCTGGTAATCAGAAGATCTTGTTTTACAAAAGGGAGGCTTACCAATTGCTTTGTTCCTGCAGAGGTTTTAAAGGTTAAGACATCAGATGTTTCTTGAGCTGCGGCTGGAATTGATATGATTTCTCCACTTTGACCTTCGAATAAATCATTTGCAAAAGTTTGCGTACTTACCAAGCCAAAAAAAGCTAACAGGCTGAAAGTTTTAATCTTTTTTTGAAACATTTGCACTAAACCCTCCATCTGCAAGACGGGTAGTTACATTATCACCAACCTTAAGATCTTTTGAGGATTTTAAGGCTTGCCCATTCTCATTCATTACTATTGCATAACCCCTGTCAAGAACAGCCAAAGGGCTGATTGCTTTCAAATTAGCATTAAGGCTCGCCAGCATTAATTTTTTCTTATCAATTAAATTCTTTATTTGAGAATTCAATGAGTTGAGATTATTTTTTAGGCGATCTTCATGTTTGCTAAACCTTTGCAATGCGCTTGATTGATAAATTTGAGTTGCAGCCAATTGGAAATTTTGTTTGGCACCACTCACGATATTTTGCATGACATTTGCAAGACGAATCTCAACATTGTCAAGAGATTGAGATTGCTCCTTGAGCATGGTGAGCGGATTTTTTAAATTTTGTGAGGCAAGAAGGATTGTCTGAGATTTCTCAGTTAACCTTGCTTGCACTAAATAACCAAGGGTTATTTTCCATTCTTCCAGCCTGTCTTCGAGTTGAAAATAATACTCTGTAACCAGTTCAGCGGCTGCTGTTGGAGTTGGGACCCTGAGATCTGCAACAAAATCTGTGATCGTGAAATCAATCTCGTGGCCAACACCCGAAATGATGGGCAGAGGAAAATCAAATATTTCTCTAGCTAAGCTTTCATTATTAAACGCCCATAAGTCTTCAATTGATCCACCGCCTCGGCATATCAAAATTACATCAAAAGCATTTTCAGGATTTAGGTTGTTGTAGTTTAAAGTTTTTTGCAAAGCCTCAATCACTTTCTTTGGAGCAGTATCGCCCTGAACTGTAGCTGGAATTAGAGACACTTGACTGATAGGAGCTCGCCTTTGAATGGTCGTCAGGATATCTTGAAATGCTGCGGTAGATTCAGAAGTGATGACTCCAATATGTTTGGGTTGAGAAGGAATTTGTTTTTTAGTTTCTTGAGTAAAAAGACCTTCTGCATCTAATTTTTTCTTGAGCTCTTCAAATTGATGCATTAGATTGCCAGCTCCTGCAGGCTGCATTGAGCTAACAATTAATTGATAATCTCCGCGCGGGGCATAGAGACTGACCTGACCTTTTAAAATACATTGATCACCATTTTGTGGATCAAAGTTTAATCTTAAATTTTGATTTCTAAACATGGCACATCGGATAGCGCCATCTTCATCTTTTAAAGTAAAGTAGATGTGCCCAGAAGAGGGGCGCGCTATGTTTGAAATTTCTCCCAGAACAGACACACCTCTAAATTGATTTTCTAAAAGTTTCTTTGCCTGTTGGTTCAGTTGCCCAACAGAGATAATTTCATCTCCTTGTTCTACAATGTCAGCACACATAAACGAAGTATATATTGATGTCATCACAATTAAAGTCAGCGCAGAATTTTTTTATCCTGTGTCTTGGAGGCAGCCTCATAGGATTGGCTCCCTTGTTTGTAAGATGGAGCGAGCTATCTCCCTCTTGGAACTTATGCTATCGAATGTTCTTAGCTCTGCCATTTCTAGCGCTTATAAATTTTTATTACAACGGCTCTCAAGCATTTAAGTTAAAAAGTCGAAGGCATTTATTGCTGGTGCTTATTGCCTCACTCGCGTTTGCAGGCGATATGAGTTCTTGGCATTGGAGCTTGCAGTTCACCTCAGTGGCTAATGCAACTATTTTTGTAAACACTGCATCAATTTACATGGTGATCTTTGCTGTCTTAGTATTCAAAGAATCCATTTCTAGACAATTTATTTTGTCTTTTGTTCTAACTTTTGTTGGAGTAATTGGGCTCATATATTTCTCAAATATTAAAACTGAGGGAGCCCTAATGGGAGATGGCATTGCATTGATGGCAGCATTTTTATATGCCACTTATTTATTGATTATTTCTCGGTTAGGTGAAGAGAGTTCCATTAATATAATTTTCTACACAACACTGTTCACTGGAATGTTTGGTTTGGTTTTTGCTTTGTTTGAATCAAGAGATTTTTTGCCTAGCTCCTCAGCTCAATTTTATAATTTATTAGCTATGGCTATTTTGTGCCAAGTCGGAGGTCAGTTTTTTATTACATACAGTTTGCCAAAGATTAAAGCTTCCTTAGGATCTATTGGTTTGCTAATGCAACCAATCATTGCAACTATTTTTGGGGCTATAGTATTTTATGAATACCTCAATTTTATCCAATTAAGTTTTGTCATTCTTGCCTTGCTTGGTATATATTTTGCTAGATTAGAAATTAAACCCACAATGGAGTTAAAGCATGAAACCCAAAACTAAAGCACAAGAGCTTGGCTTTCTTTCAAGAGATTATGCTGTCGCAAAAGATAAAAAAAATTGGTTAGCTCTCTTTGATGAAGATGCCACAGTGCAGGATCCAATTGGTAAAAGTCCGTTAGACCCAGAGGGTAATGGTCACCAAGGGATTGCTGCAATTGAAAAATTTTATGACACAGTCATCGCCAATGGCAACATAGAATTTAATATCTTAGAGTCGATTCCATGCGCAGATGAGTGCGCTAATTATGCAGAGATAGTGAATGTTGTTGGAGATGTCAAAATAGAAACTAAAATGATTGTAATTTATCGTGTAAATTCAAGTGATAAAATAGTATCATTACGGGCCTTTTGGGATTACCAAAATATGGAAGATCAACTCAAGGCTTTATTTTAAATATTGGGTGATTAGCTCAGTTGGGAGAGCATCTCGTTTACACCGAGAGGGTCGGCAGTTCGAGCCTGTCATCACCCACCAATCAAATAGGTCTCTAAGCCCCATAAACAGAGGGTTTATGAGTCCTTGCAGTTTCACTAACCCAAAAGACTTAATCAGCTCCTAACGAGGGAATTCGGTCTAGAATTGGCACGGATTTGGCACGAGATTACTTTCTCACATAACTTCAAATAACTCAGAAAAAGACCTAAACTCTTAGGCATGAAAGCTTTTAATGCTAACGTTGCTAGGCTAGCTAACTGATAATAGATTTTTATGAAGAATTAGATGATCAAATTAACCAAATCCAATTTGAGTCAATAATGCAAATAAAGCGCTATTTATCAAAATTCTCACATTTTGATGCTGAAGAATTTACATATCATGGTTATGCTGACGATCTGTAATGTCAAAATATAAAATAATTCAATTAGCTCACCCTGGAAAAGAATGGCCTAACTACTCATCATCAAAGGGTGAATTTGTAAAATCTAAGATTGGTATCTCATGGAATAAAGATTTTAATGGAGGTATTAGAGAGTGGAATAACTTAGATCATCATAAAAGGAAATTTATATTTGCAAAGAATGCAATATATGTTGATAACCTAGAAAGCAAACCAAAAGAGGGTGACATAACATTTTGGGGAGAGTGGGAGCCCCATTCAAATTTTAGAGTTATATCCAGTCATACAAAAGATTTTCATGGACCTAGAATGATGCATTATCCTTTCTTTGATGATGACTATGACGGCAATAAAAGACACACCACTGATCCATACATCTTCGGTGATAATTTTTGGTATACGCATTGTAAACAATCACCCAGAAAACCAAATCAAAATTTGAAAACTTTAGGTGCTAATTCTATTATTATTATGGGATCAGAAAGAAATGAGGATAAAAAGTTTCTAGTTGACACTATTTTTGTAATTAAGAAGAGATTTTCTCAAAAAGAAATGAATAAAAACTATAAGGAGCTTCCATCCTTGCTAGTAAAGTCAAATCTATACATGGATAAATCTCATGACTTATTATTT
>CABWYS010000013.1 GCA_902509555.1 uncultured SAR86 cluster bacterium
ATAGTTTGTCTATCCAATCTTTTATCAGCTTAATCCCAACCTCGTCTGCTAGGGCTCGGCCTGATTCAGGCATCATAATTCCTGGGTCCAATGATCTCATTCTAAAAAGCATAATCGATTCATCTGAACGACCTGGTACTATAGAGTATTTTAAATTTCCACTTGCCCGACCTGCTGCCACTGGTTTTTTATATATCCCAAGTTGCTCTTGATCTTCTTCAATTAAATGTAAATACAATCCTGTGGTATCAGCAGAGCCTCCCGGAATATGGCAATGTCCACAATTAATATCAAGGTATGCTCTTGCTCGACCATCTAAAGATGCGTTGACATCGGTATAGCTAGATATTGGAGTTGAATCAAGCTTTTGATCAATCCAGCCTAATGCCGCCCAATAAAGTAATTGATTCATTTCCCCTGAATGATAATTTACTAGCTTATCCATGTTTCTTGCTTTAGGACCAATAGGCGTAATAACCTTATTTAATTGATGGCATTCTTTGCATTGATTTTGATTTGGAGCTCGATAGCGCACATTAATTATTTTTCCTTCGGAATTGATGAAGCTTGTTGGAATAGTTGCTCCAGCTATGGCTCTTTTAGCATCTGTTTGGCCTTCATTCCAAACATAACTAATAGCCTTCCAACCAGATTGAGTATTAATTAGAAGTCGAGTTTCAAGCAATTGCTGATCTAATGAACCATTTTTATTAAGGTAGGCAAAGGTTTTAATTAGGGTAGATCCAACTGGAAAAATAAAAACTTTATTTTTTACATAGCCCAATCTTTCTCCCTCGGGAACATATACAAAACGAAGCTTATCTGTTTGGTCAGAAAATAGGGGACTAACAAGAGAGTAGGGGTGCACACTTTCAGCTGGAAATTGATTTTTCATATCTTCAAAGAAACCAAATTCAGATAGGAATTTTGGCGCTTTAGAGAAATTTTTTAAATCTACCTCAATAGCGCTTTCTGCTTGAGATGAAAAACAGACTATGAAAAAAAATGATAAAAAAGATTGTTTAAAAATTTTCATCAAACTCTACTTTTGCTAGAGGCGAGATTTCTCCATCAAATTCATTAATATCTAGTATTGCAGAGTCCAAGAAAGGAACCATGTAACCAATAGGCTTAATTGCTAACAATGTTGCATCTCCATTATTGCTAATGATCATTTTTTCATTTTCTGGTTGCCCTAAAAGAATTTGTGACAGCGGTAGCAAACCATCCCAAAAAATATCAGGCATATTGCCGTCCGAAAGCTCGAAGAGAATTTGCGCCAATTCTCCTTTGCTTGTATCGGGGTTATAGCCAGTTGGGCCAAACTTATTTCCGTGTATTTGAATTGATTTTGGATGAGGGTAGTAAGTCTTATCATCGGTTTCATTTCCGTATGTTACTACTGCAATATTAACCGTGTCATTATCACCAATTTCATTATTAAAAATTTCTACATCGGAATTTGCCTGAATAATAATGCCGGTACCTCTTGGAACTTCGCCTACTATATTTCCCTCTGGAGCAAAATTATCAGTATTATTTCCGATCGAGCGATTGCTAAATACTCTCACGTGATGCCCTCCTTGTTGAGGTAGTCCCGGTAGGTCAAAAATTAATATGCCACCGGTATTGTTAGTAGCAATATTGTTATAAACATCTGCATAGTATGAGTTTTCAATTTCAATACCAGCAACATTAAATTCAGCTCTGCTATTTCTAACAATGATGTTTTGTGATTGCCCTACGTAGATCCCTGCATCTGATGCGCCTATTGCAACACAACCATCAATCAGCACATTTGTTGACTCAACAGGGTATAGACCATAGGCTCCATTTTTCGGGCTGGGCCCATTTGTCCATTCTGTTTTAACTCTTAAAAATTTTATATTAGTAACGCCCTTTACCTTAATCGCATCACCTTTGGCATTTTGTATAGAGAAATCTTGAAGGGTTACATTATCTGAGGTAACGCTAAGCCCCTGGGCTCCACTTTGCTGATCAGCAAAGTTAAGAATGGTCTGGTCCATTCCCTCTCCCTCAATTTGAACTTCCTCAACATCTAGAGATAGAGAGTCTTGAAGATAAAATATTCCTGCTGTCAGCCTAATGACGTCACCAGGTTCAGCTAAGATCAGAGCTTCTTGAATATCCTCATAGGCATTTTCAGATGGCTGAATAATATGCACAGCAGAAAAAAGCGTACCACTAAGAAAAAGCGGTACAAGAAAGGTGAGCTTAGATAGCTTCAGGAATCTCACCAAATTTTTCTAAAGGTTTTTTGAGTTCATTCCAATCACATTCAAAATCATCTGGAGCATTCTCATATTCGAGCAATCCTAATGCTTCAAATTTTGGTCTGATTTTATCAGTCAATAAACCTATCCTTGAAAGGTTTGGTATAACTCTTGAAAACAAGAAATTTCTAAATGCTGCATTAGCAGAAGTGGAGAGCACAAATTCCCTTGCTTCATCTTCAGACATTTTTAAGTATTTTTGCATTGCTTTCGTGTTAATGAGTCTTTCTCTAGAAATAACACATGCTTCATAAGCAAATTCAGCCCTATCTTCAATCTCTTCTGGAGTTAAAGTTTTTATAAACTCTTCTAGGTAATTAATTCCAAAGGTAACATGCCTCGCCTCATCGCGGATTACATAATGAAGAAGCTGAGTTAAAAGGGGGTCTTTAGAGAGACTCTTTAGCATTTGGAAGGCAGCAAGTGCTAGGCCTTCTATGATAATTTGCATGCCAATGAATTTAAGGTCCCACCTTTCATCAGTAAGGATTTTATCTAATAGTGCTTTTAGGTTTGGTTCTATTGGGTAATGCATACCTATTTTTTCTTGTAAGTAACGATTGAAAACTTCTACATGCCTAGCCTCATCAAAAGTTTGTGATGCGGCATATAGCTTTGCATTATAAGTTGGAGCACATGATGTAAGTTGAGAGGCAACAAGAAGAGCTCCTTGTTCGCCATGGAGAAATTGACTTAAAAGTTCAGCATTATCATGCCTATCAAACTCTATTTTTTCTTTATCTGATAGCGCCTCATAAGCTTCAAGAGTTTGATGGGGAAGGTCTTCATCAGCCTCGGTAAGAAGCTCATCTTCTGGATGAGTATAGTCCCAATTTAGATCTATCGAGCCATTCCAATTTAATTCCTTTCCAAGCTCGTATAGTTTTTTAATTCTATTATCTACAACTGTGTAGTCCCAGTTGTATGCGCCTGTTAAGGGCGTATTAAAAATCTCAGCAACATCCTCAACTTGTTCTGGAGTAAGATTTAACTCATTGTCAAAATATAGGAGGTCTTCTGGAGGCCCGTCAGTTCTGGTAATTTTCATTTTTTTCCTTGTTAAAAACTATATGTTTACACTGTAAACATTATCAATTATAAGCTTTTTTTTAATCATTGAAAAGTTCGGTTAGCTTATCAAGCAACGCCTCTGCCAATTCTTCAGCTCTATTGATGGTGATTGATTTGTCATAATATTTAGTTACATCGTGCCCAATACCAATTGCAAGAAGCTCTACATTACTTTGAGTTTGAATTGTATTAATAATTTGACGTAAGTGATTATCTAAAAAATTACTATGATTTGTTGATAGGGTGCTGTCGTCTACCGGAGCTCCATCTGAAATAACTATCAATATCTTTCTTTCCTCTTTACGTTTATTTAATCGTTGATGTGCCCAGGCTAGAGCTTCTCCATCTACATTCTCTTTTAATAATCCCTCTCGTAACATTATTCCAAAACTTTTTCTTGCCTTTCTAAAATTTTCATCTGCTGATTTAAAAATAATATGCCGTAAATCATTTAAACGGCCTGGATTTAAAGAGCTTCCTTGATTCACCCAAGCTTTTCTTGAATCACCCCCTTTCCAATGTTTCGTAGTAAATCCCAACAATTCTGTTTTTACATAACATCTTTCTAAAGTGCTTCCAATAATATCTCCACAAATTGCTGCTAAAGTCATAGACCTACCGCGCATAGAGCCTGAGCTATCTATCAATAATGAGACGACAGTATCTTTGAACTTGCTTTCGCTTTCTTGCTTAAAACTCAATGGGTCTCCTGGCCGAGTAATAACTCTATGTAACTGAGCTGTATCTAATAAGCCTTCTTCAAGGTTATAGTTCCAACTTCTATTTTGTTGAGCCTGCAGTAGTCTCTGTAATCTATTAGCCAATTTTCCGATCGTTGTTTGGTGAGGGGCAATGAGCTGATCTAATTGCAATCTTAATCTTTGTGACTCCTCAGGAGTTGCTAACTCAATAGCATTTATTACCTCATCAAATTGAGTGGTAAAAATTTTATAGTCCTCATAGGAAGTTTGATCCAGCTCTTCATTGAAATTTCTTGTCAAATCTATTTCTTCATCAATGGACATTGAATCAATTGGCGCCTGAGTTTCTTCAAGCATCTCAGTTTCTTTGTCAGCCTCACCCTCTGCCATAGAATCAATTGTTTGTTCTTGTAAATCTTCCTCTGTCTCCTGCTGCTGTTCACCAGAATCTTGAGGATTTTCTGGTGTTGGCTCATCTTCAAAGGACTCTTGATCTCCTTTTATTTCTTGTTCATGCATTAAATCCAAATCCTTCATGAGACCCATGGCAATAGATTGAAAATCTTCTTGAGAGTTTTGGGCTTTAATTAATTGTTTACCCACATCATCAATGTTAATGGGGATAGAGGAGAGAAAAGCATTTACAATATTCTTGCTATCCTCATGCAAGCTCTCACCATTAAGTTGTTTTAACCAAAGATTTGCAGCCAATGGATTCAATGGCGGAACTTTATTGTCAATTCCCTTTTTTGCTTGGGTATTGAGATAAGCATTTAAATTAATTTTGGCACCAGGAAATCTTTTACACCCAATCATCTCAACTCTTGAGAGTTCAAGTTCAGCAAAAAAATCTCTAGCAATCTTTGGCATTTTTAAAGATGTGTTTTCTTTATGGAAGGCGTGCCAAAATGCTTGAAAATCTCCCTCTCCTCTCCACGCATCAATTTGTGAGGATGATCGTGGTGGGTAATGCAAGGAAATTTGTGATGAAGAGGGTGGACGGCTGGAGGTCTGAGAAGTGGTTTCTAAATTTTGAATTTTAGATACTGCCCTAACAGTGGAGAGAGCAGCTTGCTTAAATTCTTCTCGATTCTTAATCCAACTCATCAACTATGATTCGGGATTATGACTTTCTAAAAGATCTTCCCCAAAACATCTTTGAAAATACTCTGCCACAATTGGCCTCTCTGCTTCATCACATTTATTAAGAAACGTTAATCTGAATGAGTGCTTAATATCCTTGAAAATAATATAATTTTGCGCCCAACTTATCACTGTCCTTGGCGACATAAGTGTTGAGATATCCTCGTTAATAAAACCTTGTCTAGTTAAATCTGCAAGCTGAATCATGCTTTTAATTAGCGCTTTATCTTTTGCAGATTTCATCTGGGGTACTTTTCCAGTGACAACATCTAACTCATGAGAGCGCTCTAAATAATTGAGCGTTGAAAGTATGTGCCATCGATCCATCTGACCCTGATTGATTTGTTGAGTTCCATGATAAAGACCCGTTACATCACCCATGCCAACCGTATTAGTCGTAGCAAAAAGTCTGAAGCTATTATGTGGTTTTATAACTTGGTTTTGATCAAGTAAGGTTAATTTTCCATCTACCTCGAGTATCCTTTGAATAACAAACATAACATCAGGCCTGCCTGCATCATATTCATCAAAAACTATCGCAACAGGATTCTGAATTGACCAAGGTAGGATACCTTCTTTAAATTCGGTGATTTGCTTTTCGTCCTTTAATACAATTGCATCTTTGCCGAGTAAATCAATTCTACTAATGTGGCTATCAAGATTTATTCTTACGCATGGCCAATTGAGTCTTGCAGCAACTTGCTCAATATGTGTAGATTTACCAGTTCCATGATATCCCTGGATCATTACTCTGCGATCATGTTCAAACCCTGCCAAGATTGCCAAGGTGGTATCTTTATCAAAGACATAAGTTTCATCTATTTCTGGAACCCATTGCGTTTTTTCTTTAAAGCCATGGACCTCAAGATCAGAGTCAATCCCAAAAGTTTTTTTTACATTGAACTTTTGATCAGGCCTCTCTGGAAGGCTTATTCTTTCAGAATCTATCATTTAAAATAATTTTTTATTTCTAGGATGTCTATGCTAACTTTTGAGAGGATAAAGTTCTAGTTTTAATTGAATCAATGTAAGATAAATTTTAATTTAATATACCCATACATTCATGAGCAAAGCCTTAAAAAACACTCTCGATTTATTTAACTTAACCAGAATAGACAGAGATTTGTATTCTTGGACTGGACAAAGCGTTGGTTTTCAAAGAATTTTTGGTGGTCAAATTATGGCTCAATGCTTAATTGCAGGCTACCAAACAGTAGAGAAGGGAAGAATGGTGCATTCCTTCCATTCTTATTTTCTTAGACCTGGTGATTTCAAACAAAATATAATATTTGAAGTAGATCGAATTAGGGATGGCAAAAGCTTTACCACCAGAAGGGTCAATGCGATACAAAATGGAGAAGCAATTTTTAGTTGCTCTGTCTCATTTCAAAAAAGAGAAAAAGGCTTGAAGCATCAAATTAAAATGCCAAAAATCCAGGGACCAGAGGGTTTAAAAAGTGATCTAGAATTACGAAAAGATTTGAAATCAAAAATACCCAAAGATTATCTACCAATGTGGCTTAGAGAGAGGGAGATTGAAACAAGGCAGGTTGAACCTGTTGATTTGCTGAAAGCGCAAAAACTTCCTCCTTACAGGAGCACTTGGATGAAGCCAACAGGAAAACTACCATCCGATGAAAGAATTCATCAAGCATTGCTACTGTATGTTTCTGATATGGGTTTGCTTGGCGCAGCAGTGAATCCCCATGAAGTGAATTTTATGTCAAAGAAATTCCAAAGCGCGAGTTTAGATCATGTTATGTGGTTTCATGGGAAAGTTAATTTTAATAATTGGGTTTTGCATCATATGCATAGCCCGATATCACAAAATGCTAGAGGGTTTTCTCGTGGATCAATTTATACAAAAGCAGGAAAATTAATTGCATCAACTGCGCAAGAAGGATTGATGCGAATTTGGGATTAATAACTTTCTTATGATATTTTTTATAAAAGCTGTTTCTAAGTTTTTTTTCCTCGCAGCTTTTATTCTTGCCTCGACAATCATTTCTGCAGATGAAATAAAAATTTTCATTGCGAAAGATATTATTACCCTTAATTCAAACAATGATTCGTTCGAGGCTGTTGCAACTCAAGGATCAAAAATTATAAATGTTGGTTCAAAAGAAGAGTTGACTTCAACTTATCCAGATGCAGATTTAGTGTCTAATTATAAAAATGCAACCATAGTTCCAGGCTTTATTGAGCATCATATTCACCCATTTTTAGCTGCAGTAACAATGAATTCTGAGATTTTAGCTATTGAGGATTGGTATCTGCCTTCAAAAACTTCTAAGGGTGTTCGAAATAGAGCAAGCTATCTATCTAATTTACATGAAATTGAAAATAATCATCCTGCAAATCAACCATTAATTTCTTGGGGATTTCATCACTATTTCCATGGAAAATTAACTAAATATGATTTAGATAAAATTTCTTCAATAAGGCCAATTATTATTATCCATAGATCGTTTCACGAATTTATTTTCAATACTCCGGCGATGAAGTTATTGGGAATCAATAAGAATGCATTTAGTGATCTAGAAGTGGACGAGCGTTTAGCTAATTTTGATGATGGGCACTTCTCCGAGCGAGGAGCAATTATTGTGTTGCCTAAATTGATGCAGGTATTGGCTACGCCGCCAGCATTAATGCAAGGCCTACAAAAAACCAAGGACTATTTGCATAGTAATGGCATTACCGTTATAGGGAATCCAGGCTCGATGTATAACAAAGACCTTCAAATAGCAAAGAATCTTATTTTTGGAAATTTGGATTCACCCTTTGAATCATATTTTTTTCCTAGCGCATTAAATTTATCCGAGCAGTTTAAATTAAATGAAGTCTTGGATGCTGCAAAAGAACAAACAAGCTGGGGCGAAGGTAAATTAAATTATTTATCTAAGCACATTAAGTTATTTGCTGATGGTGCTATGTATTCTCAAAATATGGTTCTGCGGGATGGGTATCTTGATAATCATCAGGGTTCCTGGCTTATGAGCCTAGATACTTTTGAAAATCTTTTTAAGATTTTTTGGGACGATGGATATCAAATCCACATACATCAGAATGGAGATGCAGGTTTAGATAGATTGCTTGCAACTTTAAAGAAGAATCTAGATGACAATCCAAGGGCCGACCATCGAACGACTGTCGTTCACTTTGGATATTCAGCAAAAGATCAATTAGAGAAGATGAAAGAACTAGGTGTGGTGGTTAGTGCAAATCCATACTATGTAACAGCTCTTTCAGATTTATATAGCAGAAAAGGAGTTGGCTATGAGCGCTCTCAGGAAATGGTTAGATTGGGTGATGCAATAAAAGAGGGGATTAAAGTGGCACTTCATTCTGACATGCCTATGGCACCAGCATCTCCATTGATGTTGATGCACTCAGCCGTGAATAGGGATAATTTTGCTGGCAAAGTTGCTGGCCCCAATCAAAGAATTAGTAAAATTGAAGCTTTAAGGGCCGTGACAATCAATGCAGCATATGTTTTGAGATTAGAGAAGATGTATGGATCAATAGAAATAGGCAAATATGCAAACTTTACTGTTCTTAATAGAAATCCTTTAATAATTAATAGTAACGAGATAAAGAATATTAAAATTCTTGGCACGGTCTTAAAAGGAGATTTACTTCCTGTAAATTAAGTATCTTTTGAGGTGGATTGAGAAACATTTTCATAACTTAAGCTCTAGCTAAGTTTATAAAAAGCTTGTTATAGTTATTTTTTAAAATACTTATTTCTAAATATGCTATCTCTTTTCAAGAAAAAAATATTTTCTGATATTTCAGGAAGCGCTGAGGATATGCCTCCACATGTATCCGCTGTTCTATGCTTAATGATTGAAATTGCAAGAATGGATGGAAAAATAGATGAAAATGAAATAGATGAGATTAAAAATTTCTATTTAGACTTATACCCAAATGGTAATTTTACTGAAGCATTTGAAGAGCTAAAAGATTGGACAAGCCACAAAGAGTCTTTCAACCCTTTTATAAATATTATTAATAGCAATTGCACCAAAAGAATGAAGATAGAAATTCTATCAAATATCTGGGATGTAATTTTATCTGATGATAATGTTGATCAATATGAAAATTCTCTCTTTATGCAGATTGGCGAAATGTTACTAATAAGCAAAAAAGAGCTTTTAAATATTCAAACTTAATTAAGAGGCAAGCTGCAAGTGATCTAAGAGGTCCCCCTCAAACTGCAGGAGGATCTCTGGTTCAATTAAATGCCTCATGTCGTCAATAATTTTTAGTTTGCTGTGTGGTATTAATTTGTGCATTTTATATGCATTCTTCAGTCGTATCATTGGGTCTTGTTTACCGTGAATAATTAAAGTCGGCGCTTTAATCTTTTGTATTTTTTTTAGTCTATCTTTTGATGCTAGGATTGATAATAGTTGCCTAGCATATCCAGAGCCATCTTGGGCGCGATCTAAGTTTTTAATTGTTTCTTCTCTAAATTCTGGAGTATCTACAACTCGGCCCTCCATGCCAATAAGGGAGACAAACTTAATCTCTCTTTTAATTACTTCCTCAACTGAGGCATTGGGATTTTTAGATCTTTCCATCATAAGGTCTCTAACTGCTTTTGATGGGGCGTTGATTGGGCTAGGTGCTGAAGCAGTAGAGGCAATCAAAGTGAATGATTTAACTTTTTGAGGATATTGAGCACTTATAATTTGGGCAATCATCCCGCCCATTGAAGTCCCCAAAACATGCGCTTGCTTAATGTTTAATGTTTCAAGCAGCTTGGCCCCATCATTGGCCATGTCGTCAATAGTATATTCCGATTTAATGGGCAACCTTAAAAAGTACTTTATATAATCCAGAACAAAAGATGGAGTTCCTAAAAATCTCGAAGACAAACCAACATCTCTATTATCATAAGTGATAGGCCTGAAATTATGTGCTTGTAAAAAAGTAATTAGATGTGGAGGCCAGTGCACTAGTTGAGCCCCTAAACCATGCACCATGAGAATGGGATCTCCATCTACAGGACCATAGTCGCGGTAAAATATTTTTACTCCATTATTTTCAGAAAAACCCTCTGCATATTGCTCATTTACATTCATAAATTTTCAAATATTTTTCTTTCAGTATATTTTTATACTAATGCACTCTTGAAATATTACCAACCGATCACAAGACTGCTATAGTCATTGAAGATTTATGAGCACAGACACAATATCAAATAAAGTTAGAGCAGCTTACGGTATAGGTGATTATGCTATTTGTTTGTATTGGAGTGGAGTGGGTTTATATCTTCTCTATTTTTATACTGATGTAGTTGGCATTACCCCTTTGCTTGCAGGATGGATTTATGCTCTAGGAATAGCCTGGGATGCAATCACTGACCCGTTTATGGGGTATCTTGCCGAAAGAACTAGAACAAAAATGGGGAGTTATCGCCCTTATATTTTTTATGGTGCAATCCCATTAGCTTTTTCTTTTGTATTGCTATTATGGGCTCCTCCATTTGAAGGGATCAAACTCTTTATTTTTTTATTGACTGTAAATTTATTCCACAGAACATGCTTCACAATTGTAAGCGTTCCATACTCCTCTCTCACAGCTAGGATTACTGATGACAGTGACGAGAGAACTAAACTTACAACTGCGCGAATGATTGGAGCCTCTTTTGGCACTCTCTCTGTGTCAGCGCTAGGTTTTCCAATAGTGCTATGGTTTGGTGGTAGCAATGAATCGCTGGGATTCATTTTCTTGGGCATGGTTTGCGGCCTTACAGCTGTTCTTATTTTGAGCATTACGGTCCGGTTTGTTGAAGAAAGAGGATTCAACTTTACTCCAGCAAAATTACCAAGCTTTTCAAAAGTATCAAGATCAGTTGCAAAGAATTATCCATTCTGGATTGTCTTTGGATCAATTTTAATTCTTGGCTCTACCTCTATTATGTTCAATAACAATTTAATCTATTTTGTTAAGTACTCTCTTGATCTCCATGAATATCAGGGATTAATTTTAGGAGTAAGCAGTGGCGTAGCTCTCTTAGTTATTCCTTTTTGGGCATATGCTGCATTGAAGATAGGCAAAAGAAACTCTTGGATGGCTGCAATGGCATTATTGATAATTGGGTTCTTGGTTTTTTATTTTTATCCAATCACCTCTCTCAATGAGTTGTTGCTTGTACTAGGGTTTATAGGAATTGGTAACGGTGCAACAGGAATATTATTCTGGTCAATGCTCCCAGATACAATTGAATATGGGGAATGGAAAACAGGAATTCGAACAGAATCTTCTTTATATGGGTTTATGACTTTTGCTCAAAAAGGCGCGATAGCATTTGCAGCAGTTTTGCTAGGCATGGCACTAACTCAAATTGGTTTTGAACCTAACGAGGTTCAATCTGAACAAACCTTATCAGAATTAAAATTTATTATGACTTGGATACCTTTGGCAGGAATTTTTATTAGTTTTGTATTGGTTTCTTTTTACCCTATCGACAAAAGCTTTCATCAAAAATTAATCAATGAAATTGAGGAAAGGAAGCTAACCAATGGATGAAATTAACTGGGGGGTAGTTGGCCCGGGTTCTATAGCTACAGCATTTGCTCAATCTATCAAGACTGCAGAAAATTCTAGATTAATTAGTGTATTTGGTAGGAATCCGGATAAAACAAGCAGTTTTGCAGATAAGTTTCACATAGATTCTCATCATAATTTTGTTGATTTCATATCCTCAACGGAAATAGACGCTGTATATATTGCAACTCCTCATAGTGAACATTTTATTTATACGTTAGAAGCCATCAAAAGTGGCAAGCATGTCCTTTGTGAAAAACCATTCACCATGAATCCCTATGAGAGCATGATTCTTTTGGATTTAGCCAATTTATCAAATGTTTTTTTAATGGAAGCATTTATGTATAGAACCCATCCGCAGACAAAAAATATTCTAGATAACTTAAATTTTATTTTAGACGCTAAAGAAAAAGTTTTGATTGAAGCCTCTTTTGGGTTTAAGGCAGATGTATCGGCAGAGCATAGACTAAGAAACCCTAACTTGGGAGGGGGGGCAATATTAGATATTGGGTGTTATCCCCTCACAATGGCTAAACTGATAGCCGGTCATTTACAGGGTTTATTTTTTGCAGACCCAAAAAATCTTTCTGCAAAAGGCCAGTTAGATACAACCGGTGTTGATCTCCAGTCACATGCCCATCTAATATTTTCAGAGACCATCGAGGCAAAAATAAGTTGCGCAATTAATGAAGAGCTTTCTAATAATCTTCTGATATCAAGCGGCGAATATTCCATCAATGTTCCTGAACCATGGCATTGTGGACAATTCCAAGAAGGAAAATCATCTATATATTTATCGCATGCAGGCAATAACCAAAGAGAAATTAAATGCATTGATGAATCTGGCTTATTTACAAGAGAGATCGAGCATGCAGCAAAGTGTATCTTAGAAAATAAAATAGAATCTGAATTTATTTCACATGCTGAGACCCAAAGTAATATGTTTTGGCTTGATAAGTGGAGGCAAGAAATAAAAATAGAATGTCCAAAAAGCTCTATTAACTACTCTCCAATATTTAAATCCCAAGCTTACTTATTACAAAAACCACAACTTGAAAACGTTCAAGTGCCAGGTTTAAAAAAGCTTGGTTCAAGATTAGCTTTAGGCTGCGATAACCAAACTTCTGATCTTCATGCGTTTACGATGTTTGACCATTTCTTTGGATCTGGCGGCAGAATTTTTGATACTGCTTATATATATAACCATGGAAAGGGCGATAAGTATCTTGGCGATTGGATAAACTCTAGGCAGTTAGAAAAAGAGGTTATAGTTCTCGGCAAGGGAGCTCATACACCCGAATGTGAGCCCAAGTACATCCGTCCTCAAATACTAGAATCTCTTGAGCGCCTTCAGGTTTCAAAATTTGACATCTTCTGTTTGCACAGAGACAACTTAGATGTTCCAGTAGATGAATTTGTAGATGCAATAGATGAAATTAAAGATGAAGGTTTAGTTGATTTAATAGGCGCATCAAATTGGGAGCTAGAGAGATTTTCACAAGCAAGAACTTATGCAATTCAAAATAAAAAAGAACCATTCATTGTACTTAGCAATAATTTTAGTTTAGCTGAAATGGTTGAACCTGTATGGCCAGGATGTGTCGGAGTTAATGATGCTTATTTAAAATACCTAATTGAAGAGAAGATAATGTTATTTCCTTGGTCTTCTCAAGCAAGAGGATTCTTTATTAAGAAAAAAGAGATAATTTCCAATGAGCATTTTTCAAATCCTACCTTGGATGAAGAGATGAGAGTTTGGCACTATGAAAAAAATTTAAATAGAAGGCAGAAATGCTTTGAAATAGCCGAACAAAGGAATGTGCAACCCATCCAAATTGCCCTTGCATACGTACTGCACAAATCTTATTTAATTTTTCCACTGATTGGACCAAGAACTATCTTTGAAACCAACAGTTCCATTCAAGCATCAAAAATCGAACTATCTGCTAAAGAACTTCTAGCACTTGCTCAAGATTGATGATGGCTTTCAGATGAATATTTTCTGAGGAAGAGCCAATAAAAATTTGATAAGAACCTCCTCTAATTTGCCAGGTTTTAGTATCTACTGACCAATGAGAGAAATTTCTGGGGGTTAGTCTTATTTCTAAATTTTTGACTTCATTTAACTCTACATTTGTTTTAACAAAACCTTGCAAAGTCTTTAAAGGCTCATCAGGCAGAGGATCTGAAAAGCCTACATAGCATTGAGCCGTTTCTGACCCCGCCATATTTCCAGTGTTTTGAATGGTAAATTTGCATGATACTTCCATATTGCTCTCTATCGTTACATCGATATTCTCATATTTAAATTTCGTAAATGACAGACCATGACCAAAGCAAAATAAAGGCTTTGTAGAATTCTTTTCATACCACCTATAACCAACTAAGAGTTTTTCATCGTAGTTCATTTGCAAATCCATTCCAGGATATGATTTATAAGCTGGAGTATCCTCAATGTTTTTTGGGAATGATGTTGGCAATTTTCCAGATGGATTAACTTCGCCTGATAAAATATCAAACAAAGCATTTCCAAATTCTTGCCCAGCAAACCATGTTTGTATTATGGCATTTGCCTTGTTTGCCCAAGGCATGTTAACTGGCGACCCTGTATTTATAACTAAGGCTGTATTTTGGTTAGCTTCTAAAATTGCTTCAATTAATTTATTTTGATTAGCAGGCAAATCAAAATTAGCTCTGTCGTTTCCTTCCGTTTCCCAATCTGAATTGGTCCCTACTATCAAAACAACTTCTTCTGCATTTGATGCAGCTTCTATGGCCTCTGCAAATAAATCTACCTCATCAGGAGGCCGGCAACCTATATAGACAGCAGGGAAACTTCCTTCAAAATGATACTGCATTTCAATTCTATAAGTTTTCCCTTTCTGAAAATCTGCGATGCTTCTTCTAGAAGCAGAGCCAAAAGTAAAGAAGGCTTCACCTGGATCTGTATTATTCCAATTATCAATTAGCTCCTTGTCATTAATTAGTAAACGGCATTGACCAATGCCAAAAATTTCAAATTCATGTTGACCAGAAATATCTGGAGTATATTCACAAGAAAACTTTACAGAAATATTTGGCCTTTCTTCTTTTGAGATTACATCCTTTGCAAAGCCTTCAAAAACCCAAAATTTACTCCCTATCAAGCGCTCTTTTAAAATTAAGCCCTCATTAAAATTATTTCCATCAAAGTATTCAACCAAGAAACCATCTGTATCAGCCATTAGCTTTTCATTGATCCTTGGGAGATATTTATGCGTATGACAACCCTTGGAGTACAAAATTTCTGTTTCAGATCCAAGTCTTTGTTGGAGTGCTTCAAGAGGGTGAATTTGATAGTGAGGTCTCAGGCTCGCACTGCCACCACCAATAATTTGTGCCTCTTTAGCATTAGGACCAATAATTGCCAGTTTTTTAATATCTTTTTTAAGAGGCAGTAAGCCTTCATTTTTTAAAAGAACCATTCCATCTGCTGCAGCTTTTCTTAATAGCTTTCTATGTACCGGCCGATCAAGAGCTTCTTCATTTTTAATATTTGGTTCATCGAAACGTTTAGAAAATTCTGCAACTGATAAGATTCTTTTAACTTTATCATTAATCAAATCCTCAGAAACTTTTTTAGCTTTAACAGCACTAATTAGAGCTTTCCCCCAGACATTTCCAGGCCCTGGCATTTCAAGATCTAACCCACCATTTGCATTTTCTTCGGTTTCAAGCGCGGCCCCCCAGTCACTAACAACATATCCATCAAAACCCCATTCTTTCTTTAAGATTTGAATTAATAATTCTTGATGAGAACTACAATAGATATTATTTAATTTGTTATATGCACTCATTACAACTTTTGCATTTCCTTGCTTGACGCCCATCTCAAATGGAAGTAAATATATTTCTCTCAGAGTTTTCTCATCAATATTAGAGCTTATTGAATGTCTCTCATACTCAGTATCATTCCCAACAAAATGTTTTAAACAGGCTGCAACATCTTGAGATTGAACGCCCTGAACATAATTGGTTGCAATTTTCCCAGTCAAGAATGGGTCCTCAGAGAAACTCTCAAAATGTCTTCCTCCCAAAGGATGTCTATGAATATTTATTGTTGGGCCCAATAGCACATCTACATCTTTTGCCTGAGCTTCCTCGCCCAAAGCAATACCAATATCATTTATCAACTTAAGATCCCATGTAGAGCCTATTGAGATTGCACAAGGAAAACAAGCCGAAGACTTTCCTGAATTAGAGTCACCCCGAACCCCGTTAGGACCATCTGACATTTTTATACTTGGAACATTTTTTTGCTCAATTTTATTTGTGTACCAAGAATTAAAACCACTTAGTAGAGAGATTTTCTCTCTTAAGGTTAGCTTATTTATTATTTGATCTATATTTGTCATGAGTTAATCTTAATTCCTTTATTGTAAAAACACACTCTTACATGTCTTTAGAAATTTTTGCCTTTTTTACATTACTGTCATTTTTGACTTCTTTGCTAACTTCTATTTTTAGTGTTGGAGGTGGCCTAATCATGTTAGTGGCACTAGCTCAATCATTTTCTCCGGGAACCCTTATTCCTTTGCATGGCGCCATCCAATTATCTAATAATTTATCAAGGACATATGTATATAAAGAATTTTTCAGTTGGAGCCTAATTCAAAATATTTTAATTTCTACTCTTTTTGGTGCTTTTGTAGGAATTCTTTTATTTGGCAATGTTTCAGAAGAAATACTGATATGGATAATTGCAGGCACTATTCTATTTTTTACTTGGGCTCCTCTAGACAATTTAATACTCTCAGTAATGCGAAATGATTGGTTCTGTGGATTTATCTCTGGTTTTGCTGGAATTTTTATCGGAGCAAATGGGCCATTAGTAACAGCTTATATGAGAACAAAAAATCTCTCTCCAGAGGTATTGGTTGCAAATCATGGCGCGGTAATGATTTTTCAGCACGCAATTAAAATTGTCTTATTTATTTATTTTTTTAGTTTCTCATTAAAAGAGTATCTAATCTTTATTTTTATCTTAGCTCTCTCAGGCTATGCAGGAGCAGTTGTTGGTAAGTCGCTAATCTCTTCAATTTCATATGATAGTTTTAATATGTTTTTAAAATTGCTTTTATCATCCTTGGCCTTGTTGTTAGTGATATAAATTTACATTTAAGTTTCGAAAGTGCAATAGAGTAAAAATATTCGTACAATTAATATGATCTTATAAATGGAGAAGTAATAATGAAATTGATTGCTGGTTTGTTTGGACTGCATAATTTTTATGAGGGCGATATAAATTCATATATAGAAATCTCTCAATCTGCAGAAGAGCTTGGATTTCACGGTATCAGTCTTACGGATCATGTTGTGATGGGAAAGAATCTTCACAAATATCCATTTGGTAGTTTTCCTTTGCCCTCTGAGGCTCCATGGTATGAACCGCTAACTGTCTTAACAATGATTGCTTCGCACACAACAAAACTTCACCTTGGTACAGCAGTATTAATTGCCTCTTTAAGGAATCCAGCTTTATTGGCTAAAACTGCAGCAACATTAGACTCGATTTCAAAAGGTAGATTAGAATTAGGGGTTGGAATGGGTTGGCAAGAAGAAGAGTATCATGTGGCAGGAGTTCCATTTGAGAAAAGATCGGAGATTTTTTGGGAGACATTAAAAATTTGCCAATTATTGTGGGAAAGTAGCCCAGCCTCTTTTGCAGGAAACATATATAAGTTTGAAGATATATGGTGCCAGCCGCAACCATTTCAAGGATCAGATTTACCACTATTATTTGGTCTTAAAATGACTCAAGAAACTGCTCAAAAGATAGCAAATATTGGCCATGGATGGATCCCTATTAAAACCGATGCTGATTTTATTGCTAATGGAAAAGAGCTTCTTGCTGCAGCATTCAAAAAAAATAATGTTAAAAATATACCAAGAATAAGAGGTCAATTACCTACACAAATTGATGCTTCCGGTGCACCCAATCTTGAGCTGACATTGCAACAAGCAGAAAAATCAATCGCGGCTGGTTTAACCGAGATTGAAATTTTTCCAATAAATTTTGTTCGCTCCAGAGAAGATATTAAGCCAGTTTTGAGTGCCATTAGTGATTTAAGTAAATTATAGTTAGATAAGTTAATGATGAGCAGATACTTTATAACAAAAATATTTTTTTTAATTCTATGCATCCCAATTTTTTTAGGAGCGAATACCATGGAAATTAATAGTGAGGCTAAAAAAGTTATTTACCAATATGCTGAAATTGTAGACTCAAGAAGTTTTGATCAGTTAGATACAATTATGTGGTCCGATTTTTCTATGACCGGTGGATATGAATTAGATGGTATTGAAGGATTTATGGGCGCAATGAATTATTTGGTTGCTACTTATACCAAGACAATGCACCTTATTGGAAATATTGATGGATCTTGGGATGGCAATACCTATAAAGGAAAGACGTATTGCATAGCAAGCCACATATTTGAAGAAAATGGTCAGATGAAGAAATTAGATATGGGAATTATCTATGAAGATACTCTTGAGAGAAGAGATGGAATTGTTAAGTTTATAAGTAGAGACTTTAATTTGCAGTGGCAAAAAACTGATTCTCTTGATTCACTTAATTAGATTAAGTATTTATTTTCTAGCTACTTTCTTTTAATCTTTCTTTAAAAAAATTTCTCAGCAATTTTGCGCTCTCTATTCCAGCATAATTTTCTCGAATAATTAATGCAATCTCCCTATGAGGCCCTGCTTCATTTAGATGAGAAATTGCTAGTCCTTTTTTATTGCTTACAAGCTCCTTTAAAGCCATTTTAGGCACTAGCGTTGTTCCCATCTTTCCTTTGACTAATTGAATTAATGTATTCAGGCTTGAGGCTTTTATAGAGTATTTAGACGAAGATGAGATATTACATGCATCCAATATATGGTCTTTTAAGCAATGACCATCTTCCAAAAGCATCAATTGAGATTGCTCCAGTTCTGAAGCTTTGATCTCACTTCTGCCAGCAAGTTTATTTTGATCGTGTGAAACCCAATAAAAATCTTCTTCCCAAAATTTAAGACTGTTTAAGCCCTTTAATTCATAGGGCAAGGCAAGTATCGCCATATCTAGATCGCCGTCTCTTACTTTTTGAGTTAGCAATCCTGATTGACCTTCTTCAATTTGAAGCTTGAGATCAGGAAATTCTTTCTGTATTTTTGGGAGAACTAATGGAAGAAAATAAGGACTGATTGTTGGGATGATTCCAAGGGATAAATAACGGCTTAATCCATTGGATTTATTTTGTACTAACTCATATATATTTTGAACTTCTAACTTAATCTGTTGAGCTTTATGTAAGATTTCATGTCCAAGATTTGTAACAATAACTTTTTTATTATTTCTTTCAAAAATTTTGACTCCAAGTTGCGTTTCTAACTCAGTAATTGCGTTACTAAGAGTAGAGGGAGATACATAACATTCATCTGCAGCTTTTTTAAAGTGCAAGTTTTTTCCTACTGCCAGGGCATAATCTATTTGTTTCAAAGTTAACATAGCGTTTTATTTCATCATTTATTAAATCGAACATAATATTCTTTTTTTATATATTTACCAATACATAAAAAATATGTAAGCTATTTCATACCACAGCTTTACGCAGTGAATTTAAATATTTATTACGGAATTAATTATGAGTAAAGAAACACAAAGTTCAGATAGTCAATGTCCGGTCATGCACGGCAGCCTTTCCTCGAACAGTTCGACGGGAACATCTAATCAAGATTGGTGGCCAAACCAGCTTAATTTAAGCATATTACATCAACATGATAAAAAAACTGATCCAATGGATGAGGGTTTTGATTATGCTGAAGAATTCAAAAAACTGGATTTTGATGCATTAAAAAAAGATCTAAATGATTTAATGACAGACTCTCAAGAATGGTGGCCAGCAGATTATGGCCATTACGGACCATTTTTTATCAGAATGACTTGGCATGCTGCAGGTACATATAGAACTGGTGATGGAAGAGGAGGTGGCGGAACAGGTGCCCAGAGGTTTGCACCCCTGAATAGCTGGCCTGACAATGGAAACTTAGATAAAGCAAGAAGACTTCTTTGGCCGATTAAACAAAAATATGGAAAGAAAATTAGTTGGGCCGATCTTTTAATACTAGCTGGAAATGTTGCCATAGAATCAATGGGTGGAAAAACATTTGGTTTTGGGGGGGGTCGCCCAGATATTTGGGCTCCCGAGGAAGATATTAATTGGGGTGCTGAGAAAGAATGGCTTACAAATGAAAGATATAGCGGAGTTAGAGACCTTGCAGATCCATTAGGCGCAGTCCAGATGGGCTTAATATACGTCAACCCTCAAGGTCCAGATGGAGACCCAGATCCAGTTGCAAGCGGAAGAGATGTAAGAGAAACCTTCGCCAGAATGGCAATGAATGATGAAGAAACAGTCGCTCTTGTAGCTGGTGGCCATACTTTTGGAAAAGGGCACGGCGCTGGAGCAGAAGATCATGTTCAATTAGAACCAGAGGGCGCGCCATTAGAAAACATGGGTTTTGGTTGGCAAAGTACCCATGCATCTGGAAAAGGGGCTGATACCATAACAAGCGGATTTGAAGGAGCTTGGACTGCTGATCCTACCAAATGGGACAATGGATATTTTGATCTTTTATTTGGATACGAATGGGAGAAAGTAGAGACTCCTGCTGGAAAGATAGTTTGGCATGCAATAGGGCAAAAAGAAGAAGATATGGCTCCAGATGCGGCAGATCCATCAAAAAAGGTACCGACTATGATGACCACTGCGGACATGTCAATGAGAGAAGATCCCGCATATAGGAAAATCTCCAAGCGTTTTCATGAAAACCCTGAAGAGTTTGCTGATGCTTTTGCGCGCGCTTGGTTTAAGTTGTTACATAGAGATATGGGGCCTAAGGGAAGATATTTAGGGCCAGAGGTACCTACTGAAGAATTGATATGGCAAGATCCAGTTCCTGAAGGTAATACCGACTATGACTTAAATGCTCTTAAAACAGCATTATCTGAATCAGGGCTTTCAATTCAAGAAATGGTAGAAACAGCATGGGCAAGTGCTTCAACATTTAGAAATTCAGATCTGAGAGGTGGTGCTAATGGCGCAAGGATTCGCTTAGCTCCTCAAAAAGATTGGCAAGTAAATAAACCTGAGCAACTGTCAAAAGTTCTATCTATTTATGAAAAAATTTCATCCGATACAGGAGCTTCTATTGCAGACGTAATTGTTATGGGTGGGAATGTTGGCATTGAGAAAGCCTCAGGGATTGAGGTGCCATTCACTCCTGGACGTGGCGATTCAACACAGGATCAGACAGATGAAGAATCATTTGCTGTTTTAGAACCAATTGCTGATGGTTTTAGAAATTACTTAGGCTCTGAGTCTGATATTCCCTCTGAGGAAATGATGCTCGATAAATCACAATTGTTAGGTTTAACTGCTCCTGAGATGACAGTCCTATTGGGCGGCATGAGATCATTGGGGATCAGTAATAATGATTATGGTATTTTCACTGATAATCCTAATCAACTGACAAACGATTATTTCACAACATTGTTAGATATGTCAGTTTCATGGAAACCAAATGGCACTGGAAATACCTATGAAGGCTCTCATAGAGTTTCTGGTGAGAAAGTTAGAACTGCTACTAGGGTTGACTTAGCTTTCGGTTCCAATTCACAACTTCGTGCGCTAGCTGAGGTTTATGCAAGTGATGATGCCAAAGATAAATTTGCACATGATTTCGTTGCAGCATGGAATAAGGTTATGAATAATGATTTGATGTAATTCAAATTAAATATTCCAAAAAAAAGGGGGGCGAAAGCCCCTTTTTTTTGATCACTAAAAGTGAGGCGGCTTTTCATAATCAATTGGTGGAAAGGAGAATTTTTTATCTTCCAGCAAAACCTTATTTTTTTTACTTGAAAATTTTGACATTACATCTGCCGCATCATCTACAGCAGATGGCATCTCAGACTTTAGTTTTTTTGCTCTTTGTAATTTTATTTTTTTGCTTTTCATTGGGTAATATTTTACATAAATTTGTAGATATTTTGCTGAATAAGGAATGTTTAGTATCATTCGCTAATGAAAACAGCTATTTATCCAGGCTCCTTCGATCCAATTACCTTTGGCCATATTGATATTGTTGAACGAGCTGCTGCTTTATTTGATAAAGTTATTCTTAGTGTTGCTGAGAGCCAATCCAAAAATCCTTTGTTTAGTGTTGAGGAGAGAATTGAGCTAATCTCAGAAATCTTTAAAGACAACGCAAAGATTGAAGTATTGGGATATTCAAAAAAATTAACAGTAGACCTTGCAAGAGATAATGGTGCAATTGCTATTATTAGAGGCTTAAGAGCGGTTGCTGATTTCGAATATGAATTTCAATTAGCTACTATGAATAGAAGTTTAGCGCCGGATATTGAGAGTATCTTCTTTACACCTAAAGATACTTTAATTTATGTTTCATCTAGTCTTGTAAAAGAAATTGCAACTTTTGGTGGAGATGTCTCTCGTTTTGTGCCACCAAATGTTAAGACAGCCTTGCAAAAAAAGATCTCTGGCTAAACCTGACATTTACGACAATAAAAAGTTGCTCTTTGTGATTGAACAATTCTCTTGATCGAGGTTTCTTTGCACTTTTTGCACATCTTATTAGCACGATCATAAACAGCTAGATCTATTTTGAAATAACCTTTATTTCCATCAGGTTGATGAAAGTCTTTAAGGGTTGTACCTCCTGCATCAATAGCATGTTTTAAGATTTTTTTAGAAGATGCAACAATCTCATTATATTCTTTCTTCTTAAGTGTTTTGCTTTTTCTTGTGGGGCGAATGTTGGCATCAAATAATATCTCATTTGCATAAATATTCCCTATGCCAACTACATTTTGTTGATTCATGAGAGAATTTTTAATTGGGGATAATGATTTTTTAATTTTATGACATAGGTACTCTCCATTAAATTCTTTTGAAAGAGGTTCTGGACCAAGCTTTTCTAATAAAAAGTGAGAGCTGGGGTCTGAAATGTGATGCATGGATCCAAATCTTCGTGGATCATTAAAAATTAATTTTCCATTTTGAAAAATAAACTCAATGTGGTCATGCTTTTTATAAAAGTTAGATTTTTTATCAGCAATTCTAAGTGTTCCAGTCATTCCTAGATGAACGAGTATTTGTGATTCTTTAATATGAAGCAGGATATATTTTGCTCTCCTATCAATTTTACTGACTTTAAATCCATGTAGTTTTCTAAAAGCAGAAGTATCCACTTTCCAACGAAGATTTGGATTATATATCTCTATAGATTCCAGGCTTTGATTTACAAATTCTTGAAT